>JAZALG010000148.1:0-16329 GCA_036229545.1 Planctomycetota bacterium | reverse complement strand
GAGCGAGTGAAGGCTGGGTTGTGCTACGCACCTTCTTGGGGGGTGCTCGTCATCCGGAGATTTTGAAGGAGGACGACGCGACCATCGAGCAGAGAGTTCTGTCTGAAGTGGGGCCGATTTTGAACTTAGGAGGGAAGGCGGTCTCTCCGCAGCCGGCTTGGCTGTCGATCGCCCGGTGGAAGGCGGCTCTCCCACGCTATGACCTAGACCATCCAGGGAGGCAGGAGAAACTGGACATGCTCCTCAAACAGTCACCGGGCTTGTTCATGCTGGGGAACCATCGAAAGGGTATCTCCGTGAATGACCTGATTGAAGTGTCTCGCAACCTCGCAGGCCGCCACAGTGAGGCCTGATCCGACTTGTGAGATTCGTCCTCTCTCGCTAGCGTTGTGCTCATGAAAAGGGGACCCTCAAGATTTGTGTGGCACAGGGGATGGGTCTTTGTCGCCCTGTTCGTCTTCTTGCCAACGGTGGCATTTTCCCAGCAGGACATTCTGGTCGATGGTGAAGTTCACCATCTGGGCAATGACGATGTCGAGGATTGGGCGGACGTTGCCGTTTCCCCCGAGGGGAGTCGTCTCGATTTGGAATTCGAGGCTGTGGCCAACTCCCATGAAGTGATCCTCTCTGTACTGCACCAGGACATTCACAACCTCTGGACCATTGTGGTGAACGGAGAGGCGGTCGGAACGCTCGTGCAAACGGCGGACCGGGGCACCTATCCCTACCCTCTCCCCAAGGGAGTGCTGAAGGATGGTGTGAATACCCTCTCCTTCCAGCCGGATGATCCTGCTGACGATGTCCTCCTTGGCGAGGTCCGGATCTTCTGGGCAACCGTTGCCGAGCACTATCAACTGGGTCGACTGGAGGTTTCTGTGGTAGGTCCGGTGGGCGAGCCCCTTCCGGTCCGTATCACGATCGAACCGAAAGAAGGTCCGCTCCCAGAAATCTTTGATGTTGTGGGGAACCACACGGCTGTGAGGCCGGGTGTGGTCTACGTGGGTGATGGCCACGCGACATTTTCTGTTCCTGGTGGCCACTACACCGTGACAGCGAGCAAGGGCGTGGAATGGGGTCTTGATCAGGCCCAGGTCGAGGTGGCCTTCGGAAGCGAGGAGTCGATTCACCTGGCGGTGGAAAGAGAAGTGGATACATCCGGGGATATCTCAGCCGACACTCACCTTCACACGGTGACCTTTAGCGGACACGGGGACGCGACTATTGAAGAGAGGATGGTGACGCTTGCCGCCGAAGGCGTGGAACTGGCGGTTGCAACGGACCATAACCACAACATCGACTACAGGCCCTGGCAGGAGGAGATGGGGTTCAATCCTTTCTTCACCTCTGTCATCGGAAATGAGGTGGACAACGAACTAGGTCACTACACAGCATTTCCCCTCGACGTGGACGAAGAAGTGCCTCAGACCAGAGGGAAAGATTGGACTGAGACGATGAGGGAAATGCGGGCGAAGGGGGCGAAGGTCATTCTCCTTAATCACCCTCGCTGGCCCGCGATCGATACGGGACCCTTTGGGAAAACGACGCTCAACCGACACAGCGGTCGTCGCGTCGTGAACACACCCTTCTTGTTCGACGGGATCGAAGTCATCAACGCGACGGACCTCAAGGTCGACCCCCTGTATATCGTCCAGGACTGGTTCGCGCTCTTGAACCATGGCGAGTTGTTGGTGGGAGTCGGATCGACCGATAGTCACACCGTGGGAGAGCATGTAGGGAAAGGGCGCACCTATATCGCTTCGTCCACGGACGACCCTGCGAATCTGGACGTGGACGCTCTCTCCGACGCGCTGTTGGAGGGAAGGGCGTCAATTTCACTTGGGATTTTTTGTGACGTTCTCGTCAATGGTCAGGCGGGGATGGGTGATCAGCTCGAGCCCGAAGACGGGGTTCTGGATGTGGCCCTGACGGTTCGGAGTCCAGCCTGGGTCACGCCGCGCTCTGCAATCGTGTATCTGAACGGGGTCGAGTCGGCCCGAATGGACTTTGGCGAGCAGGAGGAGGGCCCCTTCGCAATGACAGCGGAGTTCCGCATTCCCGCCCCTGCCTTTGATGCTCATCTCGTGTGTGTCGTGGTGGGCGATGGTGAAGAGGCTGCTTTCTGGCCAACCATGGAGGATTACACCTTCGGAGCAACCAACCCCGTGTGGATCGAGGTCGATGGAGATGGCGTGTGGCGCAGTCCTCGTACAACGGCCTATGGGCTCATGATGTCGAGAAAGGCCGTCGCTGATGGAACGGGTCCCGTCGAGTCGTTGGAGGATCTGGTGCAACGGTGTGATGATGCTATCGCGATTCAGCTGCTCGATCAGGCTTTTGCGGAGCGCCCCTGGCCACTGACGCAAGAGCAGGTGGACGCCATGATCGGAGAGAAAGATCGGCCCCTGCTCCAAGAATATTGTGAATCGCACCTCCTTCACTTCCGACCGCGCGAGGTGGGGAACCGGAACCGTTAAGTCTCTAGAAGGTTCTCAGGGCATTCACGGGGGTGAGGCGGGCCGCTCGCCAGGCGGGAATCGTTCCTCCGATGAGACCGAGGACAAAGGCGAGCACAAACGAGGTGGCGATCAATTCCGGAGTGACGCGGAACGCGAAGGACACATCGGTGAAGGTGTTGAAGTTCGTCATTCCCGTCTCCAGTCCGTCGAAGGGGAGGGTAAGCAAGATCCCCGCGCTTCCCCCGATCAGGCCGATAAAGGCCGCCTCAATGAGAAAGGTGAGGAAGATCGCGATGCGACTGTACCCGAGGCACAGCAGCACACCGATTTCATGGGTTCGGGAAGCGACCGAAGCGAGCATGGTGTTCATCGCTCCGAGGACAGCCGAGGCACCCATGATGAGCGTGAGAAATGCAGCGAGGAAAGAGAGGAGCGCTCTCAGCAGAGGAGTCTGCGCAGCGAGATAGTCCTTTTCGGAAAGCACTTTCATGGGAGTCCTGGAGTGATTTCGTAATTCCTCTGCCACGGCGCCGATGTCTGTCCCTGGGCGGAGTCGCGCGATCACTCGCTGATATACCGGTCTCTCAAGGGCTTCCATCATGCGATCTACATCTCCCCAGACTTCATTGCCCTGGGCGCCTTGATGTTCAAAGACGCCGACGACCTTGAAGGGGGTGATGTTGAGATTGATGGTGTCTCCGACGCGCGCATTTCTCATGCGTTCGGTCAAAGGCTGACCCACGACCACTTCGTCAGAACCAAATTGCAGCCATCGTCCCTCCACGAGGCGGACGTTGTCTCCCAGGATCTCAAGGGACATGGATTGGATGCCCCGCAGGGGCACGTTGGTGAGGGTGCCCCCTTCACGCTTCTCAAGATAGACAGCGAGAAAGGTCTCTGCTGCAGCGAGAGGAAGCCCTTTGTCGTTCCGGTCGATCTCAGGGCGCTCTTTGATGAGAATCTCGGCCTCACTCCTCCGAATGATGGACTCACCTTCCGATGTGGCGCCGGGTCGCATATAGATGACGAGGCTTTCGTCGCCTCGAGGGCGATAAAGGGCTTCAAAACCATCTCGAAGAGCAATGACTCCGGCAAAGACAGCTACGGTCAATGCGATGCCGAGCATGGTCAAAAGAGCTGAGGTCTGCCGGACCAAAACATTTCGGACGGTGTAACGAAGGGGGAGGAGCATCAGCCTTCACTTCCCAAAGCTTCACTTGGCGCGAGTCGCATCGCACTCATAGCCGGACCCAGACCCGCGACGATTCCCACGACGAGAGAGACGAGAAGACCCAGTCCGATTGTTGACAGGGCGACGTGGTAGTTGGGGAGGTTGCCTCCCATGAGGTCACGGAGGGGATCTTCTAGAACCTTCGCGACAACAACTCCCGTGGATCCTCCGAGGAAACTGAGGAAAAGCGCCTCGGCAATGAGCAGATGAGCGATGGTTCGTGCTGGAAATCCAAGTGCTTTGAGGATGCCCTGTTCGTTCCTTCTCTGGCGTCCTGCCATGAGCATGGTGTTCACCACGCTAAAGAGGACCGCAAAGACGATCGCACCGCCGATGCTTCCCATAAACGCAGGGACATTGCCCAACATGCCGACAAAGAAGGTCTGAAAGGCTGCCTCTGTTGTGGTCTTTGTCCGCTGAGGTCCGTGAGAAAAGAGAGCATCGATCTGTTCGTTGACCTGGGCCGGATTCGATCCAGGAGCCACGTTGACGACGTAAACCCCGGTCCCCAACTCTCGCGCTCTGCCTTCGGCGATGAGCGTTTCCCGAAGATAGTCATAACGAAACCAGAGTGTCCGGTCGTCGACGTTGGATTTTGTGGGTTCGTAGATTCCCACCACGAGGAAGTCCCACGCCGATCCGTCGTCCTTGGTGAAAATGCGGGCGGTGATCGGAACGGTGTCGCCGACTTTCCAACCAAAATCGTGAACGAGCCCGGGGCCGATGATGCAGGCGCGACGGTCTGCCGAGAAGGCGGTCAAGGCGGCTTGACGAGCTGCCGGCCCCGTTGTTTGCCCAGGACCTTCAGCGATGGTCATGTCTCTTGCGTACATGTCGAAGAATTGGTCGTGATCGACTGCGAACTGGGCGAAGAAGTTGCCTTCGTCTTTGTGGTACCCGCCGAACCACTGCATCTTGGAGACGTCGGCGACGCCCGGCACTCCTTCGATTTTGGCCTGATAGTCGAGAGGGAGATTGACGAAGAGGGAGACCGCCGACTGAACGATGAGTCGATTGGCTGCTGCCGAAGTGATGGCCTGCTCTAGGGATGTGACGACGGAGACAACGAAGCAAAAGAGAAACAGAGCGAGGCTCATCGCCAGCATGGTGAGCCCGCTGCGGAGCCAGTGGGTCCGCAGGTGTCCGGTAACCAGCCTCCAGGGAGTTCTCACGAGGTCGTCGACTTGGCGGTGTGTTCCTGTTCTTCGAGAAGGCCCTTGTCGAGGTGGAGCGTACGTTGCGCTCTGGATCCCACAAGAGGATCGTGGGTCACCATGACAAGGGTCTTCCCTAAATCACGGTTCAACTGGTCGAGGAGATCCATGACGGCCGTGGAAGATTCTCTGTCCAAATCACCGGTGGGTTCATCGGCCAGGATAATGTCCGGGTCGGTGGCAATGGCTCGGGCGATGGCGACGCGTTGTTCTTGTCCGCCGGAGAGTTGCCGGGGGCGGTGATCTTTCCGGTCAGCGAGTCCCACAACATCCAGGGCGAAGGTGGCTTGTTGAACCCTCTCTTGCATGTTGAGGGGGGTGAGGAGGAGGGGAAGCATGACGTTTTCAAGAGCCGTGAGGACGGGAACCAGATTGAAAGATTGAAAAACGAATCCGATGTGTCGCGAACGCCACGCGGGGAGGGCCGAAGATTTCATGGAGGTGATGTCCATTCCGTTCACCTCAATGGAGCCTTGGTCGGGGTGGTCAATGGCACCGATGAGGTTGAGGATCGTGGTCTTTCCCGACCCGCTGGGTCCCATGAGGGCGACCGATTCGCCGGCTTTCACGTCAAAATCGAGATTTTTGAGAACCCGGACCTCTTCTTCACCGCGTCGGTAGACCTTGCTGATTCCGCGCATTTTGATGAGGGCCGTCATGAAGATTTATCCAAGGCAACGCTCTGGCCGTCCTGTAGATCGACAGGAGGATGGAGGATCACCATGTCTCCTTCAGTGAGGCCTTCGCTAATAGGAGAGGAGCCTGAGGTGGGTTCTCCGCCGAGGGTGACCGGCTGGCGTACGGCTTTTCCAGACTGGTAGAGAAAGACAGCGGGTTCACCGTCGCGGGAGATGATGGAAGAGTTGGGGACCCAGACCCATGAGGGGTCGATTTCTGTGGGGATGTCTTCGAGGTCTTCCCGGAACACGACTCGTACACCCATTTCAGGGAGAGCCCGAGGGTTCTGTTGCAGAAAAACGACCCGCAACTCCACCGTCGCTTTCTGTCGATTGGCTGTAGGCCAAATCTGTCGCACCTTTCCTTCGATTTTCTCAGTGGGCCACGCGTCCAGATAGATGTCGACTAGACCGCCGACGGTTGCAGCGGAAAGGCTGGTCTGGGCGAGCTCCACTTGGACTTCGAGCGACTCGAAATCAACCAGAGTGACAACCGCGGCTCTGGAGTCAGGTCCAGCTCCAGCAAGGGAACTGACG
The DNA here is from genome assembly GCA_036229545.1 of Planctomycetota bacterium. GTDB lineage: Bacteria > Planctomycetota > B15-G4 > B15-G4 > B15-G4 > JAZALG01. The sequence continues at coordinate 10,214 of JAZALG010000148.1, read as the reverse complement.
ACTTCACCGATCTCAGCGTTTTTTGCCGTGATGACGCCTGAGAAGGGTGCGTACACAGAGGACTTGTCGATCATGACTTCAATTTCATCGACACGGGATTGTTGGCTGTCCACGGTCGCCTGGGCTCGCACTTTGTCCGCTGTGGCTCGATCCATGGCTTCTTGATTGATGTCTCCTGTCACAAGCAGGGTCTCTCGTCGAGAAAACTCCAGCATGGCAAGGGACAGCGTGGCTTTGGCTTGCTCAAGATCTGCGCGGGCCTGGGCGAGGCCTGTTTCCAATTGTCGGGTGTCGAGACGAGCAACGAGATCGCCTTTGGCGACGTGGGCACCTTCCTCGACGGGGAGCTCGACGACTCTTCCTTGGATGTCGGTCGATAGAGCCGCCTGTCGTCGCGCCACGACATATCCGTTGGCGGAAACCCCTGTTGCAGGTGATGAAGCCCGAGGTTTCCCGGCTCGGCTGGTTTGGACAACGAGAACGTTCTCGGAGGATAGATCCGAGTTGTTATTCCACCACCCCATGAGCAGGACGATAAGGCCCAGAGAGATCACGAAAAGCCCGATGCTCTTTCCCGAGCGCGTGGGCTCGGAGGAGTCACCTGTTCTGTTGATCTTGAGGCGAGAAAGGTCAGGAGAGTCAGCCATGGAACGGGAATCTTACGTGTCTGATTTGAGTTGCGCACCTGATGGATTGCAGGCTGGTATCCTGTTTCTCTCATGAGAGACAAAGAGAGGCGCAGAACGTATCTGGCGGAAGTCATTTGTTGCTCCTTGGCGGTTTTCCTCATCCTCGGGAAGTCGGCCGGGGCAATAGAGGTCGTCGAGGAGAAAACTGAAAAACCCAACATCCTTCTGATCCTTGCGGATGATTTGGGGTGGGGGGAACTCGGGAGTTACGGTCAAACCCAGATTCGGACTCCCCGGTTGGATGCCCTGGCTCGAGAGGGGATGCGTTTCACCCAAGCTTATTCGGGGAGCCCCGTCTGTGCCTCGGCGCGTTGCACTCTGCTCACGGGATATCACACCGGCAACGCCGCGATTCGGGGTAACGATGAGATGGGGTCCCGGGGAGATGTTTGGAACGATCCCGCTCTTGAAGGGCAGCGACCTCTGCCCGAGGAGACCGAGACCCTCGGCGATGTCCTCCAGGCCAATGGCTACGTCACCGCCTGTATCGGGAAGTGGGGCCTGGGCTGGACGGGGTCCACGGGGGATCCGAACACGCAGGGCTTCGACCATTTTTACGGCTACAACTGCCAGCGTGTCGCGCACAATTACTATCCAACCTTCCTGTGGCGCGATGGACAAAAAGAACTTCTGTCCAACGAGGCGTTCCAAGCGCATCAACGCCTCCCGGAGGAGTCGGATGCCAACGATCCGGAGTTGTACGGCGCCTATTCAGGAGAGGACTATGCTCCCGATCTTCTCCTCGAAGACGCTCTGGACTTCATGACGGACAACGCGGACCAGCCCTTCCTGCTTTACTTCGCCTCGATCGTGCCACATCTGGCCCTCCAGGTCCCCGACGATAGCCTGGACGAGTACGAGGACTCTTTTGAGGAGACTCCCTATACGGGCAACGCTGGATATCTTCCGCACCGCACGCCCCGTGCGGCCTATGCAGCCATGATTACCCGGATGGACCGGGACATTGGTCGAATGCTGGATCACCTCGAGACGCTCGGGATTGCAGACAACACCCTCGTCCTGTTCACTAGCGATAATGGCCCATCCTGGGTGGGTGGTGTTGACCGTGAGTTCTTCCAAAGCTCAGGGGGCCTTCGGGGTCGCAAGGCTCAGTTGTACGAAGGGGGTATCCGCGTTCCTCTCATGGTCCGGTGGCCGGGGCATGTTGCACCGGACTCGACGACAGATCAGGTGGCCGCCTTCTGGGACCTCCTTCCGACCCTGGTGGAGGCTGCCGGAGGTTCGCCTTCAAAAGAAATCGACGGAATCTCTTTGATGCCGACTCTTCGAGGTGACGGACAGGCTCAGGAGCAGCATCCCTACCTCTATTGGGAATACGCCAAGAATCGCCAGGCCGTTCGCATCGGGGACTGGAAAGTCTATCGCCCCCGCCTTTCTGCTCCTGTCGAGGTCTACGACTTAGGGAACGATCCCGAGGAAACGACAGATCTGGCCGCAGTGCATCCGGAGATCGTGGTGGACGGGGTCACCATTATGATGACCGGACGAACGCGCTCCGAACACTTCGCGATGCGCTGGGATTGACGCCTACTTCACCTTCGCGTAGCGGTAGCCACTCCAACTCAAGAACAGAAGCAGCAAGCCGAGGACGACGGAGACCCACGGGGCGATGGGGGTGCCTCCGATCTCGAGGGACCACCCCTTGACGACCCTGAGGAGATGGAGGACGGCAACGACGAGGAAGATGGTCGCTGAAACTCGAAAGTAAGTGGCAGGCCCGATCCCGCCGGCATCAGAGGGTTGAGCCATGGTGAGACTCCGAGGAAGAGAAGAAACTCAGGAGAGGCCCGTCTTGCCCGCGCACCGCCGTAAGAGGCCGATTTGCCCCAGATGATACGCCTCGTGAAAGAACAGGAATCGGGCGCCACTCTCGATGGTTTTCCCTCCATCGGGAAATCCATCCGTCAGAGGGGCGGGCAGCGGGCTTTGCGCCTTTTCAGGCGCTGTCGTTGAAAGGGCTTCGCCGAGGGTTTTCCCGGCTTCGCGAAAGGCATTGATCAGCATGTCGACGGGGACGTCCTCGCATGGGCCGTCCGGGGGAGCACCGATGGTGAAGTGGGCTTCCCACGGCTCTTCTTCGGTGATCTGGTAGAGCAGGCGGAGCATCCAACGACGAGTATGGGCAAGGTGGCCAACGATCCAATGCCCCGTATTGGTCATGCCGTCGGCATGATGGTTCCAGTCCTCATCCGACCAGTCCTGGGTCAGTTGTGTCAAAAACCCAGTATTGAAATCGAATTGTCGACTCAGGTCTGCCAGAGGTTGCTTGTCCAGGGCAGTCCCTTGTGGCTGATCCATCTCAGGCTCCCGAAGGGGTCGCGCAGCCAATCTGATCCAGAATCTCGTCGGTGATGGTCAGGAGTTCCGAGACGCACTGGGGTGTGTGGTCACCCATGTGCCCGATGCGCCAATGGGTCTCTTTAGATTTGCCGTAGCCTCCGGCAATGAAGTAACCCGCCTCCCGGTATCCAGCAACGAGGTCACTCATCGTGAAACGATCGTTGCATCCGATCGAGGTGACGGTGGGAGAGCGGAAGCCTTCCTCGGCCATCACAGAAAACTCATGCCCTGTGAGCCAATCGAACACCATTTTTCGCATGGCCTCGTGCTTTTCGAAGCGGGCAGGAAATCCGCCGCTGGATTCAATGTCGCCGAGTTGTACGCGCATGGCTTGGAGGACGGGAATGGCGGGGGTTGTCGTGGTCATCCCCTTCTTTTCCTGATAGTTCAAGGTCGAGAGGAGGTCATGGGTGTACCCGCGATTCGGGAGTTGTTCCATCCTGGCGCGTGCTCTGGAGCTGACCGTAGCGAGAGCCAGTGCGGGGGGGAGGGCCCATGCTTTTTGAACCCCACCGACGGCGATATCGATGTCTCGTGCTTCGACTTCAATGGGAACGCCCGCGGCGCTGGAGGTGACATCGACGCAGACCAAAGCATCGGGGCAGGCGGCGCGGACAGCTTGAACGACTCCAGCAATGTCCGACAGAGCACCGGTGGATGTCTCGCAGTGACAGACGAAGACCGCGTCGACACTTCCGTGTTGAGCCAGGACCTCTGCCGCAGAGGCTTCATCCCAGGCCTGTCCCCATTCCTTGGCTTCTTCGATGGCTTCGATGCCACAGGCCGTGGCAAGGCGCCACCAAAGGTTGGAAAAGTTGCCATTGGTCAGGTGGAGGGCCTTTCCTCCGGCCGGGATGATGGATCGGCTGATCCCTTCCATGGCGCCTGTTGAACTGCACGAGAGAACGGCGACATCACCTTGAGTGCCGAAGCAGGATCGGATCCCTGGCAGGACGTCAGCGAGGAGTTCTTTCATGAACTCAGAACGGTGCCCGATCATGGGCATGGCCTGGGCTTGAAGAATCGATGGCCGCACATGGCTGGGGCCGGGAATGAAGAGTTTGAGGGCCGAGTTCGTCACGGGGTGCTCCACCAAAGAGGCTGAGTAAATCAGTTGGAAGCCGGGATGATAGCGACAGGGGGCGGCCTGTCGAAAGGGTTGTTCATGGCGTTCCTTCGAAGTGCTGGAGAAGGTCGCGGTGTCGAGGATCCCGGGAGAGAAGGTCTCGCTCTTCCTTCGAGCAGAGGAGGGGGATGAGCAGGATGAGATTTTCGGTTGTCACAGACGCGTCAGCGAGGCTTTCCACCTCAGCCCGTGGTGCGACCCCACCGAAGAAAATGAAGGTGTCAACTTTGTCCCGTGCTTCGGCGTCGGTCATGCCGTCTCCCACGAAGGCGGTTCGGGATCCCTTGGGTAGATCACCTAAGAGACTTCGCTTTCCTTCCGATCGGGTCAGGGGGGATGATTCGTCAAATCCCCGATACCGCCCTTCTCCATCGAAGAAGACTTTTACGGCATGAACATTTTCATCTCGGAGTCCGAGCCACTGTGCGAAGGCGACGACGGCGAGACGGAGTCCCCCCGAAACAATGACGATTTCTTTTCCGAGGGACCGAAGTGCTCCGAGCAGTTCTTTGGCTCCTGGCGTGACCTGTTCGATGTACAGCCGGCCTACCGTTGCGACTTGATTGCGTGTTGGGGTGAGGATCTCAAGGCGTTTGCCATAGACATCTTGGAGAGGAATCTCTCCGGACATGGCTCTTCGCGTCAATGTCGCGATTTCTTCTTTGTGCTCTCCCGCGAGTTCATCGATCCCCTCAATGCGAGACAGGGTCGAGTCGCAGTCGAAGATGATGCGGTCAAAAGGCGGAGAGACCGGCCGTGGCGTTGTCATCTTGAGGAGAGGGAGCCTCTCATCCTTCCATGGAAATGGACCGTGCCATCACAAGGGCGCCCAGTGCGGCGAGGTGGTTTTCCTCTTCGGCGCTGAGTGGGCGAGAGATTTGGTACAGGGCCAGAGCGAGTTCCTCGGTCCCCCCGTCTTCGACCTGCCCCATGTGGAGCCCTCCGATATTGACACCCCACTCGCCGAGCAAGGTGGCGACGGTTCCCAAAACCCCCGGTTCGTCTCGGTGCCGGGTGAGGAGAAGATTCCCCTCTGGGATAAAGTCCACGCCAAATCCTCCGAAGCGGACGAGGCGGGGTTGTCCCTGGAAGACCGTTCCGGCGACGCGGAACGTTGCACCTGAGGTGGTGGTGGCGACGACGCGTAGCAGGTTGGGGATGCCTTCTTTGGCGGGAGGATGCTCCTCAAGAATTTTCCAGCCCCGTTCGGTTGCCAGGAGCGGAGCATTCACTGCGTTCACCGGGCCGTCCAGGGTGGGGGCCAGGAGTCCTGCGATCACGGCAATGCGGAGGGGTTCGGTGTCACTTTCTCCCAACTCTCCCCCGTAGCTGATTTCCAGGCGGTCCACGGCTTCATTTGCAGTTTGCGCTAAAAAGAGCCCACACCGCCGGGCGAGGCTGAGATAGGGGCGCAGCGCTGTCAGGGCTTCTGCGGAGAGGGAGGGTGCGTTGAGGCCGTTCCGTGCTTCTCCCTGGAGGAGGTAGTCCCGCATCTGTTCCGCGATTTCGACAGACACCCGCTGCTGTGCTTCGTCGCTGGAAGCTCCGAGGTGGGGGGTGAGATGGAGGTTCGGAACGCCTCGAAGGTTGCTCTCCTCGGGGAGAGGCTCTGTTTCATAGACGTCGAGCGCAGCGCCGGCCAGTGTTCCATCGCCTAAGGCCGCGATGAGGTCCTCTTCGACGACGATGCCTCCCCGGGCGCAGTTGATCAGTCGGGCTCCGGACTTCATCAAGGCGAAGGCGTTCTTGTCGAGGAGGCCGAGGGTGTCTTTGTTCTTGGGGACATGAACCGAAATGAAATCGGCTGCTCCCAAGCCCTCTTCCCAACTCGCCAGTTCCGCGCCCTTGACCGGGCAGGGGCCCTGGATGAAGGGATCGTGAGCGAGGACTTTCATGCCAAGACCGACGGCTCGTTCAGCGACGACCCGACCGATCTTTCCTAGCCCGATGACGAGGAACACCTTGCCCGTGACTTCTGAGCCCACCAGAGCGCCCTTGTCCCAGCGACCCTCGCGCATCGAGGCGTCGGCTTCCGGAATATGCCGTGCAAGAGCAAAGAGATGGGCGATGGCGAGTTCTCCCGTGGTGATGGCGTTGGCGGTGGGGGTGTTCATGACCAGGACGCCGTGGCGACTCGCTGCCGCGACATCGATGTTGTCCACGCCGATGCCTGCCCGGCCAACAGCTTTGAGGAGTGGTGCTTCAGCGATGAGATTCTCAGGGATCTTGCTGGCGCTGCGAACGAGGATGCCGTCGACGTCAGCTGCCGCCGTTTTCAACTCGTCAGGGGTAAGCCCCTGTTGGACTCGAACCTCGATTCCTGCTTCTTCGAGGATGGTGACGCACTCTGGAGCGAGTTTGTCTGCAACGAGAACGACCATGGTGCGGGAAGGAGTGGGATTCACAGTAGGTGTGCGATCCAGCGTTGTTGTGTTCGCCATGAAGTGGTGTACCGGTATGAGTTGAAAAGAAGAAGCCTCGCGATCGGCGAGACATCGAGGGTGCCGCCGAAACCGTGAAGGATCGTCCTCCCACTGGGTTCGCCATCTTTCGACATGATCAACCCCCTCGCGGGCATCTTAGTCACCAAGCCTGTTCCGGGCTATGAGGTGACGGAGAGAAAAACAGATCTCTGTGGCCGGTCTGGGAGTGACTGGGGCGGGACAGGGAAGGCAAGGGGAGATACAATCCTTCGCCCTGGGAATCTCCGGCGCTTGTGTTGCTGCCGGGGCCCACGACTTTCTCCAATCAGGATGAAACACATGACCTCGAACGACCTGCAGGCCACAGCCAAAGCTCTCGTTGCCCCGGGAAAGGGAATCCTTGCTGCTGACGAATCGAATCCGACATGCAAGAAGCGGTTTGATTCCATTGGCGTGGATTCCACAGAGGAGAACCGCCGCCAGTACCGTCAGATGCTTTTCACCACGGATGGAGCGGCAGAGTTTATCAGTGGCGTCATCCTTTTTGATGAAACGCTCCGTCAGGCGGATGATTCGGGAACGCTGTTTCCGGAGATGATGGCCTCTTGCGGGATTATCCCCGGGATCAAGGTGGATAAAGGTGCCAAGCCTCTCCCGTTCCACGAGGGAGAGACGGTGACGGAAGGGTTGGATGGTCTTCGTGATCGTGTCGCCGAATACGAAAGTCTGGGAGCTCGTTTTGCAAAGTGGCGGGCCGTGATTTCGATCGGCGAGGGTATTCCCACAGATGCGTGCCTTTCTGCAAATGCCCATGCGCTTGCTCGATATGCGGCGCTGTGCCAGGAGGGGGGCCTTGTCCCGATCGTGGAGCCCGAAGTCTTGATGGATGGCACCCACGACATTGACACGAGCGATGACGTCACGAGCCGGATCCTCGAGTGTGTTTTCGGGGAACTGGGTCAGGCGGGAGTCGATCTGGAGGGGATGCTTCTCAAGCCCAATATGGTTCTCTCTGGGTATGACGCTTCGGATCGCGCGGGCGTCGAAGAGGTTGCCTCGAGAACGGTGGAGTGCTTCCGTCGTCATGTTCCTTCGGCGGTCCCCGGCATCGTGTTTCTTTCAGGAGGTCAGAGCGATGAGGACGCCACGGCACACCTGAATGCCATGAACCAACTGGGTCCACATGACTGGGAGTTGTCTTATTCCTATGGACGGGCTCTCCAGGCTCCGGCCCTGAAGGCATGGTCGGGACAATCGGACAATCTCCCAGCCGGACAGAAGGCTTTCTACCACCGGGCTGAGTGCAACAGTTCCGCGAGGTCAGGGAGTTACACCCTTGAGATGGAGGCGATCTAATGGCACCCCGGTTTCTTCTCGCGGGGCTCGCTCTCCACTTGGTGTCTTGCGGCATTGACATGGATGGGATTGCAGGCGCCTTCCAGCGCCCCAGCGCCGTCGTTGAGTTGGACAAGACCGTCGATCCAGGTAAGGCGACTGTCCTCCGACTGGATACTTCGAATGGGCGCATCAAAGTTCGCTCCGGAGGTGAGGAGATTGAACTTCATGTGAAGGTCTCTCTGTCGGCCGGCACCCAGGAAGCCGCCGATGCGGCGGCACCTCAGGTTGCGATCACCGAATCGGTCGAAGGAGACCGTCTTGAGTTTAATGTGGACCTGCCCGAGGGGACAAAACTGGGCGGGGCCTCCTATGACGTGACCTGTCCTCTTGGCATGAGCCTGGATCTGCACACGACCAACGGGAGGGTGGAGGTGGAAGGGCCCTTTCCCTCGGTGACCGTGGACACCTCGAACGGTTCGATCAATTTGACGGGTGCGGTTCCGGAGTTCGCCCTCGATACCTCCAATGGCCGGGTGGAGGTGATGCTCGTCGGGGATTGGGGTGGAACCGGCAGAATCGACACATCCAACGGAAGCATTACCGTGGAATGCACAGGAAAACTTGCCTGTACCGTGGTTACCGACACCTCGAACGGGAAGACCAAAGTCTCGGCATCCGACGGTCCCGGAAAACTGACTCTCGATACCTCGAACGGCAGTATTACCTGTCGTGAAGTTGGAGGCGGTCCTTAAGAGCGGTGTGTCGCTGGCCGGAGCCGGGGCGACTGGCTGCGATGCTGAGTGCTCGTGGTTCTCCGACCATCACGAGAACGCTTTTTGCCCGGGTAACCGCGGTGTAGACGAGGTTACGCCGAAGCATAACGAAGTGGCCGGCGATCAGAGGCATGACTACGGCGGGGAATTCACTGCCTTGGCTCTTGTGGCAGGTGATGGCGTAGGCAGGTGTGAGCTGATCGAGTTCATCGAGGCTGTAGTCGATCTTGCGATTGTGGAATTGGACGGTCATGTGTCCGTCATCCGGATCAAGGAAGTCCAGGGTTCCAATGTCCCCGTTGAAGACCATGAGGTCGTAGTTGTTTCTCACCTGCATGACCTTGTCGCCCTGCCGAAAGAGGCGTCCAAAGCGTTCGATTTCTGGTCGATCTTCCTGGGGGGGATTGAGGGTGTCTCGCAGGGCCTCATTGAGCGCCACGGTTCCTAGGGGGCCACCGTGGATGGGCGTGATGACCTGGACGTCTTTCTTGGCATCGAGTTCAAAGGCGTTTGGAATTCGGTCAGAAACCATGTTGAGAACGGCGTCGAGCGCTTCCTCGGCCTGAGTTTTCTCAACAAAAAACGCCTGACCCTCTCTGCCTTCGTCAAAGGTGGGGATCTGTCCGTCATTCAACTCGTGAGCAACCCGAACGATGCTGCTGTGCTCTGCCTGGCGGAAAATGGTGGTGAGGCGTCCGACAGGAACCCTCTTGCTCTTAATGAGATCGCCCAGGACTTCCCCCGGCCCGACCGAGGGGAGTTGATCCACGTCACCCACGCAGATGAGTCCGGCGTTTTCCGGAAGGGCCTCCACAACAGCGGCCATGAGGGAGATGTCGACCATGGACACTTCGTCCACGATGAGGACGTCGAGGGAGAGGGGCTCTTCTCGGATGGACCGAAATCCGTCTTCGGAGGGGAGGAGTCCTAAAAGGCGGTGCAGTGTGGAGGCATTGCTGCCCGTGGCCTCCTCAAGGCGACGAGCGGCACGGCCGGTCGGGGCGGCAAGGGAAACAGAGAGTCCCTCGGTGGCAAGAAGGTGCACGAGGACCCGAATGAGGGTTGTTTTCCCCACGCCGGGGCCCCCTGTGATCACGGAGACCCGAGATCGCAGAGCGGTGAGAATGGCGTCACGCTGATCTTCAGCGAGTTCAACTCCAGCTGCTGACTCTGCACGCGTGACGGCCGCTGCCCCCTCAAGCCTGGTCAGAGGTCGGGGATCGGAGGCGCGGCGGGAGAGATCTTGGGCGACGGCCACCTCGTGGCGGTGAAGTTCAGGGCGGTAGATCAGATCGTCTTCGATGAGCCGGCTGTCGGTAACCAGGTCCGCGAGGACGGATTCCGCATTCAAGGTGTCCACTTCGAGGAAGGCTGCCGCCGCTTCCGTCAGAGTTTCAGGGGGGAGTCCGACGTGTCCTTCTTGGGTGGCGGCTTGTCCGAGGAGGTAGCGAAGGCCGGCCGCGATGCGGAAGGCAGAGTCTTTTTCATGGCCAAGGGACTGTGC
>JAZALG010000147.1:0-7096 GCA_036229545.1 Planctomycetota bacterium | reverse complement strand
ACCAAAATCGCGTTGAAGTAGCCCCCCGTAATCCGCTGGCTCACGTCTTGGATATCACCTCCCAGGGCGCCAACAGCAGAGGTCAACTCCGCGAGGACCCCGGGACGATTCACACCCACGGAAGTCACGATGAGGGTTTCAGAGGCTCCCCCTCCAGTTGAAGGTCGGTGTCCATGGAGGTCGTCTTCCTCAGACTCCTGGCCAGAGGAAGCCAACTCCTCTTCCTCGGATGCCTCTGGAACCTCCGCATGAGATTCGACAATCACCATTCCCTTCGAAGCGGCCCGATCTCGCGCAGCCGGGGTGATCAACGTGTCCCCATCCAGGCAGATGGGCGACGTCACCTCTCCCGTCAGGATGTCCCGATCAGTGATGAGCCGCTTCGTCATGATTCAAGGGCATCACGGACAAAAGAGTGAGGACGCGGAATAACAACACGGCGCACGAGCATTCCCTGCGATTCGGCATCCGCGGCCCCCTCATCGATCGCAGACTCCACGTCACTCACCTCGCCGGTGACTGCCATCCAACTCTTTCCTCCGATTCCTCGAGCAAGATGCAGAGCCACCACCATGAGTGAACCCGTTTTGGACGCAATATCCGCAGCCCGAACCGTAGAAGCCACCGAATCGGTCTCAATGAGACCGACGGCATCAAGACCAGGGAGAGGAGGCGGAGTTCCTAAGAGGAACTGAAGCAATGTCGGCTCGAGATTGGGAATGAAGAGTTGATCCAGAACGTAGTCTCCCCCCACCTCCCGGCCTCGCCGGAGGGCGCTGGTGACCTCCTCCACGGGGCCTGCGAACAGGATCACAAACTTGCCGGGGCTCACGGCCTTGGCGAACAAGAGATCGACCGCCGCCTCTTTTCCTAATCCATCAGTGACTTCAATCCCCGTCGCAATGCTGGAAAGTTCCAGCAAGGCCACACAGGGACCGGGAGCGCCCACAAAGTCACTCATTCGACTGGAATCCTCGTGCCATCATCAGACAATTCAAATACTCCACCATCCGCCAGGGAAATGCTATCCACGATCCCGACGACGGCGCACTGCCACCCGCAATCCTGGCTCCCCAAAACCGTTCTTGCCGCTCGGCCGTAAGCCACGAGGACCGTCTCTCCTTCACCGGCGCCAATGGGATCGCCCGCCACAACAACTTCTTCCGTTTCTGGTTCTCCTGTCGTGAAGGGGTGCACGAGCAACATCCTCATCCCTTGCAAGGACTCTGCCTTGCGTGTCGACCACACCGTTCCCACGACCCGTCCCACGATCATCGCTTAGGCCAACTCCTCTCCGGTTCGATCGTCCACAACACCCACCACCGCCGCTTCAACGGCAACATCGTGTCCCTTGCCGAGCGCTGTCCTTCCTGCTCGTCCATAGGCCACGAGAACTTCATCTCCCACTCCGGCATCCACCGTATCGGCGGCGACAACAAGCCCTGGACGCTTTCCCGAGGCAAGCCTCTCCCGACGATCCAGAGGGTCGACGATCAAAAGCTTTAACCCTTCGAGAGTGTCATGACGCCGAGTCGCCCAAATCTCCCCGATTACCTTTCCCGTCAACATGGGCTCATCCTCGCCCTTCGTTCGGTTGGCCGTCAATATCGCCCAAGGTCTTTTCAATCGCAGAAACCGCTTCACGAATATTGCTCTCAGAGCCACCCAACTGCAGCCGCCCGAATGCGCCGTAAGGACGAAGGTCAATGAGGTTGACGGCTGCGGCTTTTTCCGCCTCGTTGGCCGCAGTTGTCACATAAGCCGCGGGGTGCACCTCGAGAATGTACAGAGTCTCTCCACCGAGCAGCATCATGCCCGAGCGGTTCCGGTTGATGAGCATGGTTTGGTAGTCATCGACCCCTGTAATAATCTCGCTGGTAAGGATCTTGGGCATCAGGCGGTCGCCTTCCTCAGCACCGAGAAATTCGAGAATGTGGCGACCCGCTTCACGAACCTCGGCCTGACTCTCATCATGAACTTCCAGCAAACCGAAGGCGCGTTCGACAACCTGAACAGCCGGGCGCACTTGAGTCCGTTTGAGAGCGATGTCCGTCACACGGTTAATCGCGATACCCGGTGCGATTTCGACATAAAGAGCCGCTTGTCCACGCACGGGAAGATAGCCACGAGCCGTACTCGCCACGAACGAGGCGAACTGCGGCTGCATCGAGTCGAGGAAGGTATAGGTTCGGAGTTGAACCATGCGCTTCTACACTCCAAAAGCCCCAGACACGACGGCCTGAGGCCCCTCACACGCCACGATACCCCTCTCGGCCCATGCCGAAATAGGGTCAGACTCGGTCAAGCTTCAAGATCTGTCGGCTGGGGAAGGACGGACTCGACTTCACTGTGCGGCCGCGGAATCACGTGCACCGAAACGAGTTCACCAACTCGCTTCGCCGCCGCTGCACCCGCATCCGTCGCAGCCTTTACCGCGCCCACTTCACCGCGAACCATCACAGTGACATATCCTCCTCCGATCCGCTCCTTGCCGATGAGTGAGACTTTTGCCGCCTTCACCATGGCATCAGCTGCCTCGATGCTGCCGACCAAGCCTCTCGTTTCGACCATTCCAAGTGCTATCTGACTCATGTGATCATTACCTCCTCGAGTGCACTACCCGGCGATCAGCGGGTTGTGGAAGTTCTATATTTCTTACGTTGGTGTGCTGGGATGGACCCACCATCATCAGGTGGTATAGAGGATGCCGTATCCTCTTCATTTTTCTCTACCTTCTCTTCGGAATCCTGTCCAAAAAACGGCGATGCGGGATGGGTCGGGTTGCCCATGTACACGGGGTGGGTCGGTGACGGAGCCACGGGCCGCTCTCTCGGCCCTGAAGTACCGGCCACCCCCACCGCAGAGGTCGCCAACGGCGCAGGCGAACAAGGCATGGCGGTAAAGGAGATATCTCTCGGTGGCCCCTCCGAGAAATCCGGAAAACTCTCCACCAAGCCCTCGTAGCCATAGCCCACGTGCTTGATGAGCACTAAATTGTGGGCGGAGATGTTGTCTGACGTGATGTTGCCACCGAACGCCCCGCAACCCAGCGTCATCGAGGGGACGAGCCCGGTACCAAAACCCACTGCCCCATGCGCCGCCGGCGCGTTGACCAAGATGCGGTGCGTTGGCTTCTCGTGCACGAAAGCCCAGATGATGTCCTCATCCTGAGAGTGGATCGCGAGGGTGTGACCTCGACCACCGAAATCGAGAATCTCGATGCACCGCTCACATCCAGCCTCCCAGCCATCTGCCTTGTAGACCGACAAGATCGGCGACAGTTTCTCGACACTCAGGGGGTAGTCCCATCCAACCCCCTCTTCTTCGACCATCAGCACCGTGGTCTTTTCCGAGACTTCGAATCCTGCCATGGCCGCAATCTGGTGGGCATAGAGCCCCACAATGGCCGGATTAACGCGACGCCCCTCCACCACGATTCCGGCCAGCTGGTTTTTCTCTTCCACAGTGCACCAGTGGGCGCCGTTAGCGACAAACTCAGCCTGAACCTGTTCATAAATGGGCAGGTCAATAACCACCGATTGTTCGCTGGCGCAAATTGTTGAGTTATCAAACATCTGACTCCCAACGATCGCTCGCACAGCGTGAGAAAGATCGGCCGTCCGCTCGATGAAGGCCGGGGCGTTTCCCGGGCCAACACCGTAGGCGGGTTTTCCGGCACTGTAAGCCGCTCGAACGAGGTCGGGACCGCCCGTCGCCAGGATAAGTGCCGTGTCCCGAGCACTCATCATCTCCTGCGTCGCCTGCATGGTCGGGCTGGAATGACAGAGAATGAGGTCTTTGGGAGCTCCGGCGGCCTCTGCCGCTTCAGCCTTGACGCGACAGGCATCACCGATACATTCCACTCCCCTGGGGTGGGGGCTCACCACGATGCTATTGCGCGCTTTGACCGAGATCAGGGCCTTGTACATGGCCGTACTGGTGGGATTGGTGATGGGGACAACCGCCAGAATCACCCCGTAGGGTTCGGCCACCTGGTAGTAGCGGCGTTCCTCATCCCGATGGACGATGCCGCAAGTTTTCAGATCTCTAAGGCTCTCCCAGAGAACATCCGTACAGAATTTGTTCTTTTGGAATTTCCCAACAACGTTCCCAAAACCCGATTCTTCGACCGCCTTTCGGGCCAGAGTTTCGGACATTTCAGAGCCCGCTTTTGCCATCGCGGCGCAGATCCGATCCACATCTTCCTGGCTGGCATGGCGAAAAGCATCGGCCGCGACCCGGCTTCGACGAAGCAGGTCACGCCCCTCCTGTATCGAACGCAGATCGACGTCAGCGAGTGTCATCGTTCGGGATCATATGCCAATGGCATCGCCCCTTCACGGAACAAACCTCATATAGTCGATGAGCGGAAGATAAAAGTCGTTGCCCGTAACGTTGAAACCCATTTGGGCGCAACCCGTCCAACACCGCGACGATCCTAAGGGAAAATCCCCATTTCACTATACGTCGCCCCAACCTTGGCAATGGCCGACTTGAAAGCCGCCGTACGTAAATCCGTCACGCGATCATCCTCAGCGAGGATCGCTGTGATCTCCCCGTAGGCGTCCACCATGGTGTTTTCAAGACCAGACCGGACAAGCACGATCTCATCCGCTCCTACAGCGATCTCCTCCCTCCGCTCAGCATTCAGCGGTGCCCCCGTCACTTCCTCAATCAGGTTGATGTATCTCTCATCCCGACCCTGATCAAACCGCTTGGACATCCGACCGAACCGCATGTGAGAAATATTCTTCGTCCACTCGAAATAGGACACCGTGACTCCGCCGGCATTCGCATAGATGTCAGGAAGAATAAAAACGCCACGGTCGAGGAGGATTCGTTCAGCTCCTGGTGTCGTCGGTCCGTTCGCACCCTCAGCCACCATCTTCGTGTTGATCTTGTCCACATTCCCTAAGTGAATCTGATTTTCGAGTGCCGCGGGGACGAGGATGTCGCACTCCAACTCCAGGCAATCCCCGGGGTTGGGGAGATCTTGAGCCCCCTCAAAGCCTTGGACCCAACCCGTTTTCGTTCGGTGGTCTTGAAGAGCGTCCACATCGAGACCCTCGGGGTTGTACACGGTGCCATTGTATTCACCGATGGCGATAATCTTCGCTCCCCCCTCATGCTGAAGGATTCGCGCGACGTGATAACCCACATTCCCGAAGCCCTGAACAACAATCCGCTTCCCCTCGACTCCCATGTCCAGCCCGAGAGCATCCATCACCCTCTGATCCTGGCAGGCTTCTCTGATCCCGTAGTAAACCCCCCGTCCTGTAGCTTCGGTTCTGCCTGCGATTCCTCCCTGCGACACGGGTTTTCCCGTTACACAGGCGAAACTGTTGAGATCGGAATCATTGATGGCTTGGTAGGTATCCGTCATCCACGCCATTTCTCGCTCGCCCGTGCCCATATCCGGGGCAGGGACATTCAGCCCAGGGCCAATGAAGTTTTTGTGAGCAAGTTCGTAGGTGAATCGGCGAGTGATCCGCTCCAAAACATCAGGTGGAGTCCGCCAGGGATCGACCCGCACCGCCCCCTTGCTCCCTCCGAAGGGCACGTTGACGAGGGCGCACTTGTAGGTCATGAGCGATGCAAGAGCCATGACCTCCTGCTCGTTTACATGTGGAGAAAAGCGAACCCCACCCTTGAGAGGCTTGCGGTGATGGCTGTGTTCCGCACGCCAGCCCTGAAACATCTGCAACTTCCCTCCCACCATGACAGGGAAATGAAAGGTGTAGATGTTGTTGCAGATTCTAATCTGGCTCAGAAGCCCCTCGTCGTAGTCCATCAATGCGGCCGCCCGGTCAAACTGGGCCCCCACAATGTGGTAGAGGTTGAGATCCTCTTTGACAGAGTTGCCGGAAGAAGAGGTAGAAGTGCTCATGGCACGGTTAGCCTCAAAAAAGGGAAGAAGTACCTAGGAATCTATGGGAAGCATCCCATCGTGCCGGAATTCTACAACCCATTATCGCCTGGGCCAGTCGAACTCGGAATGAATTCTCATCTACAAGTATCAGCCAGAACGAAGCACATCTCCTACTGGGACCAACAGGGACGGACCGCTACGATTTCAGAGCCTTCTCGATGGTTTGAGGTCATGACTGAGAGTCTTCAGGACACCTATGCGCCGCAAAACGCCTGCTTTGGGTGCGGGCCTGCGAACGAAAAAGGGCTCCGCATCAAAAGTATGGTCCAAGGAGAGCGTGTCATCGCTGATTGGACATCGTCACCCCATCACGAGGCCTTTCCCGGCATGCTCAACGGGGGCATTATCGGATCTCTCCTCGATTGCCACTGCAATTGGACCGCGGCCTACCACCTGATGACAGCCGGAGAAAAAGATCACCCCCCCTGCACGGTGACAGCGGATTACCACATCACGATGCGCCGCCCCACGCCGTCAGACCAGCCCATTCATCTTGAAGCCTGGGTTGTGGATTCCTCGGAGGACCGAGCTGTCATTGAGGGAGAACTCTCCGCTGACGGCGTGGTGACAGCAACCTGTCGTGGCACCTTTGTCGCCGTGAAGCCAGGACACCCCGCCTACCATCGCTGGTAGGTCCCTTCTCAGGTCCCCGAGACATCTGAGGCCTCAGAATGGGCCACGGCCACTTTCAGAGTCTCCGGGGACGTACGAAGATGCAGATCTCGCTGGGGAAACGCGATCTCAATCCCTGCCTTTCTGAAAGATCGATCGATCGCCTTGTTCAATGGATCTTGAATCCTCCGGTAAAGTTCGGGCGACGTCGTGTAACAACGCAACTCAAAGTCCAACGTGCTGTCCCCAAAAGCAGTAAACACCACTCGGGGAGGAGGATCTTCCAGGACGTCTTCGCAATCCAGGGCCACTCGCTCGAGGATTTTTGTGACATGGGCTGTGTCAGAGCCATAGGCCACTCCCACTTGAAGAACGACGCGAAGAACCGAGTCGGAGAGAGTCCAGTTTGTGAGTTGGTTGGTGATGAACTCCTTATTCGGCACGACCAGTTCCGTTCGATCCCACGTCACAATCGTCGTCGCACGCATCTGGATTCGGGTGACCGTTCCCGTGATCTCCCCCACCGTAACCGTGTCGCCAACACGCATCGGACGT
>JAZALG010000146.1:0-7655 GCA_036229545.1 Planctomycetota bacterium | reverse complement strand
TTTTCTGGGAATAGATTTTTTCCGTGAAGAGGCGGTGGGTGGGGTCTTCTCCCATTTTGCGCATAAACGCGATTGCATTTATCGCATAACCACTTGCCCGTTTTTAGAAGTGCAGAGTAGACTTCAGTGATCAAAGGCCCGATCAGA
Organism: Planctomycetota bacterium; assembly: GCA_036229545.1. Lineage (GTDB taxonomy): Bacteria > Planctomycetota > B15-G4 > B15-G4 > B15-G4 > JAZALG01. Next base: position 7,508 of record JAZALG010000146.1, on the reverse strand, counting down.
TGAGTTGTCGGCGTAGCGATCCTGCTAGTTCCGACAACTTTCGACGGATTCTTGATGTTGCACGGTCCGATCACCGAAATCATTTTGAGAAACAGGAGAAATCCCATGCGTTTATTCGCGTTGACGGCGATTGTCGTTTTGACGGTTGGTTCTTTTGCTGAGGCACAACTCAGCGACCTGCAGCCGGGGCGGAACTTCCCCACGGCAGCTACGCAGTTTGGCAACAACCGTTCTGAGAACATCGACGTCGGTGACGTTGACAACGACGGTGACCTTGACGTCATCGTTGGTAACGGTGGTGATTTCGGGCCCGAGCCCAACCGCATCTACATCAATCGGGGCGGCCTCCAAGGCGGAACTGTTGGCACCTTTTCTCAAGAGACGAACACTCGTCTCGCGGGTGCCCCCAATGACACATCTCGTGATATCGAGTTTGCCGACATCGACAACGACGGCGACCTCGACATTTACGTGCCGAACCGTGGGACGGCCTCGACCGGCGAGCCCAGCAGATTTTTCATCAACCAGGGTGGCCTCCAGAATGGAACGATCGGGTTCTTCCAAGAGGACACCATCGCACGCTGGAGGACTCTGGCGAGCGTTCCCAATGGCCAGCAGATGCAAGGTGGAAACACCGGAGCCTGGCGGGATTGGAGTTGTGACTGCGACTTCGCTGATCTAGATGATGACGGCGACCTCGACCTGTTTCACAGTTCTTATGGACCGAACATCGACGGGTCCGAGATAAGCCGTGTTTTCCTGAACGACGGAAATGGTTTCTTCGACGAGCTCTACCCGTGGATCAATGCTGCTGCGGACGCCAGGAACCACACCATGGACATGGATCTGGTCGACCTTGATGGCGACCTTGACATCGACGTGGTGAATTCCAGTCGTGACAGTCAGGCTCGGATCTTCATCAACCAGACCTACAACCCGCTCCAAGGCAGCACGATGTTCAGAGATACCACTCAGCAGTCTCTCTTGGACATGGGCGCGACCTACAGTGGCGGCTCCAACTATGAAGGAGAGTTTGGCGATCTGGACGATGACGTTGACTTCGATATCTGGATGAAGAACTACAACAGTTTCAACGACCGCATCCTGGTCAACCAGGGCGTCAACGCTCAAGGCATTCCGGAGTTCGTGAGATCTGAAGTCGGCGGTGGCCCGGATATGATTAAGGGCGACCCGAATGTGGATGAAAACGAGATCGACCTCCTCGACTTCGATGGTGACGGAGACCTGGACGCTTTCTCAGCCAACTTCAGCGGCACCAACTACATCTATGCTGGTGGTAACGCTCAAGGGTTGACGGGTCAGTATCACCGGACAGGAACCACGAGTGGTGGGAGCCAGTACAATTGGAATGAGGTTCCCAGTTCCAGCAACAGCGGAACGACCCTCGACGGCGAATGCGCCGACATGGACAACGACGGTGATGAAGACATCATGCTGTCCAATGACTCAAACCAGGCGAATCGCCTCTGGATCAACACCCGAGGGATTCCCGACACCCATGCCCCGACCTTCTACATCCTGCAGGATGACTTTGCCGGGGGTTCGGGCGACGTGGTGGTGCATGCCCAGATTCGGGACAACTCGAACTTCTACATCATCAACTACTACAACGTTGATCTGGTGTATTCGGTGAACGGTGGCCCAACCCAGACCCAGAAGATGTTCGCGCAGGGTAGCCAGCAGTTCCGTGGTGTCTTGCCAAGTTTCTCGTCCGTCAACTATCACGTTGAGGCGACAGACATGGCCGGCAACGTCGGTATCTCGCCCACTGTGAACCATGGTGGTGGTGGTCCTTGGAGTGATCTGGGCAATGCCCTCGCCGGTGTCAATGGCGATCCGGTCTTGAGTGGAACGGGCGCAGCTTCTCCCGGGTCATCCAACACCCTGGCCCTGACCAACGCAGCACCTGCCTCCGCGACGATGCTCTTCGTGGGTCTTGGTCCTGCTGGAGCGGGAGTCCCCTTCAAGGGTGGAACCTTGATCGCCTTCCCGTTCTTCATGAACATGCCCCTCTTCACCAATGGGGCGGGGTCGATTCCGATTCCCTTCGTGATGCCCGGTGGAACCTCCGGCCTGAAGTTGGTGTTCCAGTACGGGATCAGCGACGGCGCGGCGGTCTCCAACGTGGCCCTGTCGAACGGGTTGCAGGTCGACATTCCGTAAAGTTCAAACGGACCGGAAAATACTTTCGGGACGAACGTCCTGGGAGTGTTAACGCGGGCCCTCCAGACCTTGGGTTTGGGGGGCTCGTTCCGTTTGGAAGACCTTCAACTCCCGTAGCGGTCTCTCCATGCCTGGGGGTTGGGGCCCTCGTCGGTTTTGAAAATTTGGATGAGAGCGATCTGGGCCGCTTTTTTCTCCACGGCGGTTCCGTTGCTCATGAGGTTGATGAGCACTGAGCCGGAGGTGCGAGAGCCGGAGGATCCCAGGGCCGTGGCCATGGAGGCGCGGACGAGAGGAAGGGGCTCTTGCGGGAGGAGGTTTTCGATCTGTGCGGTGAGGGAAGGGTGCGGGAAGCGCTTGGCAATGCCAGCCGCGTGGAGTCTCACCTTCGCTTCGCGATCTTGGAGTGCGGTCATGATGTCGGAGACAGCCTGTCTCGCCTGGTACTGATCCAAGCATGCTTGAAGTGCCAGGGCCGCGTTGGCCCGGACCGCCACATCGTGATGTCGCACCATGATTTCCTGCAAGAGTTGGACAGGAGCCCGGTGGTCTCCCAGTTTCCACAGGCCGAGGAGGATGTTGTTCATGAGGATGTCGTCTGTGGTGTTCAGTCCGTCTGCCAGGGCCGAAAGGGCGCGACCATGGGGGGAGGGGATGGAGAGGCGATTCTCAGGAACCCTTGAGAAGCCCAGGGCCCAGGCGGCGACGATGCGTCGTTCCCGGGGGCCGTTTTGGAAGGCATCCAAGATGACATCAAATTGCGTCACCACCTTGATGATGAGAACCCGCTCGACGGAGCGTTCTTGTCCGGACTGTTGTTCTCCGAACCAAGACGGCAGGAGGTGCTCAATCTCGTTGAGGAGAAGAAGGTTTTTGCCCTGTTCTTCACTTGCCGTGCGGTATCGAGAGTCACGCTTTTCTTTCACGAGAGATTCTTGGAGCCGAACCATGAGATCGTCGTCCCATGGGTTCGAAGGGCTCGGCGCGTTGATCAGGGTGCTGACCGCGACGAGCGGATCTTTTGCGGTGAAAGGAGTGGCAGGGGGGGGTGGCGGAGACGCACAACCCCAAAGACATAGAAGGAGAACCGAAGTCGCGGAGTGGGTGATGTTCATGGGGTGTTTGACGAGATTTCCGTGGAATCCCTTCCCTGTTGGAGGAGATCGAGGACGTCGGGTGGAAATCCGGTTGGTTTCATCTGAGGATCAAGGCATCCCAGTCTTGTCATGCCTGTGGCCCGGGGGATGTCATCGGAGTCCTTGAGGATGTAGGAGAAGGTGATGCTGGCCTTCCCAAAATGGTCCAGACGGACGGCCAGGGACAGTTCTTCGTCGTAATGAGAGGGGAGGAGGTACTGCACTTTGGCCTCCACCACGGCGAGAAGGCATCCTCGGTCTTCGAGAGAGGCATAGGGGAGGCCTAAGGAACGCAGGTATTCGGTGCGCCCCTTGTCGAAGTAGGCCAGATGATGCGCGTGATAGACCACGCCCATACGATCGACCTCGCCGTAACGTGGCCGAATAGAAATGATGAAATCACTCATGCTGTCTCCGCCCGTCAGATTCGGCAAAATGAGCGTCTCGCGCAAGATGGTTGTCCCACACATGATCCTACGATCTTTCATCGTCGCAGTTCTCGCCTGGTTGGTTCCCGGTCTAGGCCACCTCGCTCTGGGCCGTTATGCCAAGGCGGGCTACTTTGCCACCTTGATTCTCGGGATGTTTGCTTTGGGGGTGGCGGTGGGGGAGGGGGCCAGCGTTTCTTCGTCGCGCTTTCCAGCTCATGTTTACGGGCAGTATTGCGCCTATCTTCCTGCCTGGATCAGTGAGCACTTTTGGGGCTCCGCCCATCAGGCAATGACTGTGGCGCGTCTGGAGTTGGGCGTGGTGTTTACCACGGTGGCGGGGATTCTCAATGTGGTGGTGGTCGTCGATGCCTATGAGACAAGCCGGGGAGAAAAGCAGACGGAATCGACGGCGGAGAAGGTGGCATGAGATCGGTCATTCTCGGAACCGTTGGGCCCCTCAGTCTCACAGAGCATGTCCTCTGGCTCGGAGTGATGTCACTGGGGGTGTTCTTGGTCTACAACGGCCTTCGAACGGAGTCCGTGAACGAAGCTGTCCGTCGTGGCGTCCGTCGGTGGGCGACCTTCCTCGCGGGATGTTTTGTCCTGGCGCTCCTCAGTTCCCTTCTTGCCGAAGTGCTGTAGGGGCAGTTTGTGACGCGTTTTTTGGCGCGTCAGGTGGGAGGGACCATCCGAAGTGGAGGAGGAGGGTCTTCTCGTCGAGGATTGGCGCCGCTCCGTCGAAAATCAGTCGATTAGTCCCCGCTGAAAGGGGGGAGTCGATTGGACCGGGAACGGCGAGGACCTCCTTGCCCTGTTCGAGGGCATGTCCCGCTGTGATGAGGGCGCCACTGCGTTGTGCGGCTTCGATGACGAGGACCTTGTCCGCGAAGGCGGAGATGAGTCGGTTGCGGCGAGGGAAGGCGTGACGAGTCGGTCTTTGGCCTAATGGAAATTCTGAAATCAGAGTTCCCTCGCGAGCGATGGTGGCCTGGAGATCTCGATGTTCGGGGGGGTAAACGACGTCGAGACCGCATCCCAAGACAGCGACGGGCCACCCTCCGTGATCGAGGGTGGTTTGGAGAGCGACCTTGTCGATTCCTCGAGCAAGTCCGCTGACGACAGCAAGATTGCCTCGGACAGAAATGGCGGCCATTTTCTTTGCCACCTTGAGGCCATAGGAGGTCGCGGCACGGCTTCCAACGATGGCGATGGAGGCCTGGGGAGGGGGCCATTTTCCCAGGATGGCGAGAAGGACCGGAGGTCGATGGAGGTGGACCACACTACGAGGCATGGAGGGTGACGAGAGGGGCACCAACCGAGCTCCGAGGGCGGCTGCCCGAGAAATTTCTTCTATTGCCCGATTCTTAGCCAAAATCGCACTCAAACGGACGCCGCGATTGTGTGGCAGACCTGATGCTAACCACGCGTCTGTTGTAGATCGGGTCCAATCGCCCAATGAGCGGCACAAAAGGGCTTCTTCCTCAGCTGTACCTCCTGCCAGATGCATGCAGAGTTCGCCGAGCGAGATGTCGCTGCTCACACCGGAAAGGACGACGATCTCAGTATTGTATTACGACTTCTAAACCGAAAATGCCGATAGAATACAGCGTACGTTCCATTCACATACCTAAGTTCCCTCCAGCCTCCTTACGTCCTACCCGAATCTCCCCATCCTTGAAGGCTTCTCAGACTGCACCATGAGCGTTTCTTTCTTTTGCCGCTGTCTCCTCGTCTTGGGCGTGTTGTTCCCCGTTGTTGCCGCCCAAACGCAATTGGAGAATTTTGTCCTCAGGGATTTGTCCACGTATCGGGGAATGGTGGGGCAGGGGGTTTCTGGATTTGCTGGCGCTCCGCCCGTGCCCATTGAGGGGAATTTTGGTAGGTCGAGTTGCATTGCGGACCTGAATGCTGATGGCATCCCAGATCTCATTGTTGGCGCTCCGACTCTTCCAACGGATCCTTCTCAACAGTTGTCTGGATTGGACGATGCGGGCCATGTGTTCATCTACTTCGGAACCCCCGATTTGGGAAGTCCCGGTGAAACAACGGAACTGACGGCTTCTCTCGCCGGGGCGGGTTCCAACGCGGATGTCACCTCGACGGAAGGATTTCCCTTGTACGGCGGGCTGATCATCGATGGAGAGAAACTCACCTACTCGGGAAAGACGAAAACTCAGTTCCAAAATCTCCGTCGGGGGACTCACGGGACATTCCCTGTGAGTCATGATGCTGGAGTATCTATCCTGGGATTTCCGACATTTGATCCTTCCAACATCAATCCAGGGGAGGGCGTCGATCTTGTCGGTTTGCCCGGAGAACTCCTGGGCTATTCCGTTGCCTTAGCTGGAGATGTCGATGGCGATGGCAAGCAGGATGTCATTGTCGGGGCTCCTGGGAACAGCGTCGTTCGAAATGGCGCTGGGGGAGCCTATATTCTCTTCGGGCATGAGGGCTGGGAGACGGTCTCCGTTACCCCTGGTTCTGGCGAGTTCCATGTCGTGGAGTTGTACCCGGTTGCCATGGGAACTTCGGAGAAAGCCCTCTTCATCCAGGGGGCACGAGAATATTCCAGTGTGGGCTACAGCGTTAGTGGTGATGTGTTCTATAACGATCAGTTCCCATCGGTACAGAACCCGCTCGAGAGTGACGTTGTTCTTGGTGCGCCGCTGGATTCAACCAACAACCACCAACAAAACGGGACGGCGACGGTTCTCTTTGGTGACCCAACGTGGAAAACGCATGCCGCGGGCGAATTTTTGGATCTTGCCAATCTATCTGCAGGTGAGGGGACGGTTGTACATGGCAGCACCGATTTCCAACTCGTGGGGCACAGTGTCGCAGGGCTAGGAAATTTTGACCGGTTGTATTGCATGCGGATTGCATCTGATGCTCCAGCGCCGCCACTGACTTTTTACTACCAATGCGCGGTGTCCGATCGTCTCGGTGAAGATGTGGCCATTGGTGCTCCCGGTACGACCCACACGCCTGATGGTGGGAGTCCGGAATTGTTCGCAGGCGCCGCCTATGTTCTCCGCGGTGCTCCATTTGGCGATAATACAATCCCGGCGATCCCGGAGTTGAATTTCGAAACGAGCCAGTTTGGTCACAGTAGTTTCGATCCATTTCCTACCAACGAACTACCTCCCGTTCCTGATATCCGAACGCCGGGCGATGTGTGGTACGGCGAAAATGCAGGGGATCAGGCTGGGTTCTTCGTGGGGCGAGGGGGGCAGTTACTCCCGAAGTTTGCTGACGGTGGCGGTGGGCTGCTCGGTGCTGTGAGCGTCATGGAAGACTTCATTGTGACGGCGCCTTTTAACGACGGCGTTGGAAAGCAGCAATGCGGTTCGGCATACGTAGTTGGTGGATCAACGGATATTCACCCCTACTTTGAGTATCCACTCGGTATAGATCTCGGAACGATTGGGCAGGGGTGGCTCGGTGCCGCTGTTCAGGGCGCGCAGACAGGTGACGGGCTTGAAGGAGTTATTGCTATCGGCGCGGGCAGGTGGAATTACGATGAGAAGAGTGAACTTCTTGTCTCATTTCCCAACGCTACGGCGATTGTCGATGGAGTTGCTCACCCCTCAGCAGGCAGGACCTATCTGATCGACGGCTATGAGGCGTTTGACTGGACCCAGTTCAATGAAACGGTGAACCTTGCTGATCCGCCTGAAGGCTTAGTCCTCTTTACCTTTGATGGCAGTGAGACGAATGCTTTGTCGGGGGTTTCGTTGGCAGTTGCTGATTTTAATGG
>JAZALG010000145.1:0-7336 GCA_036229545.1 Planctomycetota bacterium | reverse complement strand
CGATTTGCCTCGTCCACGCCGGCATCCAGAGATCGCCGACGTCCCTCCAGTTGACCGCAAGATTCAGCGATTTGATCTCTTTCAGATCGAGATTCCTCCACCTGTCGAGTCACGTCCTCCCACTCAGTCTGAACACGTTCTAACCGAGAATGACACAGTTCCTCTTCCTCAGAAGATCGCCGCACCTTGCCTTCCAACTCCTGGTGCTGCTCGCGGTACTTGCTCATTTCATCTGCTAAAGAAGCCTTTTCATCCGTCAGGCGAGCCAGTTCCCCCTTCGCTCTCTCCCGGTTCTTCAAAACTTCATTGTCTTGCCTGGTAATGACGGCCACCTGAGATTCCAACTCCGCTCGTGCCGTCTGTTGTTCGGTCTTGATCGCGGCGAGGCAATCCGTCTCCTTGCTCACTTCCTGTTGAACAGTTCTCAAGCGCTCTTGCCAATCCGTGACCCGGTTACGGTTCTCTTCCACCTCCTGCGCCGTCTTTTCAACCTCTCCATTGAGGTGCTGGAGTTTGTTCTCCATCACAGAAAGATCGCGGCCGGCTTCGTCTCGACGACCCTCGACGACCTTTGTTTCTCCTGCCATTTGTTCCATCTGCTGAACAGAGGCCTTTGCCTTTTTCGAGGCTTCCCGAGCACGATCTTCGATTTTATCGAGATCTTGTTCCGCACTCGACGCTTCGGAACTCATCGTCTTCGCACGAGATTCCATCTCCTGGATCGCCTCACTGATTTCCGCATGCTCTTTCTCGGCAGCCTCGACTTCAGCATCAACCTCAGCAAGGCGACTCTCCTTGTCTTCACTCAGACTCGAAGTTTGGCCGTCGTCCAAAAGTTCTGCGGCATCCTCACTTTCCTTCTCACCGGATAAGGGAGCCTGATCACTCCCAGCCTGTTCTTTTTGTTCAATCGACTCTGGCGACGAAGTCCCACCCAACTCAGAGGTCACCTCATGAGTTGGGTCAGATTCTACCGATGCCGTCGCAGGCGACTTCTTTCGAGAAAACTGAATCACAAATCGTTCTTGGCACCCGCCACATTTTGCCTTCTTCCCCTTAAATGCCACCGCGACCTTGAACGAGGTCTCGCAGTGGGGACACGTCGTCAAACGATTCGCCATCAGTCCTCTTTCTCCCTTACGCTTTCACCCCCCACAGCAGTCCATGAAGGGCGAGTTCTCCCATTCACCAATGCGAGGCATCGGTGACCATGCATCATAAGGAGAAAGACGCGATCTGTGGAGGGGGTTCACGCAGGTCTTTCGAAACACCTGTACGAATTTCCTCATTTTTCTAGCGCCGAGCTGTGACCCTCGGGTGTTCGCGCAGCATCTCCTCAGGGGTCATCGCACGACCGGCAATGGCAACCGTTGCAGCAACTACCGGGCCCACGAGAACGTCTTTTCCCTCAGAAATGATCGTCGTCACACGTTTTGCGCCTGTAGCCAGTGGTGGCGGCGCAGCACCGGGCGGCAACACAGAACCTCCTGCTCGGAACCAATCCGCCAGCATGCCCCGCTCCGCGGCATGGAGAAATGATCGTCTCTCAGCGGGGATCCAATTGAGACGAATCCCTGATTGAATCTGTCGTTCCCGAATCACCTCCAACGCTAGGCCCAGATCCTCCGGACGACCATGGACAACCACATCCGAGGCTTTCAGGGGCCGATCACTGACTTTCACAGAACGGCCCGTTTTGGCATTCAAGACCGCAACAGACGAAGTTCTGCTCCCGTCGACCCGTACGGAAGGCTCTGGAAAACCTCTAGCCCAGGGAGCGGCCGACTCCTTCCCACCATCACGATCAGTCGAACGAGCCCGCAACCAAATCTCGGTCCCTTTGTCCGGCGGAATCATGCCGACGAGACCCAGTTGGGCAAAAGACTCACACAGAGACAATCTTGCTGCGGGAGAGAGCCCCTTCACGGTATCTCCGTAAAGTTCGAGGACGGACCCCTTCAACGTGTCCACGCCCCCTGCTTCTTGAATCACTGCCACGGCCAGATCAAAAGGAGTCGCCCAGCGAGGCAGGCCACCGAAGACCTCCACGACAACCGTATTGGGTACTTCAATTTCCAACCGGCGAGACTGGAATAGCCCAATCATTTCAAGAGGATCGGCCCTCAAAACCAGCGACCCAATGCCGCCGAGAGACCCCACTTCTGATCGATTCGCGACCAGAATGTGATGGCTCTCAACGAGACCTTCCTCCACAGCGACGGCCCCGGGGAATCCAGAAAACTGGGGATCCATGGACAGGGGGAGATGATGCTTCCTCGCAAAGGCTTCAACCTTTTTCGCCTCATCAGGAGGCTGCTCAGTCCCGCCAATGAAGAGGAACCGCGATGCGGATTTTGGCGCAGGACGGCCCCTCTCTCGGCCTTCCATTGCGACCACCTCAAGGATGGCGGCAGCGCTAGGACCGTCCAGGAGGAGCCGATCCACGCCCACTTCAATCCGATCTCCAGGCTCCACTGTCTTGCGACCTGACCGATGAGCGAGAAGTGCAGCGACTCTGCTCGGTGCGGTCTTTGCCTTTTCGGGCGTGGGGCAAGCCATATTCAGGCTACTCTCCTGCCGCCACCGCAGACGCAACGAGGTCGCCAATTTCAGAGGTTCCCTGAACTCCTGCTGACAGAGACTGGATGTCCCCTTCACAGATCAGGCGGTTCACGACGGACTCGACATGGACACTGGCCTCGGACTCCCCGATGTAATCCAACATCATGGCTAAAGCCATGATGGCGGCAACAGGATTGGCTTGGTTCTGTCCAGCATACTTGGGAGCACTCCCGTGGATCGGCTCGAACAAAGACACTTTCTCCGGGTGGATGTTTCCCGATGCGGCGATGCCCATCCCACCCTGAAGCATGGCACCCAGGTCCGTTATGATGTCCCCGAAAAGATTGGGTGTCACAACAACGTCAAACCATTCAGGGTTCTTCAACATCCACATGCATGCCGCGTCGATATAGGCATGGTCCTGCTCGACGCCGGGAAACTCACTTCCAACTTCGGCAAAAGTCCGTGTCCACAGATCGTGAGCCCGCACAGCGTTGGCCTTATCCACCAACGTCAGTTTCCGCCCCTTGGCCCGTTTTTCCGTCAGTTCGTAGGCATATCGAATGACACGTTCAGTCCCCTTCCGCGTATAGCGCATGGGCTGGATCGCCACTTCGTCTTTCGTACCCCTGTCCGTGAACTCAGGACGACCCGTATAGGCGTCCTCGGTATTCTCACGAACAATCACCATATCGATATCTTCCGGACCCTTGTCCTTCAGCGGGCAAAGCCGGGCATCGAGTAATTTAATGGGGCGCAAATTCACGAAAAGGTCGAGTCCCAAGCGCAGGGTCATGATCACTCCATGCTCGACAAGACCTACGGGAGCCCGAGGATCACCAATCGCTCCCAGGAGAATGGCGTCCATGGTTTTGATCTCTTCCAAAGATGCATCCGGAAGGGTTTCTCCTCCCGACTCACCACCCGTGGCCAACCAATGATCCGTGCCAAAGGGATATTCCACTGCCTCGTAGGCAAAACCGAATCGTTCTGCTGCCGCCTCCAAGACGACCATCGCCTGAGTCACGACCTCAGGCCCGATGCCGTCCCCACCAATGACCGCGATGCGATGAGTTGTTTTTTCAGTCATCGTGTCGCTCCTGCCTCTTCTTTGAACATACCCGGCACGTAAGCCGTAATCCGCCCCTCAATCGCAGACGCCGCCACGGTCAAAGGAGAAGCCAAGTACAACTTGCCAGGCCCTGAACGCCCTTGGTAATTCCGATTAATGGCGGACACCGTGATCTGGTCGGCATGTTCACTAGTCCCAGGGCCACATCCGATACAGGCACCACACCCCGGGTCAATGACCTGCACCCCCGCTTTCTGGAAGATCTCATCCCATCCAGCCTCCGCAGACCTCTGCCGGGTCGATTCACTTCCGTATTGAACCAAGAACGACACACCCTGAGCGACTCGCCGGCCAGATTCCAAAGCCTCGGCGAGAACCGAAGCGTACATTTCAAAATCCGCGATCTTGCCGGCCGTGCACGATCCCCCGTATGCAATATCGATGGGGATGTCGCCGATCTCATCTACCGTTGCTCCATTCGAAGGATCAGAGGGGATGCCCGCATCAGGGTCCCCTGGATGAGCCACCATCGGCTGGAGCGACGCGAGATCAATGCGGTGCACCCCTCCATCGTAGTGAGCGCCCTCATCCGGCTGGATCAAACTCTCTAAAAGCGCTTCACGCGATGCCTCTGGGCGAATTTCGACAAGCCAGTCCACGAGAACTTCATCGCCATCGACAATGGCAGTCTTTGCCGAACACTCCGTCGCCATGTTAGCGAGCGTTGCGCGCTCGTCGATGGACAATGTCTGCAAGCCCGGGCCTCCAAACTCGATCACACGATCAAGAGTCAACTCCTTGCGAGCGTACTCTCGGAGAATATGAAGCATGAGGTCCTTTGCCGTTGTGCCTGTCGGCAATTCCCCGTGGAGTTCAAATCGGATGGACTCGGGCACCTGGATGTAAGACGCACCCATGGAGATCAAAACGGAGTACTCCGTTGTTCCCACGCCATTGGCAAAGGCGTTGTTCCCGCCTCCCATGCAGGTATGGCTGTCGGTCGCCTGAATGAGATCCCCGGGGTCCACGAAATCTCTCCGCGCAACCTCGTGGCAGATTCCAGGGCTCACGCCTCCCTTTGCCTGATAATCCCGTAATCCGTTGTGTTCGAGGAACTCTGTTTGCAGTTTTCGGAGTTTGGAGATCTTTCCAAGGTGCGGTGTCATCTTGGGCACATCATCTGCATACAGAAGGTGATCCTCGAAGACGGCAAACTTGCTGGCATCAAAGAGAGAATAATTCGGTCCCAATTCGTCGGTGAGGAAATAGTGCACCTGCGCTGAAGTGAACTCGTGGCTGTAGCCTCCATCCACTTTCACCAAGATCGGATCTCCCGGTGCGACGGGAGCCGGGCCACCCAGCAAGTGTCGGGAAAGAATCTTCTCTGCGGACGTCATCGCCCGGGGGGGCGTAGAGGGACGGGGAACCTCCAATTCTCCTGCGACAACCGCTTGGGCAAAAGGAAAGAGTCCACCACTCTCCACGATCTTGGCCGTCACCGGATCGTAGCGACAAGTGAACTCGTCCACGGGAAGTTCCTCTCCAGCCTGAAGACGGATGAGTTGAGCATGGTCCCCCATCAACTGACCCAGATTGAGGTTGTTCCGCTCATGGATGGGGGCGAAAGAAGCCGCGATCGCGAGACGAATGCCCGACCACTTTTCGCATTGGGCGGCCGTCTCTCGACTACTCCCCACGCCTTTGCGATACCCCGACACAATAATTTCAAAGTCGCCGTCGAGAAGCGCCCGCTCGGGGATCACCCTTTCGCCATTCTTGACCAGGCCGGCGTAGGCATTCTTTGCGATCTCTTCGGGTTCCGGGTCCAAGCACACCCACGCCGGAGTCATGACATCGGTATTAATGTCATCGAGCAAATCATCAACGGAGAGGTCCTCCATCTGGAGGTCGACCTCCCCTCGCAACTGAGCTCCGATGAGATCCAAGTCCTTCGTAAGGAAGAGAATCCTCTTGCCCGGTGTCAGTGAAATCATGGACGCGGCCATCTGATGAATTGCTCTTACAGACGCTCGAGCAACATGGCGATGCCCTGGCCGCCCCCAATGCACGCCGAAGCCACGCCATGGGTAAGGGACTCGCGTTCAAGTTCGTGCATCAGGGTGAGAAGCAAGCGTGTCCCCGTAGCACCCAGAGGATGCCCCAGACTCACCGCTCCACCGTTGACGTTCACCTTGTCGCGATCGAGTTCTAACTCTTTTTCGACAGCCAAATATTGAGCACTGAACGCCTCGTTAATTTCAAAACGATCGATCTGATCGATGGACATTCCAACTTTGTCCAATGTGTTTCGGATGGCTGGCGCGGGTCCGATGCCCATTTCCGTGGGGTCGACGCCACAGACATTCCACGCACGGATAGCCATCCGAGGCTTCCATCCATTGGCCTGTGCCACTTCAGCCGTCGTCACGATGACTGCCGCTGCGCCATCCACAATTCCTGACGCGTGACCGCCAGTGACCGTTCCATCCTTCCCAAAGGCAGCCCGCAACTTTGCGAGCCCCTCAAGGGTTGTGTCAGGACGAATGTGATCGTCGGTATCAACCGTATCCACGACCTTTTCTTTTCGGAGAATCTCGATGGGAACGATCTCCTCTGCAAATCGACCATCCCGAACAGCTGCCGCTCCCCGAAGATGGGACTGGAGAGCGAATTCATCCTGAGCCTCCCGAGTGATCCCGTAGCGCTGGGCCAATTTCTCGGCAGTCTGTGCCATATACAGGTCGCACTGCGTGTCGTAGAGAGAACCCATGAGCATATCCACGAGTTCATAGGGTTTCTGACCGAAGCGGTAGGGGGAGCGCCCCCCCCAAAGCACGAAGGGTGCCTGACTCATGTTCTCCATCCCACCGGCCACGGCTACGGTTGCCTCTCCTGTCATCAGGGAATGGCCGGCAGAAATCACTGACTGAATTCCCGAGCCACAGAGTCGATTCACAGTGAGCGCAGGCACCTCTTGTGGAACCCCTGCTCTCAAGGCCACATGTCGTGCTCCGTAAAGGGCATCCTGAGAGGTATAGAGAACGTTGCCAAAGACAACATTGTCAATCTGCTCGGGCTTGATGTCAGAGCGTTCAAAGGCGCCCTTGGTGGCGTGCACAGCGAGGTCGATCGCGGTCAGACCGGCCAATCGTCCAAAACCCGGCGTGCCCTGGTATTCGGCCATGGCCGACCGAGCGCCGCCAACGAGTACGAGATCTGAAGAGCTCATCGTGTTGTTCCTGAAAGGAGAGAAATAAAAAAAGGGTCAACTGATTAACAGGGTTCTCCTCTCAAGGAGGAAAAGCCATCGGACTGCCCGTCAACGATTCTTGAAATCCGCCGGGCGCTTCTCAACGAAAGCCTGCATGCCTTCCTTCACATCCTCTGTGGAGGAGAGAAGGCCAAAAAAGGTGGCTTCATAATTCAGCCCGTCCCCAAGGGGCATCTCAGCGCCATGATTCACGGCGTCGAGGGCCATACGGATCGCGACAGGTCCATGGGAAAGAACGGTCCGTAAGATGTTCTCCACCTCCCCCAACAGGTCCGCCGAAGAGAAAACACCGTTGACCAGTCCCATCGCCATCGCCTCGTCGGCCTTGACCATTCGGGCTGTGAGGATCATCTCGAGGGCGCGCCCCTTGCCGATGATGCGAGGCAATCGCTGCGTGCCTCCGTAGCCGGGGATAATGCCAAGGCTGACTT
>JAZALG010000144.1:0-6368 GCA_036229545.1 Planctomycetota bacterium | reverse complement strand
ATTGCCCGCCGGAAGAACTCTGGCGTCTCTTCGATCCGGACTACACCGGTGATCTGGACGACACGGGATTCATGGAGAACGACAGGATCACCGAGGGAATGGATCCAAGAGACCGCGAGCACCTTTTAGCCCTGTATGACGGGGAGATCCGATTCACGGACGGTCACCTGGGGGTTTTATTCTCAGCTTTGGAGCGGGAGGGGCTTCTGGACGACACCCTCGTTCTCGTGACCTCTGATCATGGCGATGAGTTTTTTGAGCATGGCAATAAGGGGCACCGGCGATCCGTTTATGAAGAATCGGTGACGGTGCCCCTCATCGTGTTTGGTGGAGGGGTGAGGGCAAAGGGGGTTCGTGTCGATGATGTTGTCGGTCATGTTGACCTTGTACCGACGATTCTGGACATGGTTGGTCTGCCCCTTCCTCCCGAACTCATGGGGAAGAGCCTCGCCCCGGTCTTAAGAGGGGAACCCCCGTCGGCAGGAGGGATTGGCAGTTCTCTGCTGCAGCGACACAAGCGTCGCTCTTTGGAGTCGGTCCGGTCAAAAGCATGGAAAGTGATTATCGATCATCGGGCTGATCGGGATCTCACCGAGGCTTTTGATCTCAACGTCGACCCAGAGGAACAGTCTCCTCTTGAGGGGGATCGGGCACAGGCGCTTGTCGAAGAGGCGCTGTCCTGGCTGGAGACGCGTGGAATTCGTGAACATCACGTGCGCATGACTCTTGGAGCAGGGGACCCGTCGAAGACGGCTCTCCCTCCTGAACTCGAAGAGCAGTTGCGATCCTTGGGCTATCTGAAATAACCGCAGGACGTTCTGGAAGGCTCAGTAACTCTCTTCTTCGCCGGGAAAGTCTCGCCCGCGCACGTCGGCGAGATAGCGACCGAATGCTTCTTCCATGATCTGCCCCATCTCGCCGTAGCGGCGGACGAAACGTGGCTTAAAGCGGGTGTAGAGTCCGAGCATGTCATGGCTGACGAGAATCTGGCCGTCGCACCCAGCGCCCGCGCCGATGCCAATGACGGGGATCTCTAACTTTTGTGAAACTTCCGCGGCGAGCGGTGCAGGAACTTTTTCAAGGACCAGAGCGAAGGCGCCGGCGTCCTGCAGAGCTTGGGCGTCTATGCGCAGTTCCTCGGCCTCCTCATCGGTCTTTGCTCGGACCTGATAGGTTCCGAATTTGTGGATGGACTGAGGCGTGAGTCCGAGGTGTCCCATGACGGGGATCCCTACATCCACGATGCGTTGCACGGTAGGGCAGATCGTTGTGCCCCCTTCGAGTTTGACCGCTTCGACACCGCTTTTTTGAACCATGAGGCCAGCATTGCGGAGAGCTTCGTCAGGATTGACCTGGAAGGACATGAAGGGAAGGTCGCCGACGACGAGGGCCCGGTTGACGGCACGGGAGACGATCTCGGCGTGGTAGAGCATCTGGTCCATGGTGACGGTTACGGTGGTATCGAGTCCTTGGACCACCATGGCGGCAGAATCCCCGACGAGCACAAGATCGATGCCCGCGCGATCAACCATTTCGGCCATGAGATAGTCGTAGGCCGTGAGGGCGGCGATGGGAACGCCCTCCTCCTTCATCTGTTGAAGGCTGTGCGTGGTGACCTTGCGGCCGCTTTGACTGGAGTGTGATTCCGGAGTGGGGGGCACTGTTTTACTGGCCTCTGAGAAACTTGAGCCTCTTCCTTTCGGAGACATCGGTCTGTTCAGCGTAGGGACCTGAACAGGGATTCCATTCTAATCGAAATTCTGTTCTCGGGTTTTGTTGTGGCTTAGAAGCGGAATCCGAGGCCGAGGTAATAGTTGTAATCCCACGGATGTTTGGCGTCGCCCGGCTCGGCGTCGTAGAAGTGATCGACCCCCGCTTTAAGAGACCAGGTCGTGCTGAGGCCGAGGAGGGTCTCATAGAAAGCGCCGGAAACGGCACGATAATCGTCACTGTCTTCGAGGTTTGGAAAGAGGTCGAGATGGGCACCCCACCGCTGTCGCTCGTCGAGTGTGCGGTCCCAGTCGATCCCCAGAAGCATCTCAGGAGCCCATCCATCCTTTTCCCCACCCTCCTCCTGGCGAACGCCCAAGCCGCCCCGGGCGACGAGACGCTCCTTCTCGCTCGCTAAGATTTCGTAGCCCACACCGCCTGTGACGCCGAGCCTCCTGTCCCAGTCGGTGAATTCGTCGAACTGGACTGAACCTTGGACGAAGGGGCTCCAGGGAGAAGGGGCGAGCAACCACTCTCGGCGGATCTCACCGTGAAAGCGGTCTTCGGTCTTGTCGCCGTCGGAAGTGGCTTGGCGAAGGAGGGTTGTGACCGTGTCGAGTGTCTTTTCGTTCTCTCGGGTTAAGTCCAAGCCGAAGCGCCGGCTTCCGTTGTCCGCATTTCCCCGGGCGCCGTTGACAGAAGTGGTGAAACTGCCTTCCCAAAGACCGTTGGGCGTGGAGAGCGTCACGGGGGCCAGGGAGGAACGAGGAATCTCAAGGACGCCCAGAACAGCGTGTTTCAGGACGAGGGTCTGATCGTCGGACGAGATCACGGTTCCCGAGAGGCTATCCCCGTTGGCCAGTTCGATGACAACGACAGAGCCCACCGTCTCGTTGGCCTGACCGAGGGCAATGGTGTGTAGAAAAAGGAGAACGAGGATAATTCTGGAGTATAGTCGCGGCATGTCAGAACTCTCGGAAGGGTGAGAAGAGTCGAATCCTAGGAAAAAACTCACCCTGAGGAGAAAAGAAGGCTCTTCGACCTGGGTTCGTTGAGGAAAGGGGGGGGCCGTGGGACCCCGTGCCGTGGCAAAATGCACCTCCCTTCTTCCGGTAGAGACTCATGACAAGACCCCTGGTCGAATGCGTGCCCAACTTCTCAGAGGGCCGTGACCTCGACAAGATCGAGCAGATCCTCGACGCCATTCGTGGCGTGGAAGGCATCGATCTGCTGGATGTGGATCCGGGGGCCGAAACCAACCGTACCGTGGTCACCTTCGTGGGGGCGCCGGGGCCCGTGGGAGAGGCCGCCTTCGTTGCTATAGCAAAGGCCGCCGAGGTGCTCGATATGACGACCCATCAGGGGGCCCATTCGCGCCACGGCGCGACGGATGTGTGTCCCTTCGTCCCGGTTTCAGACGTGACGATGGAGGACTGTGTGCGACTCGCAGAACAGGTAGGCCAGCGCGTGGGGGAAGAGTTGGGCCTCCCCGTATACCTGTACGACGAGGCGGCACGCCTCCCGGAACGCCGATCTTTGGCCAAGGTGCGGGCTGGAGAATACGAAGCGCTCTCAGAGAAGTTGTCCAAGCCGGAGTGGGCTCCTGATTTCGGTCCCGCAACGTTCAACCCCAAGGCGGGCGTCGTCACGATTGGAGCGCGTGAGTTTCTCATCGCCTACAACGTCAATCTCAACACCATGCGCAAGGACCAGGCCGACGACATCGCCGGCGAGGTGAGAGAAACGGGCCGGGCCCTCCGCCGTGATCAGAACGGCCCCTACTACAACAGCGGCGCCCTGGTGAAGTATTGGCCGTCTAAGGGGATCTATCCTTCCGCCTACGACGAGTTTGTGGGTGGGAACTTCGAGGAACTCGACCGCCACTACAGGGAAGAGTTGGGCAGGGATCTCGCCGAAGAACTTGAGTTCTTCGGGAGAGATCCCGAGAACCTCGAGGGGATGAATGTCATGCGGAAGGGGACCTTCGCCCACTGCCGAGGGGTGGGCTGGGTGATCCCGGAGTACTCCCGTGCCCAGATCTCGTTCAATCTGACGAATTTCAAGGTGACACCGCCTCACGTCGTTCTTGAGGAATGTCGCCGTCTTGCCGAGGAACGGGGACTGCTCGTGACGGGATCGGAGATCGTAGGTATGGTTCCCTATGAATCGATTCGGGAATCAGGCGAGTGGTACCTGCGCCGGCAGGGCTCGTCTTTGGGTGTCCCGGTCAAAGATGTCATCGAAACCGCCGTCCAGTCCATGGGTTTGCGGGACGTGAGTCCCTTCGATCCCAATAAATTGGTGCTCGGTATGCCTGCAGACGACAACACGCTCGCTTCCATGAAGGTGCATGAGTTGGTGGATGAGGTGTCGCGTGCCTCACCCGCTCCTGGGGGCGGATCCATCTCCGCACTTTCTGGCTCTCTGGGAGCGGCGCTTGTCTCCATGGTGGCCAATCTGACCTATGGCAAAAAGGGCTTCGAAGAGCACAAAGAAGAGATGGAGTCTATTGCTTCGACCTGCCAGGACTTAAAGGACCAACTTCTCCAGGCGGTGGACGATGACACCGAGGCTTTTGGGGATGTTCTGACGGCCATGCGCATGGCTAAAGACACCGAGGAAGAGAAGGCCGCTCGAGAACAGGCCATTCAGGAGGGCTACAAGCGGGCGACTTCCGTGCCCTTCCACACCGCCGAACTGTGCCTCGCAGCGATGGTCCAGTGCTCGCGGGCCGCTGAGAAGGGAATGCCGGCATCCCTCTCCGACGCGGGGGTGGCAGCCCTCGTGGCCCGTGCGGGTGTTCTAGGCGCCATTGCCAATGTCCGAATCAACCTGCCTTCCATTAAAGACGAACCATGGAAAGAGGAGTTGCACGGGCGCCTTGCGACGCTCGAACAGGACGCTGACGCCATGGAGGCGCAGGTGCGGTCCAAGGTGCAAGAGGCGCTCTGAAGGTCGCGCCCTGGGTGATCGATGAGCCATGAAGACCTGCAAACCGTAGGTCGGGAGTTCGCGCTGGGTGGAGCGTTCCAGTCCGCCGAGCGGTATGGCAGCGGCCACATCAACGATACTTACAAGGTGGTGTATGAAACGGAAGAGGGACCCGTCTCATATCTCCATCAGCGCATAAACCAGGAGATTTTTCCCCAGCCACACCTGGTGATGGAGAATATCGACCGGGTTACAGCCCATCTGCAGGCGTCCTTTGTCGCAAAGGGGGTGCCCGATCTAGACCGACGGTGCCTTCGTGTCATTCCCACGGGGGAGGGAGAAAACCTTTATTTGGCCCCCGATGGGGCGGCCTGGCGGACGTACCACTTTGTGGCGGGAGGAGCGACCTATGACGTCGTGGCCTCTCCCGCCATGGCCGAAGAGGCCGCCCGGGCCTTTGGACAATTCCAGGCCATGCTGCTGGACTTACCCGGGCCACGCCTCCACGAGACCATTCCGGATTTTCACCATACGCCGTCCCGGCTGGCCCAGTTTGAGGCGGTCGTGGGAGAGGACCCCATGGGGAGGAAAGAAGGCTGTGAAGAGGCCGTCTCCTGGGCGATGGACAACCGGGAGTTCGCTGAAAAACTGTGGGGGCCCTGGGAAGCCGGTGCGATTCCCGAGCGAGTTACCCACAATGACACCAAGTTGAACAACGTGTTGCTGGACGAGGTGACCGGGGAGGCCCTCTGCGTGATTGATCTAGAGACGGTCATGCCCGGCCTGTCTCTTTACGATTTCGGCGATCTCGTCCGAACCGCGTCCCATCGCTGCGCGGAAGACGAGCAGGACCCAAGCGGGGTGAAGGTCGACCCGGAGCTCTTCGCAGGCCTCGCAAGGGGGTATCTCGATGCAGCCGGATCTTTTCTCAATGAAACGGAGAGGGGGCTTCTCTTGGAGTCGGGGATCGTGATTACCTACGAGACGGGTCTTCGTTTTCTCGGTGACCATCTCTCTGGGGATCAGTACTTCCGTATCCACCGGGAGGGACAGAATCTGGATCGTGCTCGGACCCAGTTTGCCCTGGTGGAGAGCCTTTCAGGGCAGGCAGAGACCTTGATCGGCGACACGCAATAACGGGACGAAGATCCTGTGGTGTTGGTCAGCGCCGGTCGCGGTGATCGTTTTCCATCATCCGCTGGAATTCCTTGAGAATCTCCGTCAAATGACGGACTCGACCTTCGAGATGGTCGAGGCGTCCCATGAGGTCCATTCCGCTCGGGGACTGTCCTGGGTTTCTTCCTGGCTCCATGCGACCTCTTTGCTGAAATCCGTTTCGAGGCTGCCTTGAGGGGCCTGGTCTTTGGTTCGGGCCACGCCTCTGATCCATGTCGGGACGGTGGCCTTCATCGGCTTGGCGATGGAGGTCGTCCAGAAACCGTTCCATTTCGTCAGCGACCTCATGCTCGTCGAGACGGTGGAGAGAGTCGATGCCTCGTTCGAGGCCTTCGACGATCCATTCCCACTCTTCGCCGCGCTCTCCGTGTTCTTCATGGAGTTGATCATCGTGTTCGTCGTGGTCTCGATTCCCGTGTTCGTCGTGGTCTCGATTCCCGTGTTCTTCATGGAGTCGATCCTTGTGTTCGTCATGGTTCCCGTCAGGTCCGAAGGCCATGTCCTTCTTGCCTGTCTTCTTCTTGAGGCCTTTCACCTTTGCCCAGATTTTG
>JAZALG010000143.1:0-9122 GCA_036229545.1 Planctomycetota bacterium | reverse complement strand
GTCTCAACCTCGCCTGGGGAATCGATCGCATGCGAAATCTGGGCGTGAAGATCGACGGTGTCCGTCTCGTCGGTGGCGGATCCAAAAACCCCCTTTGGGCCTCCATTCTCGCCGATGCAATCGGTGTTCCAGTTTCCCGATTGGCCGAGGCGGAATCCGCCGCTCTCGGGGCTGCTCTTCAGGCTCTCTGGACAGCGCGTCGTTCAACTGGAGACAACCCACGGCTCCACGACCTCGCATCACCCCTGATCGAGATGCGGGATGAACCGATCGAGCCAGACCCGGAACGCGTGGCCTTCTACGCCGACTTGGGTGAGGCCTTCCGTGCCGCCGTTGAGAAACAGTTCGGAGACTGAGAGCTTCTTTAGTTCTTTGGTCGACGCTGACTGACCTGCTTGAGAAGTTCCGGCTCCACATTCCCCCCGCTCAACAAAACCCCGCAACGCCCCTGTCCTTCCCGTAAGGCCAAGGCGAGCGACGCCGCCCCCGAGGGCTCGAGGGCCAGAGAAAAACGTTCGAGCGCAAAAGCCATGGCATCCAGCATCTCTTCATCGCTCACGGTCTCAACCCGCGAGACCAACCGCTGGAGAATCGGAAAGGTGAAGGCCCCGGGCGTCCGCACGCGCAATCCATCCGCAATGGTGGCGGGAGGGGGCACGGTCACCCTTTCTCCTCGTTCAAAGCTCTGCTTGGTGTCATCCCCATCTTCGGGCTCGACCGCCACAATCTCTGTTTCCGGACACAGTTCAGAGAGGGCAGTCGCACATCCCGCCATAAGTCCTCCTCCACTCACCGGCGCATAAAATCGATCAATCGGGCCCTGGTCCTCGATCAACTCCACAGCGGCTGTTCCTTGCCCTGCTGCAATGAGAGGGTGGTCATAGGGGGGAACTTCCAGCAATCCACGCTCTGCGGCCAATTCAGCGGCCCGTGCCGCCCTCTCATCGCTCGCCGGCCCCACCTCGACGACTTCAGCCCCGTCGTCCTCGGTGCGACGGCGTTTGAGAGGGGGGGCGTCCTTTGGCATCACCACGACGGCCTCTCGTCCCAATACCCTCGCGGCACGAGCCACAGCCTGGGCGTGGTTTCCGGAAGAATGGGCCACAACGCCTCTTCCCTCTGGAAGCGTGGTCATGAGGCTGAAGGCCCCTCGCAGTTTAAAGGCGCCGGTGGGCTGCAGTGATTCGGCCTTTGCCACAATGTCGAGGCCTTCCCGAGGGGACACCTCGAAACAGGGTGTCCGCACAACAAACTCGCGGATGCGCTCGTGGGCTTCTCGAATGGTCTGAAGGTCGAGCTCTGACTTCATAGGACACGGTCTCCCTGTTCTGCTCGACGTTGTTCGAGCCAGGCCTCAGCCTCTTCTGGAGGAAAACCAATATCCACCGCAATCCAATCACCAACCCGCCGGGGCCCCTCCTCTTTGAAAAACCCCGTCTTAGGCCCGACAAAGGTCACGGTCTGATCTGCGACCACACCGACGCCCCCTCTTTCCTCTCCCACGACTTCACCTGTCGTCGCGCAAAGACCACTGGGGAGGTCCACCGAGAGGACGGTCGCTTCCGACCCATTCACTGCCAGGACAGCCTCTCGTACCGGAGACTCGATAGGCCTGTCCAGGCCCACACCAAAGAGGCCGTCGATGATCAGATCCTCACCGTTAATGTCGACCATCGTCTCGCCCTTCAGGGGGCGAATGACGGTGACATCAAACCCTTCCTTGAGGTGTTCGCCGGCCACCACAGCGTCGCCCCCATTATTGCCCGGTCCCGCAAGGATCAAGACTCGGCGCAGGCCCTTCTGGACAATGAGATCTCTGGCCTGTTCCGCGACGCGTAACCCGGCCAGAGCCATGAGGGACTCGATGGTTCTGCCCTTCTCATCAACCAGCCAACGGTCCATGGCCTGGGCTTCTTCGGCAGTCCAAGAAAGTGGTGGAATGGGTATCCCTCGGCAAACGAGCACGGGACATGAATCCTAGGGCCTCGACCCATTCCTGAGCAAAGTTGATACGACACTATCTCGTCAGAGTGGTCGCGTCGTGGCATCCTTTAGGTAGGCAATCGGGCCCTGACTCTCCTTTCCGATCAAAATGACATCCATGCGACAGCCTCGATTCACCTGTCTCCTCATCCTCATCGCCTTCTTCTCTGGGTGCAGTGAACCTCCGCTCAGCTTCACGCCCCGCATCCTTGAGGTGGGCTATAACGCGGAGGTCATCGATGCGATCCCTGTGGACCTTGACGGAGACGGAGACATTGACCTGCTGGTCTCATTGAAAACGGGACTGCGCTACATGCGATTCGACGGAGGAATGTGGACGGACCAGACGCCAGGGACAGGGCTTGCAAGTGTCCCTGAGGCTTATCACGGCTCTTCCATCCTCACGGTCGGAGATGATTTGTTTCTTCCTCCCAAAGGGGAATCCGATCCGGCAGCCTCATCCCTCCATTTGAAGTACACCGGCATCGGAAGTTGGGATGCCCTCGAAGGCCCACCGGCCGGCACGCTCTCGGGCCCTCTGCCCTCCCAAGAAGCCGCAGCAGATTTCAATCGCGATGGATTAGAGGACCGGGCGGTCCTCGATCGAGGCCAACTTCGGTTCTTTTTCGCTACGAGTGCGGGAGAATGGTGGGACGTGTCAAACCTGATCGGCGCAGACGCACTTCGCCTCCCGGACGAGACCAAATCCGTCTATGCCAACGATGTGGACGGCGACGGGGACATCGATGTCCTCGTCATCGGCAAACGTGTCGTCGCCCTGTTGAACAATGGCGGGGGCTTCGATTTCCCCGTCAAGGCGAAGACGCGTGAAGAGACCAGAAACTAAGCGGAAACAGAGAGCCTAAGGGCCTTTGCTTCCCGGCCCGCTCTCGAGCTGCTTCGCTTTCTCCTTTTCCTCCTCCGTGATGAGGTGGACGGTCAATGTCTCCCGAGCAGTCAAGCCCTCGCGAACCGTGACCTTCTTTTGCATCGTGGTATAGTCGCGACCGGAGAGCCTGAGGGTGTAGGTCGTGGGCGGGAGAAGATCAACGGTCACCGTGCCGTCACCGCCACGAATGCGCCTGTCCCGTCGGACCTCAAGAAAAGCACCCGGCTCTGTTCGAACCGAAAGGCGAATATAGTCGGGGACCTTGCCCTCCTCATCCCGAACGGTCACCTCGACGGCCCCTGTCGCCGGCAAATAATACTGTCGCTCCACGACAACACCGGGATAAACGCTGATAGGCCCCGCGTCTGCCAATTCATCGCCCAGGGCAATTCGATAACGCCCTCCCTCGCCCAGATTGAATCGGGCAATGCCTTCGTTATCAGTCCTCCGTCCTATGGAATGGAGGGTGTGAAATTCAAACTCCATCCAGGCAAATTTCCCTGCGGGGAGGCCCTGAAGAACTTCCGGGTCCAAGGCCCGGACTTCAAAGCCGGGGATCGGCTGGCCAAGGAAGTCCGTCACCAGCACCTCCAAGACCGCGGCGGAAGACATCAACACCGTCGTATAGGGGGGAGGATTGATCCCATCAAAGTCCACCCAATCTGACTGCGCAGAAATCGCATCACGTGATGAGAAACGAAGGCGATATCTCCCTGGCTCGGATAAGCCCACGGCAAACTCTCCTAGCACCTCCCTCACTTGCCGGACTCTGGGCCGATTTCCTGACCTATAAGACGTTTCTCCGTCCTTAATGATTTCGCGTTCCAAACGCCCTGACCAATCTTCACGCCCCTGGCCTGTCGCTGTGTTGACCACGATTCCCGTCCACTCAATCACAGGCTGCATGGTCAGGTAAACCTCGGATTGCTCTGCAATCACCGTTTCCTTGCGATCCAGAAATCCCTCCGCCTCTAAGCGCAACTCAAGAACCTGCTCCTCTTCAAAGGGCCCGAGATGAAAGCGCCCCTCGGTATCCGTGAACGTGGACGGCCCCCGAGAAACCCGGATTTCGACCATGGGAATCGACACACCAAAGGGGTCGGTCACGAGCCCCGCGAGGTAAACACCTCCACCGAGTTCCAAAAGAAGGGGTTCGTGAGAATGATTGTCCCACTCGGACAACTCAACCACCTCGAGCAGACTTCGATCAAAGCCCTCCCAGGCGACAACAGATACCCGCTCTGTCTCCTCCCCTTCGATGGAATGGAGGAGAGGAGCCGTCCCATCAGCATCCGTCACCAATTCGGTTGGGAAAACGCCCTTGCTAAAAGCAATCACGCCAGCGCCGGCCACCGGCTCTCCTGAGCGCGTCACCAGCACCTTCGCATGAAAGGGGTCAACGAGTTGGAGTTCAACGGGCTCCCCGGCCTTGCGGCTGCGAGATCGAGCAGACCGTCCTTCTTCATCGGTCGCTGTCACATACAAACGACCCTCTCCGTCATAGTCGTCAATGGGCAGAAGGAACTCGCCGTTCGCATCCGCCGTCACGGACTGAAGATTTACCTGAAACGCTGTATTTGCCGTCACGGTCGCTCCGGCCGCCATGCGACCCGTTTCTCGCACGGTGACCGTCCCTACTACTGGCGTCGAGGGACGCATTCGGATTACAGGGCCGTCCTTACCCGGACTAGAACTCCGTCTGCCCCACCTCTCGTATTCTTCCGGGACATAGCCCGGAGACTCGAAGTGCAAGACCGTACCGAAGGCGGCCCCACCATGTTCAAAGGTGAAAGAGCCATCGGCAAGAAAGTCAGTCTTTGACTCATGCACCATCTGGTTGTCCGCAAGAAACGTAACACCTGGCAACTCCGACTCCGGGTAGGCCCACACCTCACGGATCATCGTCACGGTGCCCTCAGAAATCGGGTCACCCGTCTCCTCATCCTCAACGCGACCAATGAACGGTTCAGCAACGGGCAGTTCAACCATCACGTCGCCTAAGACAGGGGACACTCCGTCAAACTCAACGTCATATCCCTCTTTCCAAGCGCCTACCCATGCATCCGTGCCAGGAAGAGGTCCGATAGAAAACCGGCCAGCGTCATCCGCCATCACGAGATACCGGACACTTGATGCCCCGCCGAGAACCGATGCCGAGGGAATCGGCTCACCGGTCGCCTCATCGATCACCGTCCCCTTCAGGAGATAGGCCTCTTCGAGTTGAAGGCGAAGTTCCATCTCATGACGAACGTCCTCCACAGTGAGTCGCGGCCAGACATTGCCTCCTGCGACAAGAAGGTGCTGTCGATGCGGAACAGCAGCAAGGTGAAAAGCACCCTTTTCGTCCGTCACCGTATGGGAAAGCAAGGGACGATCCTCGTCGTCGTTACGGGGATCCCAGGGCGCGGGTTCGAGGAGAAGAACAACATGTTCATTCGGAATGGGGTGGCCCAGGCGATCTGTTACCCAGCCCGTGACAGAACCGATCGCCTCAGACGCGGCCAAAGCGGCACTGTTCAAATCAACGTCTTCCAGTTCCAAAGACAGGCTTTCCAAGTCCACGGCCTCGGCTTCATCAATGAAAACGCCGGTCAATCCCGGCGGGAGGCCTTCCATCCCCCTGTCACTTCCCGAGACGAGGGCTGGCGGCGACACCGATTCGTCTCCCTTCCCATCCCACAGGAGAGGAATCAGGAGCAGGGCTACGGCGATCAGAATCAAGAAAAGACGATAGGAAGGCATCGAAAAGTCGTCCTGCGAAGGGGAGGCGGTACATCCTTCCAGCAATGGAAGCCGAAAGCAGAAGGGACAGTCTATCGGGTCAACATGAGATACGGCACTCGCCTTCGGCTCGTTAGCGGGAAATCCACTTTCTCGGGGCAATGACGCGTCTCACCCTCCTCCCGCAAGCCGTGCTAAGATAAAGGGACTCTCCCCTTCATCATGGGGCTCCTTTGTATGTTTACACCTAGTCTTCGACGCTTCTTTTTGTCAGTTCGAGCTCGCTACCATTTTTGGGGCGGGCAGAGAGCCTACCGCCTCGGACGATTAAAGAAGGCCGCCCGGCATTTCCAGGAGGCCATCAGTTACGGCTATGAGTCTTTTGAGGCCTACCTCCTACTCGGAAAGATTCTCTACAGAGAAGGTAACTACCCACGAGCAGCCATCTTCTTCGAACGAGCCCAACTCACCGAGCCAGGTCGCTATCTCCTCGAGGGCTATCCAGACGACTTCGTGACCACTCTCCGAGCTCGGAAGGAACGGGCAGGACGCCCCGTCTACCGCATCGTCGTCGAAACAGAAGAGAGCGGAACACAAACCCGGCACACCTCCCCTGCCCCGAAAGTCGCCGCCTTTGGCGACTTCGTGGATCAGGAAGAACACGATCAACATCTTCTCCGTCCCCCCATTCGTCCTGGCGAAGGGGTTGATGTCGATTGGGATGAGGAAGCCCGGAAGTTCTTTAGCAACTAGGGACGGTCGCGGAGAACTCGTCGCTGTGGGCTAGCGCTCGAGGCACCTCATCTCCAACAATAGGGCTCATGTTCCAGCGCCTTCGTTCTCGTTGCTGGAAAACGCCATCATGAGTCCCATGACCGATCTCAAACACACTCCACTAACGGAATGCCATCGCGAGGCGGGTGGTCGCCTCGTCGATTTCTCCGGGTATCTCATGCCCGTGCAGTACGAGGGCATTCTTGAAGAGGTGAAACGAGTTCGTACCCAGGCCGGGCTCTTCGATCTGTGCCATATGGGGCGAGTGCGCATCATCGGGGAGCGACGAGAAGAAGCCGCTCAATACCTCGTCCACATCAACGTCTCCAAGATGAAGCAGGGTGCCATCCGGTACTCCTTCTTTGCGCGGGAGGACGGCACAACGATGGATGACGTTCTCATCTATCAAGACCGGGAGGGGGAAGAGGTTTTCTTCTGTATCAATGCTTCCAACCGTGACCGAGACATCACATGGATGAACGAGGTGGCCGAGCGATATGGGTGCACGGTTGAAGACCAAAGCGAGAGCCTCGCCATGATTGCTATCCAAGGATCCGCTTCTGTGGAGACCGTCACCCCCCTGGTCGGCACCCTCCCCGACGGGAGCGACCTCTCGTCGATGCGGTACTACAGTTTTATGAGAGGAACCCTGTGCGACATTCCAGCCATGATCAGCCGCACGGGATACACAGGAGAAGACGGGTTCGAGCTCTACTTTGAGGCAGGGGAAGCCCCTCGCATCTGGGCCGCTCTTCTCGACTCCGGAGCCTCCCACGGAGTCGCCCCCATCGGTCTCGCAGCACGGGACACCCTCCGCCTTGAAGCGGGTATGGCCCTCTACGGACACGAACTCGACGACACCACCAACCCCGTCGAGGCAGGGATCATCTCCAAACCAACCATCCATGACCACGACTTCAGCGGCCGGGCTGCGATCGACGCCATGGCCGCTTCCGGCCCCCCGCGCCACCTCGTCGGATTCACAACCGAGAGCCGACGTGTTCCCCGCCAGGGCTACCCGATTTTCCTCCCCGAAAGCGAGGAGCAGGTTGGCGTCGTCTGCAGTGGAAGCCCGTCACCCACCCTAGGAACCACCATCGGAACGGCCTATGTCACGACCGGAAATCACCTCCCCGACACGTCTCTAGCCATGGATATCCGTGGCACTCTTGTGAACATCTCTCTAGTCCCTCTCCCCTTCTATCAGCGCGAGCGTTAATGTTCGTGCAGTCACCCTTATGTTCTGCAGGAGAAACGGAACAGATGAACAACCCAAACGACCTCCAATACACCGATAGTCATGAATGGGTCCGGCTTGAGGAGGAAATGGCGACGATCGGCATTACCGCCCATGCGGCAGACAACCTGAGCGATCTCGTCTTCCTCGAACTCCCAGAAGTCGGCACCGAAGTGACCGCAGGAGAAGCCTTCGGAGAGATCGAGTCGGTGAAAGCCGTCGCCGATCTGAAAAGCCCCGTCAACGGCACGATCGTTGAAACGAACGAAGGGCTCGCCGATGCATTGGAACTCGTCAACAATGCACCCTACGAAGATGGGTGGATGATCAAGGTCCAGCTTTCAGGAACTCCAGACACCCTGCTCGATGCCGCGTCCTATGACGCACTGGTGGCTTCCGAAACATAGACAGACACTCAATGCGGTCCGGACTTAAGGTCCCGACTCCAAGGAGCCTTCTTTTGCCATACATCCAGCACACCGAAGACGATCGTCGGGAGATGCTGGCGACCATTGGTGTCGACAGCATGGATGATTTGCTCTCCGTCATCCCGGAGAGTTGTCGTTTTGAAGGTGACCTGAACATCGAGCCGGCCCTGACCGAGGACGGGTTGAGCCGTCACATGAAGAGCCTCGCCGACCGGAACCTTTCCGCCGACAGTCGCCCCTCCTTCCTCGGCGGCGGAGCCTACCGACATTTTTGTCCTGCCCTGGTGGATTCTCTCGTCAGCCGGACGGAATTCTGGACGGCCTACACTCCCTATCAGCCCGAGGCCAGCCAAGGCACCCTCATCTCGATCTATGAATGGCAGACCATGATGTGTCGCCTGACGGGAATGGAGGTTTCCAACGCTTCCCTCTACGACGGGGCAACCGCTGTCGTCGAGGCCGTCATGATGGGTCTCCGCCTCCAGCGAAAAGCAAAACGGGTCGTGGTCAGTCGGGGAGTCCACCCCGATGCCCGGGGCTGCTTGAAAACCTATCTCCGTCACCTTGGGACGGAACTCGTAGAAGTGGATCTTGTGGATGGGGCCACTCCACTCGACGGAATCGCTTCCGCCTCGGGAGAAGAGGGGGAGACAGCCGTGGTCATCCTTCAGAGTCCTAACTTCTACGGCGTGGTGGAAGAAGTGGGTGACCTCTGTAATGCAGCACACACGGTGGGCGCCCTGGCCGCCGTCAGCGCCGATCCGGTTTCGCTCTCCGTCCTAGAGGCCCCCGGATCTCTGGGGGCAGACATGGTCTGCGGCGAAGCAACAGGGATGGGAAACCCACCGTGGTTTGGAGGCCCGGGTGTCGGCTATCTCTGCGGCCGGATGGAACATGTTCGGCAGATGCCCGCCCGCATCGCGGGGGAAACCACCGACCAGGAGGGGCGTCGCGCCGTCGTGCTCACCTTTCAGACCCGGGAACAACATATCCGCAGGGCAAAGGCGACCAGCAACATCTGTACGAGCCAGCAGCTCATGGCCTTTCGAGCGGCGCTCTGGATGGCTCTCCTCGGCAAGGAGGGTTTCCG
>JAZALG010000142.1:0-8318 GCA_036229545.1 Planctomycetota bacterium | reverse complement strand
GGAGAGCGGTGCTGCGGTTGGAAAGGACAATCAAAATGAACCGGGAGAAGCGCAGGAGAGTTGATCTGCCTTAATAGGCGTGCTTGCACAGGTTTTCGATGTCTCCTAGACTCCCGCCACAATTCCCCAGTAGCTCAGCTGGTTAGAGCACCTGACTGTTAATCAGGGTGTCGTTGGTTCGAGTCCAACCTGGGGAGCCACTGGATTGCAAAATCGGAAGGTCGACATCACGCATGATACGTCTCGATAAAATCTACACCGGCGGTGGTGATGAGGGCGAAACGAGCCTGGCAGATGGAAGCCGGGTCTCCAAGGCGGATCTGCGCGTTGAAGCCTATGGTGCCGTGGATGAATTGAATGCCGTCGTGGGTATCTGTCGGACCTATCAGACCGA
The DNA here is from genome assembly GCA_036229545.1 of Planctomycetota bacterium. Classification (GTDB taxonomy): domain Bacteria; phylum Planctomycetota; class B15-G4; order B15-G4; family B15-G4; genus JAZALG01. The sequence continues at coordinate 7,924 of JAZALG010000142.1, read as the reverse complement.
AAAAAGTGGGGACGAGGGGCTGGCGAGAATTCAGAACCAGCTTTTCAATCTGGGAGCGGATCTTGCGTCGCCCAGCCAGGAGAAAGGCGTGAGGGTGAGCGAAGAGGACGTCCAGCAGGTGGAAGAATGGATTGACACCCACAACGAAAAATTGGAGCCGCTGACCAGTTTTGTTTTGCCCCAGGGGGGTGACTTGGCGGTTTCTTTTCACCATGCGCGGACTGTGTGCCGGCGGGCCGAACGGCGGTGTGTCCAGCTCAGTGAGGCGGGTGCAACTCTGGGACGGGGGATTTCTTATCTGAATCGGCTCTCAGATCTTTTTTTTGTCCTCGCACGTACTGCCGCGGAGGGGGAAGAAACCCTTTGGGTGGAAGAAGCGCCACCGGACTGAAGCATGCCCATGTTGGTACAGGTAACGTCATGAGTCAGGGTTTGCGATTCGAAGTGACCGCCCGGGATGGCGCTGCGCGACTCGGTCGCCTGGAGACCGCACACGGCCATGTTGACACTCCGGCTTTCATGCCGGTGGGGACGCAGGGTGCGGTCAAAGCGGTGTTGCCGAGAGACGTGCAGGAGACGGGGGCTCAGGTCATTTTGGCCAATACGTATCACCTCAGCCTGGATGATCGAACCGAACTCGTGGAACGGGCTGGCGGCCTTCACGCCTTCATGGGGTGGTCGGACACAATCCTGACGGACTCCGGTGGATTCCAAGTTTTTAGTCTCCCCGGGCGGGAGGTCACAGACGAGGGTGTTTTCTTTACCCGAGGCAAGGGAAACCCGCGGGTGCTTCTGGATGCCGAAGGGTCGATGGATATTCAGCGACGCCTTGGCGCTGACATAGTCATGGCATTTGACGAATGCTGCGCGTGGGACGCGGGCCGTTCTTATGTAAAACAGAGCGTGGAGCGAACGGCGCGCTGGGCAAAAAAAAGTCGCGAACAGTCTCTCGCTGAACACCAGAGCCTCTTCGGAATTATTCAAGGGGGGATGGAGAGGGACCTCCGTGAACGAAGCGTTGCTCAAATTACGGAAGTCGGTTTTGATGGCTACGCCATCGGGGGTGTTTCAGTGGGTGAGGGGCAAGCTCGGATGCTGGAAGTGGCGGGCTGGGTGGCCCCGCACCTTCCAGAGGAGCGTCCCCGATATCTGATGGGGGTGGGATTGCCTTCGGACATTGTGGAGGCGATTGCCCTGGGTGTGGACATGTTTGATTGCGTGATCCCCACTCGGTACGCAAGAAAAGGGACTCTCTTTACGCGGGGGGGGCGAATTCGTATCAACGATCGGCGGTTTCGCTATGACGACTCGAAAGTGGACGCTGCATGCAGGTGTTATTGCTGCAGGACGGTGTCTCGGATGACGCTCCGGCATCTGCTCTATGCGCGCGAGCCCGTGTATGAATCACTCGCGAGTATTCACAACTTGCAGTACTACCAAGACCTTACGCGAGAAGCGCGAAAAGCTATACGCGATGGGAAATATGCAACTTTCCGTGAGAAATGGGCTGTGGGGTCGGAGTCGCCCGGGAGTTGAGGCTTGGCGGGTGGCTGCTCCTTGACGCCCGTCGATATCACGATATTATGTAATCGTGATGACCACATCGAACAGTTCGCTCTCGGGGACTCTCCGAGTGCTCTCGGACGAGACTCGCTTGCGCATTCTCGGGCTGTTGGGTGAAACGGAATTGTCCGTTGGCGAAATCGCGCGGTGCCTTGCCATGGGGCAGAGCCGGGTGAGCAACCATCTCCGTGTGCTGCGTGAATTGGGGTGGATTGGGGAGAGGCACGAGGGGTCGTTTACCTACTGTCATTTGGAGATTCCTCCTGGGAGTGCCGTATCGATTTGGGAAGCGATTGCCTCCTCGCTCGACAGCCTTGATCAAGTCGAATTTGATCGCAGGCGCCTTACTTCTGTCCTCGCGGAGCGGGATGACGGGAAATCATTTTTCGATCGCATTGCTGGGGACTGGGATTTCATCGGCAGTGATTTCACCCGCGGGACGGGGCGGATGGAGATGATCAGTTGTCTCGTCCCTGGCGACCTTTCCGTTGTGGATGTTGGGTGTGGAACGGGCTACATCGGTCGCGCTCTCGGAAGGCGTATTGGCCACATCATCGGCGTTGATACGTCACAGGCAATGCTTGACCGAGCCGCTGAAAACCTTCGTGATGTTGAGGGTGCGGTGGAACTTCGGCTCGGTGCAATTGAGCAGCTTCCCCTCGATGATGAGGAGGTGGATGCAGCCTTTGCACACATGGTGATGCACCACCTGAGTGATACACGAAAGGGCATCGCAGAAATGGCGCGCGTCGTGAAGCCGGGAGGGCATGTCGTGTGCGTGGAACTGCTTCCGCATCACGAAACATGGATGCATGAATCGATGGCCGATACCCGCTTGGGGATCGAGCCGAGTTCAATAGAAGATGATTTTGAGTCGTGTGGGTTGGTCGACGTGACCCACGAGTTGCTTTCAGACAGTTATGTCGTAAAAAACAATTCAGGGCGGGAGATTCGCCTACCGTTATTTCTCGTTCGTGGATCCAAAAAAACCGTGTGAGTCCGCACTTCGGACTTTGATTGATTTCCCCATTTGTTGAAGGAGATAACCCGTGGATAAGTCTGCAGTAGAAACAAAAGAAGATTTCAAAGTTGCCGATCTCTCCCTGGCGGCCTGGGGGCGCAGAGAAATTGACCTCGCACAGGTCGAGATGCCCGGGCTGATGGCCATTCGTGAGGAGTACGGGAATGACAAGCCTCTCGCTGGCGCACGGATTTCGGGCTCGCTGCATATGACCATCCAGACTGCCGTGCTCATTGAAACCCTGCTGGACTTGGGTGCTGAAGTGCGCTGGGCAAGTTGCAACATCTTTTCGACCCAAGATCATGCGGCTGCCGCTGTGGCTGTCGGTCGTGAAGGGACTGCTGATGAGCCCAAGGGTGTTCCTGTCTTCGCGTGGAAAGGAGAGTCTCTTTCGGAGTATTGGTGGTGCACGATCCAGGCCCTTGTGTGGCCTGGGGAAGAGGGGCCCAACATGATCCTGGATGATGGTGGGGATGCCACGCTCCTCGTCCATAAAGGGCGTGACTATGAAGCGGACGGTGCTGTCCCAGACCCCAAAGAGGACGACGCAGAAGACTGGGTTGAGTTGCTTACTACTTTAAAGGCGTCTTTGGGAGAGAACCCCCAGCGCTGGACTGAAATGGCGAAGGGGATCCGTGGTGTCACCGAAGAGACAACCACAGGCGTCCATCGGCTTTATCAGATGGAAGAAGATAACTCGTTGCTCTTCCCTGCGATGAATGTCAATGACTCGGTGACGAAGAGCAAGTTCGACAACATCTACGGTTGTCGCCACTCTTTGGTGGACGGCATTATGCGCGCCACTGACGTCATGCTTTCAGGAAAGTTAGCAGTGGTTTGCGGGTATGGGGATGTGGGTAAGGGCTGTGCACAGTCTCTCCGTGGGCAGGGGGCGCGGGTGGCGATTACTGAGATCGACCCCATCTGTGCGCTTCAGGCTGCCATGGAAGGCTATGAAGTCGTCCGACTCGAGGACGTGCTCGCCTCTGCTGACATTTTTATTACGTCGACAGGCAACTACCACGTGTTGACTGCAGAGCATATGGCCTGCATGAAGAACAACGCCATCGTGGGGAATATCGGTCACTTCGATAATGAGATCGACATGGCGGGCCTTGCCAAAATGGAAGGCGTTGAAAAGGAAACGATCAAGCCTCAGGTGGATCGCTGGGTGTTCCCCGACAAGCACGGCGTGATTGTTCTCGCGGAGGGGCGTCTTTTGAACCTTGGCTGCGCCACTGGGCACCCGAGTTTCGTGATGTCGAATAGTTTTACGAATCAGGTCATGGCTCAGATCGAACTCTTTGCGTCTTCCGAGCGCTACGATCGTTCCGTGTACACTCTTCCGAAGATTCTCGACGAGAAAGTTGCGCGTTTGCACCTGAGTAAGCTTGGTGCGAAGTTGACTGAACTCTCTGATTCTCAGGCCGACTATATTGGGGTGCCGGTCGAAGGCCCCTACAAGCCGACGCATTACCGATACTAGAATACGAAGCAGGCTGCAGTGTCCTTCTTGTACGTCGTGGGGGTGTCATGGTGAAGTCGCAGGATGTCTTAGGTGCTCTTCGAACGGTCATGCCAACCGGAGAGGACAAGGACGTTGTGTCTTCCGGAAGGATTAAAAACCTCTTCGTCAACGAGGGGGTCGTGCGCTTTGAACTGGTCCACACACCCGGAGGTGACGAAGGCCTGCAAGGTCAATGTCACCAGGCGGTTTCCAGCCTCGGAGGTGTCGAGAGGGTCGAAATCACGCAAACAGATGCGCCTCCACCTCAGGTGAGGAAGGTGATGCCCAAGGTGACGCATGTTGTCGCGGTAGCCAGCGGGAAAGGAGGTGTCGGGAAGTCAACGACAGCTGTCAACCTCGCAGCCTCTCTCGCTGCAGGAGGCTGGAGAGTGGGTCTTCTTGATGCCGATATTTATGGCCCGTCGCTACCGACGATGCTGGGAGTACACGAAGAACCACGGCCGGCCGGTAAATCTATGATTCACCCCGTTTCTGCCCATGGCATGCAAGTGATGTCGATTGGATTCCTGATTGACCCTGACCAGCCCATGATCTGGCGTGGCCCTATGGTGCATGGTGCGCTGCAGCAGTTTCTCGAGCAAGTGGAATGGGGAGAACTCGATCTGGTGATCGTCGACATGCCACCTGGGACTGGGGATGCACAACTGACCCTGACGCAAAAGGCACCTTTGAGCGGAGCAGTGATTGTGTCCACGCCGCAGGAAGTGGCGCTCGCTGACGCGCGCAAGGGGCTGCGTATGTTTGAACAGGTGAAGGTGCCGGTCCTCGGTATCTTGGAGAATATGTCCTCGTTTGAATGTGATGGATGCGGAAAATTGCACGACCTTTTGCTCCAGGGAGGTGGTGAACGGACTGCGTTGGAACTAGGAATCCCCTTCCTCGGTGCGGTTCCCCTTGCGCCCGGTGTCGCAGCGAGTGGTGATGAGGGGGAGCCGATTGTTTTGAGAAACCCAGAGAGTCCGGCGGCCAAAGCCTTTCAAAATGCAGCCAAGATGGTTCAAGAAGCATTACTCGGACAGGTCCAGACAGACACTGAATCGTTGAGAATGTCATGGGAGGGGTGAGCGGCCGTCCGCAAAGAGGTCGGCCCGTTTCCTTGGGCCAGGATGGTGCCGGAGTGCTTACGATTGAATGGAGCGATGGGCATCGAGGGCGGGTGCCGGTCCGGACATTGAGACTGGCCTGTCCGTGTGCTGAGTGTGTTGACGAATGGACTGGGGAGGGCCGGTTGGACGAAGAGTCTGTGCCGGAGGATATTCAGCCCGTGAATATTGAGCCCGTGGGGAACTATGCTTTGACCATTGCGTGGTCCGATGGGCATGGGACTGGAATCTACACCTACGAAAAACTTGCAGAGTTGTGTCACTGTGATGAGTGTATGACGCGCGAGGTGGAGGAGTAGGCATGCTGCAAGAAGGCCTTGGAAATCTATCAGAGGTCGATCCTGAGATCGCCGAGGCGATCGAGGGGGAGAAGCAACGGCAGCATGGCGAGTTGGAACTGATCGCCTCAGAGAACTACACCTCATCCGCTGTGCGCGAAGCCGTGGGCTCGGTTCTGACGAACAAGTACGCCGAAGGCTATCCGGGTCGTCGCTATTACGGGGGATGTGAGCACGTGGATACCGTCGAGCGCATCGCGCGTAACAGGGCCAAGGAATTGTTTGGTGCGGAATCGGCGAATGTGCAGCCTCATTCTGGGAGCCAGGCCAATATGGCTGTACTGATGGCGCTCCTCGAAGACGGCGCCAGTTACCTGTCGATGGATCTTGCCCATGGAGGGCATCTTACCCATGGGCACCCACTGAGTTTCTCGGGACGCCTCTTCGCTCCCGTGTTTTATGGGGTGGATCAGCACAGCGAAACCATCGATATGGATGTGGTGGCTTCTTTGGCCAAGGAACACCGGCCGAAACTTGTTCTCGCAGGTGCAAGTGCCTATCCGCGTCATATCGATTTTGAACGGTTTGCTCAGATTGCCGCTGATGTCGGGGCTGTGTTGATGGTGGATATGGCCCATGTGGCAGGATTGGTTGCCGCCGGGGTTCACCCTTCGCCTGTCCCCTATGCTGACGTCGTCACCATGACGACACACAAGAGCCTGCGTGGCCCAAGGGGTGGACTCATCGTGGGGCGGAAGGAGCATGCGAAAACGATCAATTCGCGAGTCTTTCCGGGCATACAAGGTGGCCCTTTGATGCACGTGATTGCAGGAAAAGCTGTTGCCCTGCACGAAGCCAGTTCGGAGGACTTCAAAAAGTATCAAGAGCGTGTGGTGGCTTCAGCCCATGCCCTGGCCGAGGGACTGAAAAGCAGTGGGATCCGACTGGTGTCCGATGGTACGGACAATCACCTTGTGCTTGTGGACGTGGATTCGATCGGGATCTCAGGAAAGGTCGCTGAAGAATCTCTGGGGCGTGCAAAGATCACCGTCAATAAGAACATGATCCCCTTCGATGAGAGACCCCCAATGGAGGGTTCAGGAATTCGCTTAGGGACTCCAGCCTTGTGTACCCGTGGATTTGGGCCTGAAGAGATGACACTGGTTGCCGACTGGATTGCAAAAGTCCTTCTCGCACCTGAAGACGAGTCTCTCCAACAGCAGGTTGCCGGTCAGGTTGATGACCTCGCAGACGCATTCCCTCTGAGCGAGATCTAGCTATGCCTGGGGGTGGAACATATGTGGTGGATATTGAGACCGTTGGTGTCCCTTGGGATGAACTCGACGAGAAAACTCGTGATTACCTCGCGGGGAGATTGCAGACCGACGCCGAGCGCGAAGCGTTGCCGCGTCGCCTCGGTCTCGCGCCAGGAACTGGCCGGGCCATCGTGATCGCAATGCAGAATGTGGACAACGACGGGAAGGGCGGGGTTCTCTATGAGGGGGAGGGGGACGGATGGTCTGATGGGGGGCCGATGGGGTTCAAAAGATTCATAGGAGACGAGCGATCCATCCTGACAGAATTTTGGAGCCGCATTAAAAACGCTGATCGAATCGTGACTTTCAATGGTCGGATGTTTGATGGGCCCTTTCTCATGATTCGGTCGGCCATGCTGGGTGTTCGGCCGAGTCGTAATCTTGTTGGCTATCGTTACAGCCTGTCACCTCACTGTGATTTGCAGGAGGTACTCACCTTTTTTGGCGCCACAGCGAGAGGGCAAACCTTTAGCCTTGATTATTGGTGCCGTCGGTTCGGGATTACGTCTCCCAAAGAGGCAGGGTTGGACGGCTCGCTGGTCGGGGAATATTACTTGGCCGGTAAACTCGACGAGATCGTTGAGTATTGTGTTCGCGATGTGGCTGCGACGGGGGCTCTCTACGCCGCCCTGAAGGGGACGCTGATTCCGGTGCTGGGGGCGCGGGAATAAAAACTGCGTACTGCGCGACACGCAAGGGGCAACCTACTTGGATTTTCTCTTCTGCGCAGATTCTTGCAGCGCGTGAGCTTCGAGGGGGTGAAGCCACCCAATGGAGCGTAGGACGTCGAGGACCTCGGTCCATGTAGGGAAGGACTTTCCCGTTTTGCGTTTGTAACGGTCGATTGCCCGGAGAAACTCGACTCTTTCAAGTTCGAGTTGCTCTTGATCGGTGTTCACAGAAACTTTTGGGCTGCGACGCTTTGCGGACCGACTCGACGTTCGGGTTCCGGGGGAAGGTTTACCGCGACTTTTCTTGGCTCGGGGGGAGGGAGCCTTCTTCACTTTTTTTCTACTGGAGGATGTGGGGGCTTTTGTTTTGACCATCGAACGACTCCTGAAGTGGGGTTTCAGAAGACTATTCGGCCAAACAGCCATTCTCGGTGAAGTGTTTTT
>JAZALG010000141.1:0-6716 GCA_036229545.1 Planctomycetota bacterium | reverse complement strand
CGTACGGAACGCAAGAACCGTTTGAGACATACGCAACGGTTTTCTTGCCACGACATGGTTGCGCTCATACGGCAACCGTCAAGCAGTTCCCGTCTTGGAAGGTCTCATCTTCCGAGAAGAGAGAGCCTGCTTTCCTCTGCGCCGCTACTCAGCAACTACAGTCGGCACACCCACAAGAGTCGCAACAGTCGGCGCTCGCGGCAGTGGCTACTTAGGCTACTTGGTCATGACAGCAGCTGCAGTCGTCACATCCACAAGAGTCACAAGAGTCGCAACAGTCGGCGCTCGCGGCAGTGGCTACTTGGGCTACTTGGTCATGACAGCAGCTGCAGTCGTCACATCCACAAGAGTCACAAGAGTCGCAACAGTCGACGCTTGCGGCAGTGGCTACTTGGGCATCACAGCAGGCAGCGCCTTCGGCGCAGCAGTCGGCACCTTCAGCACAACAATCCGGCAGTTCAGTTACTTGGGCATCACAGCAGGCAGCACCTTCAGTGCAGCAGGCAGCGTCTTCGGCGCAGCAGTCGGCCAAGCTAGCCACTGCATTTGTATCCGATGAACATCCAACAGCGTGAGGCGATGAACATCCAACAGCGAGAGGCAAAGACATGAGTAGAGCAAGGGTCAAAACGCGCTTAAGTAAGGTCATTTATTCTTTCCAAGTAAAACGGTGTGCCTAAAAGTGATGAGCCGACAGTGTATCCCATGAAATGTTTTAGATGGACGTTTATGCAAGAGATTTACCGTAGGTGTGGCCAGCAGACCAACAGCGGTCGATCGAATAGGCTGTTGAACGTTCTTTACCGATGAGAAACGCAAAAACCGTTTGAGATATATGGGATGAGGTTTCTTAGCACTTTTTTGATTGTTGCGAACACAGCGCTATTTCTCGGGGACGACGTTGATCTGTGGGCACTTGAAGCCACACCACTCGACCGGACGGCGGCGGAGATGGTCGCCTCTACTCGTGACCATCTGCTGGTGGCGGAAGAGATTTTTGAACAGCTCACCTCCGAAGTCGGGGGGAAGCATACGGTGGAGAACACCCTCCAGGCCTATAACACCCTCCTCATGCATGTCGATGCGGCAGGGAGCGAGAACGGTCTCTTCGCCCGGGTTCATCCCGATGCCGATGTCCGAGAGATCGCAGAGAAGGGACAGCAGGAGATTTCGGCTTTTATTACACGCCTTTCTCAATCTCCGGAACTCTATGCGGCCTTGTCGGGGATTGATGTCTCGGAGGCTGATGTGTCCACAGGGTTTTTTCTGGAAAAGGAACTCGAGGATTTTCGGCGTTCCGGGGTGGATAAGTCGCCGGTGGTGCGGGAGCGCCTGGCTGCTTTGCGAGGAGAGATCGTTTCCCTCGGCCAGGAGTTCCAGAGAAATCTCTCAGAGGATGTTCGGTTCATTACGCTCCCGCCAGAAGATCTCAGGGGTATGCCGGATGATTGGCTCGCGAGCCATCCTCCGGACAAGGAGACAGGGCTCGTTCAGGTCGACACGTCCTATCCTGACTATGTCCCCTTTGTGACCTACGCTGAGAGTCCGGAAGGGCGGTCTGCTCTTTATCGGGAATACAAGGATCGAGGATATCCGGCCAACAAACCGGTTCTTCGCTCCATTATCGAAAAACGACACGAGTTTGCGACCCTTCTGGGCTATGGAGATTGGGCCGCTTTTGCCACGGCAGACAAAATGATCGGGTCGTCCGAGGCTGCCCAGGAGTTCATCGATCAAATCGCCCTTGCCTCAGGACCCTCTGCGGAGCGGGATTACAAAACGTTGCTTCGGCGCAAGCAAAAGGACGAACCCTGGGCAAAATCCATTGCCGACTGGGAGAAGCCCTACTACGGCCAGTTGGTGCGGAAGAGCCGCTTTTCTTTGGACCCCAAGGAGGTCAGGCCTTACTTCAATTTTGAAAGCGTCCGGCAGGGGCTCTTCGACCTCACGAGTGCGATGTTTGGCGTCCGGTACGAGCCTGTGGACGGCCTGGACCTTTGGCATGAGTCCGTGACCGCCTGGGATATCTTTGAAGGAGATCGTCAACTCGGGAGGTTCTATCTCGACCTTCACCCCCGTCCCGACAAGTACGGCCACGCTGCCTGTTTCGGCTATCGAGACGGTGTCCGTGGACAGCGACTTCCTCAGGCCTGCCTCGTCTGCAATTTTGCTGATCCGGCTCGGTCGGAAGAGGGCGTGGCCCTGATGGAGTTCGGTGAGGTGAAGACCTTCTTTCATGAGTTTGGGCACCTCCTCCATGGAATCTTTGCGGGGGATCGAGACTGGATTGGAAACAGTGGCATCGCGACGGAGCGGGATTTTGTCGAGGCACCCTCTCAAATGCTGGAAGAGTGGTGTTACGACCCAGGGGCTCTGCGTTTGTTTGCTCGGCATTACCAGACCGGTGAACCGATTCCGCCCGAGCTCATCGCAAAGTTGCGGGCCTCGGAGGATTTCGGAAAAGGTTCGAACGCCGCCCATCAGATGTTCTATGCGGCTCTCTCCCTCTCGTACTACGCGACGGATCCCGAGTTCCTAGACTTGGACCGCCTCGCCGTAGAACTGCAGAACCGCTACAGCTCCTTCGCTTATGTCGAGGGGACCCACTTCCAGTACAACTTCGGGCACCTCTACGGCTATTCAGCGATCTACTACACCTACATGTGGTCCCAGGTGATCGCGAAGGACATGTTCAGCCGATTTGAAGAGGAGGGAGTCATGAACATGGAGACGGCTCTGGCCTATCGGCGTGCGGTGCTGGATCCCGGAGGGAGTCGTCCCGCCAGTGAACTTGTGGAAGAATTTCTGGGCCGTCCGGCCCGCTTTGATGCGTTTGCCCGGTGGTTGGATCGGTAAAAGGGCGTCTCTCGTTGTGGTGAACACCCCCTGGAGGATGTTGTGAAGAAGAACGTGATACTCGGAGTGCTCTGCAGTCTTTTCGTCTCCTGTGCTTCTTTCATGGCGACCGATTCTGAACGGGCTACTCGAGAACTCATTGAACAGCAGGCAGGGGCATGGAGCGCGGGAGATTTGGAAGGTTTCATGGCGGTCTATGAACGGTCACCGGAGATCGTTTTCGTGACGCCGGACAGCACTCTCGTTGGTTTTGATGCTTTGTTAGCGCGCTATCGGGATCGATACCCGGACTCGGCCGCCATGGGAAAATTGTCTTTCTCCGATTTAGAGATTTCTGACATGGGGGAGGGACATGTACTTGCCTTCGGAGGCTGGCACTTGCAAAGGGATTCAGATCCTCTGAATGGGCGGTTTCTGACGATTTTCCGTCATACAGAGGCAGGCTGGCGCATCGTGGTGGACTACACCCTGTAGGGGGAGAAGGGTGAGGGGGCCTCCGTCGCCTGAGTTGACGGAACGTTCCTCGTCGACGTTTTTGGTAGATGGTCATACACTGAAGGGAGAGTGCCCACGGGCGAGGGCATCTCTTTTAGATTCGGCACCCTGCCCGGACGGATCCCACACGCACTCGATTGCTATGGAGTTCACTAGATGAGACTGCTCATTGTTGCTGTGTTGACCCTTGTCTCTTTCCAAGAGGCACTTGCCCAGTTTCAAGTGCACAAGGTTGATGGTGGGCGGATTGCGATCACCTTTTTCGACGAGGTCTACGAGGATCTTGATTTAGCGATCGAGACTTTCTCTACGGCAGAGATTGGCACGACTCTCGAAGAAGAGATGCTCATACCAACAGCGGCCTTCATGATCGATGGGTCCAGCGACCTTCTCTTCCTCTCCAGCCATGCTGGCGGTTTTCAGCCCTACGGAGTTCTCGGCGGCGCGGTGCGATCGATTGGTGGATTTGTGGTGACGGACTTGCGGTCGGGGAATTCGGTGGATTTCCTCAACTTTGACATTCACCCCACTCCCGTCTTTAGTGACGGGCCTGGTGGAGAGCCGGACCCGGACTATTTGTACATCGCCCAGGCCGGCGACGACATGGGCAAGGACTTCGAACTCTGCTACGTCAAGATCTCCTGGCTTCCCGGAGACGGCGGGTACGGACAGGGGGAAGACCATGAAGCGCCGATGGAGTTTCGCATGAAGGCGTGGGACATGAATATCGGTGCTGATCTTGCGGCTAAGTTGCGTCGGCCCGATCTTCTGGGCGTGACCCTGGGGTACGGCAAGGTCGAGATGGACACTTCCGTTTATGAAGGCCCCTGGGATTACCCCCGCGGGCAGAAACCGTTTACGCCTTTCTCGGGCGAGCCTCCTGCAGAGAGTCCCGATGGCAATGTGCTCGATGTGAAACTCGGGATCCTGAGTTCATACCAGCAGAAGTCCGGAGCGCACCAAGGGTCGTTCCCGAACGGTATTGCGGGGATGACCATGTCCACGACATCGTGCAACGTGGGTGACAGCAATGTCCCCTGGCACGCGCCTATGAGTGAGGGTCACCCTGGGATCTCCATGGCGATGTACCGGGAGATGGATGGCCGCTTCGAACAGATTGGTGTCTCATGGATGAAACATGGATTCTTTGCCCTGAGCAACAGTCAGTGCACCCCGTGTCAGAGCCCCAGTCCCCAGGGGAACTTTCTGGGCAAGGGTTGCAGTGACACCTATGGGACCTCAAACAATGCGGACCCCTTTTATCTCGGACCACGAGATGAGTGGAACGGTTTCACGAATCGATGGACAGCCTGGGGGTCGTATTTCGACGGGACACCCGTCGATGGGCAGCGGGATGAGTTTGGCCCAGGGGGCAATGACCTTGTCAGTCACCGGCTTACGGTCGACGACCAGGACATGATTCCGACCAACGCCACCTACTACTACGAAGCGATGTACTTGGTGGTTAATGATCAACTCATCAACAACAACATCGGCTCGCGGACGACCGTGCCCAACTGGAACGGCTCGCGGTGGCTCTTCAGTAATGGAAGCGCTCTCGTGGAAGGCCCCGCTTTGATGCGCTGGTCGGACGCGGACCAAATCACAACGAAGAGTCTTGGAGGTCACGCCGACGGGAGTGCCATTCTGGCTGTCGATGTCACGGCCTTGGGTCAGGGGAAGTGGCGTTACGAATATGCCCTGATGAACTGGAACATGGACCGGAAACTACGCTCCTTCTCTGTTCCCGTCTGTGGTCCGGTGTCAGATCTGTATTTCCACGACATGGACAGCATCTCCCAGAACAATTGGCAGGCTGACGTGTCGGGAGGGAACATCACCTGGGAGTTCAATGACGTGGTCGTGGGTGCGGATAAGGAGGCCGGTGCCCTCAGTTTCAATTTCCTTTCGAACTTTGGTTTCACGGCATCGGCGCCTCCTGGAGATCGTCAGGCCATCGTGGGAATCCACGAGCCTGGCCCCGGCGGCGATTTCATGGGCATCGATATGCTTGCCCCCTCCTGCCTGAACCTCTCTGTCGACATGCCCAGCCCGGCGATTGGTGATGCCTTTACCATGAGCCTGGTGGATGGGACCAGCCACGGAGCTCTCGCTGTTCTGGACGTGAGCGGGATTGCCATCTCGCCGCCACTTCTTCTCGTCTGGCCACCTCTTCCCCTCGTCGGTGGGGATCTTCATCTGCCTGTCACCCTTCCCAACGATCCCCTTCTTCAGGGATTGGACATCGGGTTTGTCGGTGCGGACACGAATGCTGCGGGCGGAGTATTTCGTATCTCGAACGTCATGCGACTCGACATCCGGGACGCTTAAGTTCGAGAGGACTTTACGGCGAGGAAGGAGACTGTCGGTCTTCTTCTTTCAGTGTCTTGATGATGGTCTGCTCAAGGAGGTCGGGGTCGAAGCCTCGGGGTCCCGGTTCCCCTTGGAAAACCAGGGTGCCGTCCCGGCCCACGAGATAGAGTCGGTCGGGATGACCGGCATAGGCTTGATTGACCGTGTTCTCCATGTCGTCGACAAGGGTGACGAAATCGTCCAGGCCCAGGTCCGCGACACAGGTCTCGGCAACCGTGTTTCTCTCAAGAAGAGTGAGAGGCTCTTCCACGAGGGGGGATCCTTTTCTCAGGACGGGCCGTTCGCCGTCAAGAGCGTGGGCTTCTCGGATGTAGATGAGGAGGAACGCCACTTCTTCTTCCCATGTCTCACGAATCTCATTCAGCCGACCGGCTGAAGATCGAAAAGGCGGTCAGGTGTAACTTCCGAAGATCAGGGCGACGGGCTTCTTTCCTTGAAAATCGGAGAGGGAGATCGTCTCACCACCCTGGGGAGGCTGGAGGGCGAAGTCAGGAGCAGGGCGCCCTTCTTGTGCCTGAGGTGCGGGAGATTCTTCTTCGCGAGAGACGGCGTCCTGTTCTTTGAGGGAAAGGATTCCTGTCTCACCAGCTGCTTTGTCGAACAGGGAGAGCCACTCCTGCCTGTCCAGAGATCTGTCCCGATTCCCGTCGGTCGATTGGAAAGCGCCCATGGTGGCTGCCCGGTCGGCGGGTTGGCCTCCCCCGAGAGAGAGCATTCGATCGCGCATTTCCCACGGCCCGATCAATCCGTCCTCGTCAGTATCAAAAAGGGCAAAGGAATCCTGCCAATGATCCCTGTCGGCGCCTTCTGTCTCAGGATCGGGGGGGATTAAGCGGAGGAGGGCCTGGGCTTGATCCAGGATCGATTGCTCGGCAGCAGGCATGGGGCGAAATCGTCCCCCGGCCCTGTCTTGATCTGGGGATGTTCCCAAACTGTTGATGTCGGTGGAGGTGATGGCCCCATCTTTGTCCTGGTCGAGTCGGGCGAAGGCG
>JAZALG010000140.1:0-14068 GCA_036229545.1 Planctomycetota bacterium | reverse complement strand
ATCCCTGACTGGGAAGAGAAAGTTCAGTCGGCCAAAACGAGTGAACTCGACGACAAAGAAAAGAAACTCAAGCACAACACGAAAAAACTCAAGGAGTGGCGAACGAAGCGAAACAACGCCCGCCTGAACCTCAAGAAGTGGAACAAAGAACTCGCCCAACTCGAAGCGGCTGAGTCGCCTGTTGAAACCCCCGCTGAAGAACCCGCCCCAGAGCACCGCGCTGACGAAAGCGCATGACGACTGGGAGCGAAATGGCCGCGGACCTCTCCACCGCCCTCCCCTCCCTCTGGACCGCCATTGCAACGGTGATCCTTCTGTTGGGTGTTGTCATCTGGTCCGGGATCACGGGAAGACGCATCCTGCACTACACCGTCGTCGGCGCCATGCTGGGCACCTTGTATTGGGCCATTAAAAAAGCCGAGATCGTTGGGGAGTTGCTCGTCTTCGAGGGGCTCTCGAAAACACTTCTGCAGGTCCACTTCGTCTTCGTTGCTGCGGACTTCATCCTCATTCCTCTCGTTGCATGGAGTGGCATTCGCCTTGCAAGAGCCCCAGAAAACCAAAGTGGAATAGCCAGAATGCGCCATGGAAAGGTGGCAAAGGTCCTTGTTGTCTCCCTCATTACGACCTGCATTCTCGGCTCCGCCATGACCCTCCTCGCCACTCCCATCTCGCCGTAGATCTGCCTCCCCTGTGCAAATCGGTTTTTCAGGCTTAGGATGAGCCATACGGCTTCAGCGATCCCGCCAAGCCCACCCGAACCTCGTCCATTTTCGTTGCACCTGGGAGATCACCTATGCTTCGTTCCATCCTGTGCATTGCCCTCTGCATCCTGTCCGCTCCGTCGCTGCTCTCCGCTCAAATCTCTTCCGAGCCGCTGAATCTGCAAGAAGACGGGCATGTTGCTGTCGAAAGTTGGCTCTCCACCGCGGGGCCGAACTGGCACGTGCGATGGAACTATGACCGAGGCACGGTCCGACACCTCTTCGGAGGAGGGATGGCCACCGACGTGGACGGGAGCACCCGCTCTTTTGAGATCGCCGCACGGCAGATCGTCGATGACCTTGCCCCCGCCCTCGGGTTCAATTCCACAAGTCTCCGTCTCGACCAGGTGAAGCCCCTTCTCCTCTCCCGTGTCGGGAGTTCAGACAAGGTCGTCGTAAAGTTCACCCAGGAAATCGACGGCATCGCCGTCCACCGGGGATACGTCAACCTGCTCTTCAGCATGGACGGGAAACTTTTGTCCATCGACAACCAGGGGTTGCCCACGG
The DNA here is from genome assembly GCA_036229545.1 of Planctomycetota bacterium. GTDB lineage: Bacteria > Planctomycetota > B15-G4 > B15-G4 > B15-G4 > JAZALG01. Next base: position 12,797 of record JAZALG010000140.1, on the reverse strand, counting down.
ATGCTTCCTTCTCCTTGGCACCCGCAGTCTCCCTCGCCGAGGCGACCCGTGTCGCAACAGCCCATTTTCAACAGGTCACGGGGATGCCCGTCGAAACACTCACCTTTGAAGATTACATCGTCTTCCCAGCCAAGCCTTTCGCCGGCAAGTCCGCCGAGGCAGCTGCCCCGGCTTACAGTTTCACTCTTGCCGCTCCCCACAACTCGCACAACGGCACCCTGCCCGTCATTCGGCAGGTCGTCGCCTCGGCCACAGAACCCGCCCAGGTTTTTGATAGCTGGACTCTCGTCCACGAGTTCGACCTCACCGGGACCGTTGAGGGCTGGGGTCAAGGAGGCCTCCTCCCTGACAACCAGGCACCCGAGATTCTTCAAGCGATGAAGGACGTTCACATGACGGCCCCGGGCGAGCCCAACAACGTCTATACCGACGACAATGGCAACTTCACCTTCTCCGGCACGAATACCACCAAGACAGTGACCGCCCAACTCGCAGGGCAGTATTCTCGCGTTAACAACGAGGCCGGAGGCGAAGCCTCCGTCTCTCTGTCCGTCTCACCAGGTAGCCCCGCAACATTTGAGTTCAATCCCAATCAAAACGAGCAACAAACGGCCCAGGTCAATGCTCACATCAACGTCAACCGCATGCGGGATTGGGTCAAAGCCATGGATCCCACGGACACCCATTTTGACTTTCAGGTGCTTAGCAACGTGAATATCAATTCCACCTGCAACGCCTACTACAACGGCGTGTCCATCAACTTCTATCAGAATGGTGGTGGTTGCGTGAACACGGCCTACTCCACCGTGGTATGGCACGAGGAAGGCCACTGGGCCAATGATCTCTATAACTCTGGCAATGGCCCTGATGGTTTTGGCGAAGGCTCTGCTGACGTATGGGCCATGTACATCGGAGATGACCCCCTCGTGGGTGCTGGCTTCTGCGGAATCGGTTGCGAGGTTCGGAGCGGTGAAAATAACACCCAGTTCTGCGGCGACAACAACGGCGGATGCCACGGCGGCGTCCACGCCGACGGTGAAGTCCTCATGGGAGCTCTCTGGAAGGTTCGCAAAGAACTTAAAGCCTCCCTCGGAAACGCTGCAGGCTCTGCGGTGGCCGACAACATTTTCCTGGCTTGGTATCAGACCTACAACGACAGCCAGATCAAGACCATCGTGGAAGAGCACTGGCTCGCCCTCGATGACGACGACGGCAACATCAACAACGGCACACCCCATTACGCTGCGATCGACGCAGGATTCATGGCGCAGGGTTTTCCCGGCTTTGAGTTGCCCCTCTTTTCTATCGAGCACACTCCCATCGGAAGCGTGAACCATGAGGGGGCTGTATCGGTCACGGCTGACGTCGTCCCGAACCTCGCCACTCCTGACGAAGTTTTTGTTCACTACTCCACCGATGGCGGATCGAACTACACCGCTGTCGCCATGACTCCCCAGTCGGGCAACGCTTGGGCAGGGACTCTCCCCGGCCAGGTCTCTCCAGCCACGGTGTACTACTACCTTGAGGCCCAGGATGCTGCGAACAACAGCATCTTTCTGCCTAAGGGAGGTAGTGTCTTTAACTACGACATTGGCGAACTGACAGTGGCCTATTCGTTTGACTTTGAAACCTCGGGCGACCAGGGATGGACCCACGTGGAACTTGCCACTCAGGACGATTGGCAGCATGGGGCTCCACAGGGAAGTTCAGGCGATCCCTCCTCGGCCTACTCAGGCAGTCAGGTCTGGGCAAATGACCTGGGGAATTCGGGTTGGAACGGGGCATACCAGCCCAACGTTCATAACCGCCTCTCCTCACCAGTCTTTGACCTGAGTGGCTACACCGGTGTTCGGCTGCGCTTCCAGCGGTGGCTCACTGTAGAAGAGGCTGCCTTTGACCAGGCTCAGCTCTTCGTGAATTCCCAGCAGATCTTCGTTAATCCCACAAATGGAGACCTGATCGATACGGCCTGGACCCCCATGGATTACGACATTTCCGCTATTGCGGACAACAACCCCTCGGTCCAGCTGCGCTTCGAGATGACCTCCGACGGCGGGGTTGAGTACGGCGGATGGAACATCGATGACTTGGCCTTCGTCTCGCTAGGCCCCGTCTCGAGTCCCTTCATCATGTACGGAACGGGAACACCAGGGGCCGGAGGCTTAACGCCTTCCTTCTCAGGCAGCGGAGATCCAACTCCTACGGGGAATATTGCCCTCGCTTTGACGGATGCGCTTCCCCTTTCCCCCGCAGTGTTCCTCATCGGAACGTCTCAGGCTTCGGTTCCGGGACTTGGGGGGACAGTTCTGGTGGGCAACTTCATCCAGTATCTCGTCTTCTCGACGAACGGAAGCGGAGGCGCCACCCTCGCCGGTCAACTCCCCAATGACCCCAACACGATCGGCATCCAACTCAACATGCAGGCGTGGATCCTCGATTCTGCCGGACCCTCCGGTAAGTCCGGTTCAAACGGGCTGGAATTCACCATTCACTAGAGCAGAGACCTTCCAACCCATGTCATGAGGGCGTCCAGCCCCGGGCCCACACCGCACCAGAGGGTGCCCGCCGCCAGAAGAAACACGGCGGCGTGGGCAAGGGTCGCCAGCACTCCACGGCTGGCGATCCCCGGAACCACCTCCGTCCCTCCCCGCAGGAAGAGGGCCCGGGCGATCTTGAAGTAATAGAAGAGGCTCACCAGGGCGTTCAGGGCTCCCACAAGGGCCAGCCAGCCCAGCCCCGAGTCTAACGCTGCGCGGAATACGACCAGTTTTCCGGCAAAGCCCACGGTGGGAGGAAGGCCTGTCAATGAGGCCAAGAACAGAACAAAGGCGCCTCCGATCCAAGGCGTTGACCATCCCAGTCCCACGTAGTCGTCCAACTCCTCGGCCCCGAATCGGTTCGCGATCGCCATGGCGCAGCCGAAGGCGCCCAGGGTCCCGAAGTAATAGGTGCCGAGATAAAACAGTGTCGTCGCCATGCCGGCCCCCGCGTAGGCCCGGCCATCTCCGCAAAGCATGACCGCGATCCCCATCACAAGAAATCCCGCGTGGGCAATGGAACTGTAGGCCAACAGGCGTTTCACGTTGGTCTGCTTGACTGCCGTGACATTTCCGTAGGTCATCGTGACGGCCGCCAGCATGGCAACCACGCCCCCGAGACGGCTCACCCAGTCTGCGCTCACCACCTGATCAAGAAAAACCCCGTCTACAAAACGAACGAAGACTCCGATCCCAGCCGCCTTGCTGACCACCGCCAACATGGTCGTCACGGGCATCGGGCTGCCCTCGTACACATCGGGTGCCCAGAAGTGGAAGGGGAAGGCTGCAATTTTGAATCCCAACCCGACGAAAGTGAGGACCGACGCAGCGACAACCACCGCACGCCCACCGTCTCCTCCTAAATCCCACTGTTCCGTCACAGCAAGGGCCACCTCAGGCATCCAGAGGCTCCCTGAAATCCCGTAGAGCAGGCTAAAGCCAAACAGCATCAGTCCCGAACTCATGGCACCGTAAACCAGATATTTTAAGGCCGCCTCGGAACTCCGCCGCTCTGTCTTCTGCCAGCCCGCCAGGATGTAGCTGCACAACGAGAGCAACTCCATCCCCAGGACGAGCATCAGGAGGTGGTCTGTGGATACAAGGAAGCAGCCGCCAAGTGCCGCTCCCAGAACCATGGGGTAAAACTCGTTCCGGGTCTCCGAGGCGAGGTCCCGGAAGACCGAAGCAAACAAGACAATCAATGCCGTGCCCGACAGGATCACCATGCGGAAGAAGAGAGAAAACCCGTCCGCTGTGATCACTCCAAAGACTCGTTCGGGCTGCCCGGACGTCCCATACAACGCGTTGACCGCCCCGAGAGTCCCCGCAAAAGCAACATAGCCCACGATCTGCTTGTACCGGTGTCCAAAAATGAGGTCCACAATCAGAGTGGCAATGATCGTCCCCGTCAGCCAGATCTCCGGCATCAGTTCAATCAGGTCGGCGGTTATCTCGGAAGTCATAGAAAGAAGTTCCTCTGTCTTGCCCGCCCTAAGAGAACAGCGCCTTTAACGTTTCAAGGGTCGGGGCCACCTTGTCCAAGAAGAGCGAGGGCACCACACCGAACAAGACGCACAAAAAGGCCAGGGGAGCGAGGGTGAAAATCTCCCTCCCAGTGACGTCTTCGAAATCAGCGTACTTCTCGTTCAGCGGCCCGAGGAACACGCGCTGGAGCGTCCAAAGAACAAATGCCGCGGTCACCACAATGCCAATCACAGCAAGGGAGGCCAGTTCTGGATACACCTGCCAACTGCCAATAATGACCAAGACCTCAGACACGAATCCGCTCATTCCGGGGAGACCCAGAGCGGCAAACATTCCTACGGAAGTCAGGCCCAGGTAAACCGGAGCGACATTGGCGAGCCCCCCGAAGCCCTCAATTTCACGGTGATGCGCGCGGTCATACGCCACGCCCACAATGAGGAACAACATGGCCGAACTGGTGCCGTGGGTAAACATCTGCATGGCCGCCCCGTTCAGCCCAGCGCTCGTGAAAGAGCAGGCCCCCAAGAGCACGTAGCCCATATGGCTCACAGAACTGTAGGCCACAAGGCGTTTGAAGTCGGTCTGTGCCATGGCCACGAAGGCCCCGTAGATGATGGCAACCAAGCCCAGCACGGCACCGCAGTAGGCAAACTCCTGGGCCGTGTCAGGAAACATGCCCAGGTTCACTCGAAGGATGCCGTAGCACCCCAACTTCAGAAGAATGCCGGCAAGGATGACTGAAATCGCGGTCGGCGCCTCCACGTGGGCGTCAGGCAGCCAGGTGTGGAAGGGCACGATGGGGACCTTGATGGCAAAGCCGATGAAGAGGAACAGGAAGATCCACTTCAAGAAGGGCCAGCCGAGGAGCATCCCTCCGTCGACGAGGTTCCCGCCGGTGAGCTGTCCCTGGGAAATCAGTTCGCTCAGGAGGGGAATGGAGAAGGGCGTGGCCACGCCCATTCCCGTCGCCGACAGGTAAAGGGCCACGATCCCCAAGAGCATGAGGACCGACCCGGCCAGCGTGAAGAGAAAGAACTTGATGGCAGCATATTCCCGCCGGGGACCTCCCCAGATTCCGATGAGGAAGTACATGGGCAAGAGCATGACCTCCCACATGACGTAGAAGAGGAAGAAGTCCAGGGCACAGAAGACCCCGTTGATGCCCACCTCAAGTAGCAGGAGAAGAATGAAGTACCCCTTCACCCCCTTGTCGATGTTCCAACTGGCAAAAACGCTCAAAAACAGGAGCAGGCAGGTCAGCCAAACCAGAGGGACCGAAAGACCGTCAACTCCCACGAAGTACTGCACCCCGAGAGAAGAGATCCAAGAGCCCATCTCAACGAAGGAGTAGCCGGGTGCCGCCACATTCCCCAGGACCACAACCGAGGGGTCATATTGCACCCAGAGCCAGGTCGCAAGAAAGAGGGGGATCGCCGTGGTTGCTGCGGCCGTGGTTCGAATGGCCTCCTTCGCGGTCGACGGCATCATGGCCAGGGCCAACATGCCCAGAACAGGTGTGAAAATAATAAGCGTTAGAAGCAGATCCATATCGGTCAACTCGCTCCATTGGCCAAAAAGGCCGCCAGGGAAAGGACGCCCAGAAGCGTCCAGGTGAGGTAATCACGGGCATTGCCCGTTTGGGCGAGACGGAAAACGCCCGAAAGGTTTTGGGTAAACCACCGCCAGAAGTTGACCAGTCCGTCGATGACGTACTGGTCGAAGAGCCCTGCAATAAAAGCACCCAAGCGAGTCACCAGACCCACGCCATTAGCGATGCCGTCGATCACTTTGCTGTCGAACCAGGCCGCAGCACGACAGGTTCGCTGCAACCCGCCGACGACACCATTCATGTAGATATCATCAAAGTAATACTTGTTGCTCACCAGGGTGTGGATCTTCCCAAACCGCTCTTTCCAAGCCCCAGCATCCGCGCTTTTCTTCAGATAGAAGGCACGCGCCATGAGCACTCCCAAGATAATGGCAAGCAAAGAGACCACCAGAGCCGGGTAGTGTGCTTGATGAAGCAAGTGTTCCCAGTGACCCGCGTCGTGAGGCAGGTGCAGCCCCGCCGCTGCCGCTGAGGCCGGATGCGCCACCAGTTGGTTGAACCACAGGCCGTCGATGTCGGGGAGGGGGTTCATGGTTCCTCCGCCCAGCACAGCAAAGGTCGCCAAAACCACCAAGGGGAGAGTCATGACGAGGGGCGATTCATGGGCGTGTTGATATTTCTCTGCGACCTGAGGCTCACCGTGGAAGGTAAGGAAGATCACACGGAACATGTAAAAGGTGGTCATGAACGCTCCGACAGCCCCAAAGAGGAAGGGCATCCAGGCCGCCGCACCATGCTCCATCCCCCAGGCCATCGCGGTGGCAATGATCTGATCCTTGCTGTAGTACCCGGCAAACATGGGCACCCCGGCAAGGGCGAGCGTGGAAATGAGGAATGTCCAGTAGGTCGTCGGCATCTTTCGCCGCAGCCCTCCCATCTCTCGGATGTCCTGGGTGTGAACAGCATGTATCACAGACCCAGACCCCAAGAAGAGGCAGGCTTTGAAGAACGCGTGAGTGATGAGGTGAAACAGGCCGGCCACAAAGCCACCCACGCCAAGCCCTAGCATCATGTAACCGAGTTGGCTCATCGTGGAGTAGGCGAGGACCTTCTTGATGTCCCACATCACGATGCCCATGGTGGCTCCCACGATGGCTGTGACGGCACCTATCCCGGCGATGACTCCCAGGGCCTCAGGAGTGAACAGGGGGTACATACGGCCCACCATGAACACCCCTGCGGCCACCATGGTGGCGGCGTGGATGAGCGCCGAGACCGGAGTAGGACCGGCCATCGCATCGGGAAGCCAAACGTGCAGGGGCACTTGAGCCGACTTGGAAACCGCCCCGCAGAAAATCAGCACCCCTGCCAGAGTAAGGATGGAATGGTCGCTTAATCCCGAGAAGGCCCGAGCATCAGCAGGAGGGAACTCTCCAGCCGAGAGTCGCGCGAACATCTCTGTGTAGTTCAACGTTCCGAAAAGTTGCCAGACCAAGACGAGGCCGAGCATGAAGAGGACATCACCCACCCGATTCGTCATGAACGCTTTGAGAGCACAGCGGGGAGGATCTTCCTCGTAGAAGAAGAACCCAATGAGGAGATAACTCCCCACTCCCACCAACTCCCAGAGAATGAAAAGAAACAACAAGTTGTCCGAGACGACAAGACCCAGCATGGCGAAGCAGAAGTAGGCCAGATAGGCGAAAAAGCGAGAGTAGTACCGGTCTCCGTGCATGTAGCCCTGGCTAAAGAAAAAGATGCAACTCGCCACCACGGTCACCATGGCGAGGGTGATCACGGAGAGGTTGTCGAGGAACAGGCCAGCCGTCAGTTTGAAATCTTCTAATAGAATCCAATCCCAGGAGAGGCCGTAGTCGGCGCTCGACCAGGACCACGAGGCATCCCCGTTCTGGACGATGACGCGCCAAAAGATGCACAGTGAAATCGCGGCACTCGTCAGGATCGCACCTGTCGCAACCCAATCCCCTTGGCGCGGTAGCCGTCGCCCCGCAAAGATGAGAACAAAGAATGCCAGGAGAGGGACGAGAGGAATCGCCAGAACCATCCACGTCAGTGTGTGTGAGGCGAAGAGGTCCATGTCCTAGTCCCTGAGGCTGTCCGTGCGGGTGATATCGATGCTGCCAAAGTCATGGAAAATGCGGAGCACGATGGCGAGGGCGATGGCCGCCTCGGCCGCCGCGAGAACGATGACAAAGAGCGCCACCATCTGACCATCCATGCCCAGGTCGCCAAACCGAGCAAAGGTCACAAAGTTCAGATTGGCAGCATTCAGGATCAACTCGACCCCCATGAGGACGTAGAGGGCATTGCGGCGAGTGAGGATCGTGGCCATGCCAAGGAGAAAGAGCGCTCCCGACACAAAGAGATAGCTGCTGATGTGCCCAGCAAACACTGTCTGTGCCAAGTCGACGAGAGGGGCAGAATCACTCATCGTCACCCTCCTTCGCCGTTCCGCCGTCTCCCGTTTCAAGAGACACGCCCTCTGCCACACTGTGGTTTTGCCGGGCCAGCGTGACGGCGCCCACTAAAACCACCAGCAGTAGGACGGCGACCACCTCAAAAGGAAGAAGATATCCGTCCGGCGAAAGGAACAAGGTTCCTACCCGCTCGGCCGTCGGAGATGGTTCGACAAGGATCGCCCCCTTGCCCAAGACGATGGCTTCCATCCCCCTGTAGGTTCGATAAAGAGTCATCCCGAGAAGGCCGACAACCGGTGCCATCAACACATAACGCGTCAGAGAAATCCGCCCCGCATCCCGAGTTGAAAGCATGACCGCAAAGAGCAAGAGAACCGTCACGCCTCCGACATACAACAAGATCTGGGTCGCCCCGAGCAGGTCGGCGCCTAAGGTCCAGTAAAGACCGGCAACCCCGAACAAAGCGGCGACGAGCGCAAAGGCTGAATGAACGATGTTTTCATGAAACGCCATGACGAGTCCGCCAAACAGGGCGACCCCGGCGAAGACGACAAACATGAAGTCGAGCATCAGCCCTCGTCCTTCTTCTTTTGCATGCGCGCCTTAATCGCTGCGATTTTCGCGGCCATGTCCTCGCCCCCCGAGCCCCCCTCGGGCGCTTTCTCCTCCACGACCGCCTCCGGCTCGGCCTTGCCGGCTTTTTTTGCCTCTACGGCTTCGATGGCCCTTTGGTCTTCTGGGCGCAATCCCGTCCAGGTCAAAAGGTCTTCGACCATTCCGTCGGGGTCATCCGTGGCCATTTCGTATTCCGTGGTCATGTGAATGCAATCCACCGGGCAGGGGGGAACGCAAAACTCACAGAAAATGCACTTCTTGTAGTCGATGGCAAATTGCTTCCATTCCAAGACCCTGCCATGGTGCACCGATTCGATTTCGATGCAATCCACTGGACAGGCCTTCGCACAAAGTCCGCAATCGATGCACTTGTCCTGCTCGAGAATGTGGACTCCCCGGTAGCGGTTGGAGACATCCATCCGTTCGAAGGGATACTGAACTGTGATGGGGGGCTCTTTGCTGAAATGCTGAAGCGTGACGCCCATCCCCTTTACCGTCGTGCTCAAAGCCGAGCCGATATTGCCGAAGTAGTCTCGAATGCTCCCCATAGCGCTCCACCCTCAAAGAGGGATCCATCTCCAATCCAGGGTTTCAAAAATGGCCGTCCCCAAAAGGGCGAAAAATCCCCAAGGAACAAGGTACTTGTATCCCAGGCTCATGACCTGATCGACGCGAAGCCGAGGCAGGGTCCACCGCAGCCACATCTGCACAAAGATGAAAAAGAAAATCTTGCAGACCATGACCACCACCCCACCGATCACGTTGAGAGGGGAAGGCCAATAGGTGATGTCGACGAAGGGCATCGTCCACCCCCCAAACCAGAGGGTGGAAACAATGGCTGCCGCCACGAACATCGACACGTACTCCTCTAAAAAGAAGAAGGAAAAACGCATCCCCGAGTATTCGGTGTGGAAGCCGGAGACGAGTTCTGATTCCGCCTCCGGAAGGTCAAACGGGGCCCTCTTGCACCCTGCGAGAGAAGAAATGAAATAGCACAGGGCGGCAATCGCCATGAACGGGTTGTGAAAAACGAGCCAACCGTGCTCCTCCTGCCAGAGATTGAAATCGCCGAGACGAAATGACCCGACAACAAGAAGGGGGGTCAGCAGAGCTGTGGCCGTGGGAATCTCATAGGAAACAACCTGGGCCGCCTCCCGGACGGCTCCAAAGAGGCTGTACTTCGAATTGCTCGCCCACCCCGCCATGATGACGCCCACCACCTCGATTGACGCGATGGCGATGATGAAGAAGATCCCCAGGTGCAAATCGATAATCTGCACGCCCACCGCGAAGGGAAGAGCAAGCAAGCCGGCGAACACGCCGCAAAAGACGATCGCCGGAGCAATCGAGAAGAGAAACTTGTTCCCGCGCTCGGGGAGCAGGTCTTCCTTGAAGAGAAGTTTGACTGCGTCGGCAATGGACTGGGCCCACCCATGCCATCCTCCCGTCTCCATAGGCCCGTATCGCACCTGCATGTGGGCCGCCACCTTCCGCTCCATCCAGATGGCAAACATCGCATAGACCGTCACCACTCCCAGGGCACTGCCAATGCACACCGCATAGGCGGCGGAGAGACCAGCGACACCGTCAATCCCCATGCCGCTGAAAAATGTGATAAGCGCCTCCACGATTTAGCGGTCAACCTCCCCGAGAACGATGTCCAAAGAACCGATGACCGCAACGCCATCGGCAAGCATGCAGCCAGGAAGAAGAGCGTCGAGCACGCTCAGATTGCAGAAACTCGGCCCCCTCGCACGACAGCGAATTGGAGAATCGCTCCCGTCGGAAACGATGTAGAACCCGAGATCTCCTCGAGGGTTTTCGCAGCGCATATAGGCTTCCCCCGGATCAGGCTTGAGGGGGGTCTTGTACATCCGCTCCATCTTCTTATCCATGTGCGTCCCGTCGGGGATCTTCTCAATGGCTTGGCGGATGATTCGAATCGACTCCATCATCTCGCGCATCCGCACCCAATAACGATCCCAGCAGTCTCCAAGAGTCCCGTGGGTGCCCTCTCCGACAGGCACCTCGAACTCGATGTCGTCGTACGGCCCTAGATAAGGGACGTCTCGCCGGAGATCCCACTTAACACCTGACCCTCGGAGCACGGGGCCTGTACAGCCGTAATCCAGCGCCATGTCCTTGGGAAGAACACCGATGTTTGCGGTTCTCTTAATGAAGATGTGGTTGGTGCTGAGGATGCGGTTGTACTCGGCCCAACGTTTCTCGAAGTCATCGCAAAAGGCAAGGACCTGGGCCATCCAACTGTCGTCGATATCGTTCGCCACACCCCCCGGCCGAATAAAGTTGTAGAGCATCCGGGCCCCAGAGATTTGCTCCAGCAACTGCATGATCGATTCCCGCTCTCTGAAGGCATAGAAGAAGGGAGTGTTGGCCCCTGTGTCGATGCCGTAGGTGCCGAAGGCAATCAGATGACTGGCAATCCGGTTCATCTCGGCACAAATCACACGGATCCACTGGGCGCGCTCTGGTGCTTCCACATCCAGCAACTTCTCAACACCGAGGCTCCAAGCCAGGTTGTTATTCATGGACGCGAGATAGTCCATGCGATCGGTGTACGGCGTGAACTGAAGATAGGTCACGTTTTCACCGATCTTCTCGGCGCACCGATGAAGGTAGCCAATGTCGCAACGAGACTCCGTAATGACCTCGCCATCCATCTTTAACTCAACTCGCAGTACTCCGTGAGTGGACGGGTGCTGGGGGCCCAGGTTGAGTTTTAACTCCTCGGTATAGACATCCGCGCCTGTGTCAACGGAGTACATTTCCAGGGCTTCCATTAACCCTCCTCTCCGCCGTCGCCGTCGTCCTCTTCCGCGGCAGAAGCTTCTTGGACATGCGGCACCTGACCACCAGCGTGAGGGCGACTGCTTTGCTCTGCCGGTGGTTGGTTCAGGGGTGTCCCGGCAGGGCGCGGTTCCTTCTCTGGAGGAACCCAGTCCGGGCCTCTCTCGTAAATCGGCGTCGCATCCAACTCAAGAGGGATCCCCCCGTGTTCAGAGGGATACGCATAGTCTTTCCTCAGGGGGTGCCCGACCCACTCCTCCGGCAGCAAGAGTCGCCGAAGGTCCGGGTGGCCGGTGAAATGAACCCCCAAAAGGTCCCACTGCTCCCGCTCATGCCAATCCGCAGAATTAAACACACCTGCCACCGACGGCACTTCGGGTGTCCAATTGTCATGACCGCCGCCCTCCGGGCGCAGGCAAACAACTTTCACCACGAAAGAATGGTGTCGCCGAGTACTACACAAGTGATAGACGACCTCAATGCTGTCTTCCTTTTCCACGGCCGTCACGAGGTGGAGCATGTCCATGGAGATCTGAGAATCGTCTCGCAGGAAGGTCATGACAGGAACGAGTGCTTCTGCGGAAACGACCACAAAGGGATCAGCAACCTCTTCCTCTAAATCTCCGATTCCAACAGCCTGCGACTCCGCGAGCCTGCTGTGAATGTCGCGTTCGTTCATCCGACGTGCCCGTGCCGCTGGTCCATCTGAGCAGCGGTCTCAGACCGGCGGCGGAACACCTCGTTCTTTCCAACCTTCTCCCGAAGTTTCAAGATTCCATCCATGAGCGCTTCGGGCCTGGGGGGACACCCTGGGACAAAGATGTCCACGGGAATGATTTTGTGGACGCCCTTCACCGTGTTGTAGCCCCATTTCACATAGGGGCCCCCGCCGCATACGCAGGCCCCCATGGCGATCACATAGCGAGGATCCGCCATCTGGTCATAAAGCCTTCTGACCCGGACCGCCATCTTTGCGTTGACCGTGCCTGGCACGATGATCAGATCGCTTTGCCGGGGCGTCGCCCGAGGGACCCCCGCGCCGAATCGGTCGAGATCGAAGGTCGCGGCATAGACCGCCATCATCTCAATCGCACAGCAGGCGATACCAAAGGTCATGGGCCAGATGGACGACTTCCTCCCCCAGCCGATTAAGCCGTCTACCGCATCAGTCGCAGTATTCGATGGCAGTGTGTGGTTCAGGATGCCCATCGCCTTAGTCTTGGACTCGCTTTCTATCGCGGAAAGACTTCACCCAGTCCAGGTCGCCTTTGACCCAGTCGTAGACCAACCCTAAAAAAACAATCGACGCGAACACCAGCCCAGCGACCAGTGCAAGTCCCTGATCTGGATGGCTGCTGAAGACGC
>JAZALG010000139.1:0-7802 GCA_036229545.1 Planctomycetota bacterium | reverse complement strand
GTTGATGGCTTTTAAGGGGTAGTCGAAGAAAGCACCCTTCATGTAAATGCGAGAAAGGCGGTCCCTGTAGTGCCAGTTTCCGTCCAGAACCTCTTTGAAGTGGTCATTGAGTTCATCCAGATTGCTGTAGAGACGGTGAGGCCCGTGGTCATAGGTGAACCCCTCTTTTTCGAAAGATGAAGCGAGGCCTCCGACCCGGTCTTCTGTCTCCAAGACCGTGACTGACCACCCTTCCTCCGAAAAACGATGCGCGGCAGAGAGGCCGGCAAGGCCTCCGCCGAGAATTGTGATGGTCTTTGGTTTTTCAGTCATGCTTGTGGGATGGCACGGTTCGGGGTGTTGTCGTTTCGACCTCTCTGCCCATCATTCCCCAGAAGGGGGTGAGATGCATCGACGGAATGGCCTCTGGCCAATTATCTTTTTTTCCCCAATCGGCGACGAATGGAGATCAACTCAATCAAAGACCCGATGACATCGCGAATCACTTTGACTCGAGTGTCAGCGACATGACGCCAACGCACCGGGATTTGCGCAATCCTGTAATTTTTTCTCGAGGCACGAGCGAGAACCTCGACATCGAATGCCCAGGCAGAACTCTCTGTTAGTTCGAACAACTCTCGCGCGACGGGGCCTCGGAAAAGTTTGAATCCGCAGGTGTAGTCACTCAAGGAAAGCCCCAGGCACCAGTTGGTCAGCCAAGTGAAGCGTAGCCCCAGCCATGTTCGGAGGGGGGGCTGCCACGCTTCGATGACAGAGTCTGGGCTCTTGCGATTCCCCACAGCGATGTCAGAGCCGCTCTCAAGAGACGCGAGGAAAAGGCCGAGGCACTCGGGGGCGGTGGACATGTCCGCATCGCAAAAAAGGACGAGATCGCCTTGGGTCGCGAGGACCCCTGTTCGAACAGCGGCACCTTTGCCTTGATTTTCAGAATGGGCAATCCCGTGCACGTGTTGGTCCTCAGCGAGTTTTGCAATGACGGATTCCGTGGAGTCAGTGCTTCCGTCGTTAACGAGGATGATCTCCCAGTCATTCTTAGAGATCTGGGATAAGAGATCAGCAAACTGCTGAACATTTTCAGCCAGGCAAGTGGCTTCGTTGTAGACAGGTATAACGACGCTTATCATGCCGCTAGTTGGGAAATAGGAAAGGCGTGATGCCCAATGGGCATTCGTCGGATCGTATCGGGGTGCTCTTGGGCCTTTCAACTAAACGCTGGAGTAACGGTCTCTTCTTGGGGCTATTTGTTGGGCTGGCGTGCTTTGTACTCCGGTCAGGCTTCGCCCCGGATGTGACTCTAATCTCAGGGGAAACGCTCCAGCGAGCGCTTCCCTGGTCGGCAGTGCTCGAAGCGGATCCTCCCCACAATCGATTTATCGGTGATCAAGCGCGGATCTATTACCCCTACCTGCAGGAAGCAAAAAAAATCTATGCGGGAGAGGAGAACCCTCTCTGGACTACCCACGGGGGGGGTGGTCAGCCGTTTCTTGGGAACATGTCGAGTTCTCTTTTTCACCCTCTCACGGCATTGGTTGCTGTTCTCCCGGTCGCTCTGGTCCCTCTCATTCAAGGGCTTTTGGTGTTGGTCGGATCAGCTTGGTTTACCTTCCTCTTTCTACGTCGCCTTGGAGTAAGGCCCTGGCCATCCGCCTTGGGTGCTGTGGCCTTTGGTTTCGGTGGGCACCAAGTTTTTTGGCTGCAGTATGCCCTCTCCCACGTTCTCGTGGCGCTTCCAGCCTGTTTCTGGGCGACAGAACGGTTGGTTCAGGATCGATGTCGTTCTCGGGTGATTGTTCTTGCTCTGTGTTTCAGTGGGCTGATCTTTGGGGGACACCCGGAAACGGCTCTTGTGTCCGGTGTCGTTGCTGTCCTTTGGGCTTTTATGCGCATGTGGGATGGGCATGGGCGAACACTGGTTGCGGGGGCTTTGCTCTTGTCTCTTGCCCTGACGGCGGTGCAATGGGTTCCCTTCTTGGAGTATGTATTTTCTGGGAGTCATGGCCTCTTTTTGCGGCAGTTGGAAACAGAACATTCGGAATTGCCCGTAAGCTTAGCTGCAGGGTTGGTCTTCTCGTTTTTTCTGTTTATGGCTTTGTTGTGCCTCCGGGCGGGTGCAGACCGGGGGTTGCTCAAACGCATTGCAGCGGTCACGGCAGGAATGATTGCCTTGGTGATGGCTCGCCGCATGGGCATGGCGGTGTCGGCCGGGGTCCTGGTCATGCCGGATCTGTATGGATCCCCTCTGGGGGGAGGGAGTTTTTCAGGGGCTCAAGACTATCCAGGGCTTAACGCAGGGTTTGTGGGGAGCCTTCCGTTGTTCTTGCTTTCTGCCGGGGCCTTGGTGGGGCTGGGAGGAAATCTCGTCCGGTTCTTCGCCGTGGGCAGCCTTCTGCTCTGGGGGACGGCATTCCAAATGCCCGCGATCGAGGCCGTCGTGCGCAGCGTCCCAGGTTTTTCAGAAGTGGCTGTGACCCGGCTTCTGGGGCCAGTGGGGTTCATGGTGGCCTGTGGAGCGGCCATTGTTCTGGACATCATCACCACTAAGGCAGTCAAGCCGGGAATCATCGCTGCCATCGGAAGAGTGAGTGTCAATCTGGCGATGATTTTTGTCGTGAGCCAACTCATCTTGGGCATGCCCGTCTCTCCTCATGGCGGGCGTGAAATCATTCAGGGGGTTGATCTTTCTCCGCAGCCCGACTTGTCTTGTGAATGGCATCCTTTCGATTCCAAAATGTCCCACCGCCTGCCCGCGACCGACGGAGTGCGTTCGATCGACTTTTCTTTTGAACTCGACCAAGATGTCGAGGAACTTCGAGTGACAGTGGATCGCAGGGCGCTGATCACTCCAGCGCCTCATCGAGCCACCGTTGGCGGGTCTCCTGTCGTTGTTCGATACGACGCGCCGCGGGCCGAGGAAGGGCGGCATCGCATTCTGGTCGAAGTGGACGTGGGGGGGGAGACGAAGGTTATTGCAGACCAGCCTCTTGTGATTCACCGAAGACGAAACGTGAGCACGCGCGACGGACTGATGTTGTTGTCTTCGATTGTCGTTTTCGGATGGCTCATCCGGCGGAGTCGAGTCTCTGGAGGTCTTGTCGCTGTCGTGCTTGTCGGGGCCGATGTTCTCTCCCTTGGTGAGGGCTACAACACGAGCACTCCAACAGATCGACTGTTTCCCCCGACTGAAACTGTGGATTTCCTACAAAGCAAATTGCCCGAAGGTCCATTTCGGATCTTTACCGAGGGGACTATCCTTCCGCCGGATACACCCTTTGCGGTCGGGCTGGACCACATCATGAGTTACGACAACATTGGATATCACCGGTTGTGGCAGTGGCTCCACCATGTGGGTGTCCAAGTGGATCATTTCGCGACCTTTTCCTTTAGCCGGGACACGGTGAATTATGCACATCCGGGGTTTGATGTTCTCGATGTGCGCTATGTATTGACGGATCGTGCTACGGACCTATCCGATATTGAGAACATGCGCCTTGTTCACGAGAGTGAAACACGGGTTTGGGAAAACGAGGACAATCTCGGACGTGCTTTTGTTGTGGGTGAAGCAATGGTGCTGGGGCGGGATGATCCCGAGGCCTTGGCCCAGGCCGACCTCTCGCGGGTCGCGCTCCTTGAATCTGATCCTGAGGATGGCTTTGGCGCAGCTCCGAAGTCTCTCCTTTTGGGAGGGACGGGGGTTGTTGAAAGCCTTCGCCATCATGGCAATGTCATTCACGTGACGGTGAACAACGATGGTCCGTGCCTGCTTGTCTTAACAGAGAATCGGGCGCCGGGTTGGGTTGCGTCGGTCGATGGTGGGGACGAAAAAGAAACGCTGCATTGTGACGTGACTTGGCAGGCTGTTCCGGTGCCAGCAGGTCGGCACGAGGTCGAATTTAGGTATCAACCGCCCTATTGGGGCATTTCAAAGTGGACTTCGATTGTGGCCGGGTTGTATTGCCTGCTGGGTTTTGTGTTCTCTCGCCGGATGTCCTAAAGCCAGCGCTTCTGTTGTCTCGATAGGGGGGATACACACGTATTCCCCCCTGAGCAACCGAGGTACCCATGAAAGATTTCCGGGATGAAGGACCAGTACGGACCCCACGAGAACTCTCCGGCAATAACAATTCAGGAGAGTCGAGAAGCAGTTCCCCCTACCTCGACTGGGTTGGGGAGGGGAGCGCCGATGTGTGGGAAGATCTTCATTGGGAAGGAGCCTTGAGTGACTACCTCGAGCTGGTGCGAAATGATCCGCGCCTCGCTCGCAACGCATTCCAGCGCTTGTACGACATGATCGTTGAGTCCGGGGTTGATGCTCCGGAAGAGACGAGCCAGGGACACCCACACTATCGATTTTTTGAGGACGCCTTTGATGGTGGGAGAGATGCGATCTTTGGCCTTGAGGCTCCGCTCGCTGATCTCGTGTCCTTTTTTAGGGCCGCTGCTCATGGCCTTGGGGCCGAGCGTCGCGTGCTCCTTCTTCATGGCCCCGTCGGTTCCTCCAAGAGCACCATTGCCCGTCTGCTGAAACGAGGCTTGCAACAGATCTCTGCTCGTCCAGAAGGAGCCCTGTTCAGTTATCGGTGGCTTGTCGACGGAGAATGGCATGACTGCCCGATGCATGAGGATCCCCTGCACCTCCTCCCATCGGAAGTTCAAAAACAGGTCGTCGACGATCTGAATAGTCGCTTTGACGGTGAATATAACCTGGTCTCGACCGGACGTCTTTGCCCCTTCTGTCGCCATTGGAGAGAGAAACTTCTGAAGGAATCAGGAGGTTCTTTTTCAGCGATTGAAGATGCCATTCAGGTGTACCGGATAATTTTTTCAGAACAGGATCGAGTGGGTATCGGCACGTTTCAGCCCAAGGATGAAAAGAACCAGGACAGCACTGAACTGACGGGCGACATTAACTATCGAAATATTGCCTGCTACGGCAGTGATAGTGATCCGCGCGCCTTCAACTTCGACGGCGAGTTCCATGTTGCGAACCGTGGGCTCATCGAGTTCGTTGAATTGCTCAAACTCGATACGGCATTTCTTTATGACCTGCTCGGGGCGACCCAAGAGCACACAATCAAACCTAAGAAATTTGCCCAGACCGACATCGACGAGGTCATTCTTGGCCATACGAATTCTCCGGAGTTTAGACGTCTCCAAAACAATGAGCTCATGGAGGCATTTCGTGACCGGATGTGTCGGATTGATGTGCCCTACAACACGCGCCTTGCGGATGAGGTCAGGATCTATAAGAAATCATTCGAAAATGGAACCTGTGCTGGGCGACATCTCGCCCCGCATGCTCTGGATGCTGCTGCCATGTGGGCCGTCCTCACCCGCATCGATGAACCGAAAAATGTTGGTCTCACCGTCATCAAGAAGATGCGCCTTTATGACGGGCACGACGTTCAGGGTTTCTCAATGGCGGTCGTGGATGAACTGAGAAAAGAATCCCCCCGAGACGGGATGTTCGGGATCTCTCCGAGATATGTGCAGGATCGTATTGCAGCGGCGCTTGTACAGAACGACGCCGCTCCGTGCCTGACGGCATTTGACGTCCTGGACTCCCTTGAAGGGGGCCTGGAAGACCATTCGCTGATTGATAGCGATGAAGAGCGGGGACGGGTGAGAGAACTTCTTGATCTCGTGAGAGAAGAACTCGAAGAAACCGCAAAAGAAGAAGTGCGCCGTGCTGTGAGCGCGGACAAAGATGCCGTCCAAAGGCTGTGTTGCAACTACATCGATTCTGTCTCGGCTTCGGTCGAAGGAGCGGATGTATCAGATGAGCGCCTGATGCGGTCCATTGAAGAAAAGATTGGTGTCACGGAAGCCAGGAAATCTGATTTTCGTCGTGAAATCTTGAACTACATCGACGTTCTTTCCAGTAAAAGCCAGCGGTTTACCTATGCATCCAATGCGCGTTTGCAGGCAGCTCTCGAACTGAAACTGTTCGAGGACTGTCGCGACTCTTTCAAGATTACCTCTGTTGTTGCCAGCACCGTGGTGGATCGTGACGTCGAGACAAAGGTCGATGTTGTTGCAAGTCGCCTCGTGCAAGGTCAGGGGTACTGTGAGCAATGCGCCTCTCGGACTCTTGACTATGTTGGTGGAATTTTCGCCCGAGGGGATGTCCACAAGTCAGAAGACGAGGATTCGAGTGAGTAATCGAGGATCTCATTGTCACCGGATTGAGAGGGATCGTAAGCGATTCACGGATATCGTGCGCGGTCAGATTAAGGAAGACCTGAAGCGGTATGTGACAGGCTCTGAGATGATTGGACGGGCTGGTCGCCAGCGGGTGTCGATCCCGATTCCACGTATCGAACTCCCTCGTATCCGCTTTGGCCAACATGGGACGACGTCGATAGCGGAGGGTGGAGAAGGTGAGGGTGGCGGCGAGGAATCGACGGACGGGACAGCTGTGGGACGTGCGGGCGATCAGCCGGGTAATCATATCTTGGAAGTCGAACTTACCTTGGAAGAGATGGCGCGCATCCTCGGGGATGAACTGGCGCTTCCCAATATTCAGCCGAAGGGGCGAGCTCGTTTGAAATCGGTGAGTCGCAGATTTTCTTCTGTGCGACGGGAAGGGCCTCGGTCATTACGACATCTGCGGCGCTCAATCCGACAAGCCATGGTGCGACAGATTAGCAACGGCGAATACGATGCAGATGATCCTCAGGTTGTCATCAGTCCGGATGATTTTCGGTACCGGGCATGGAAAGACACCGTCAAGGCCGATCATGCGGCGATGATTCTTTACATGATGGACGTTTCTGGATCGATGGGGCGTGAACAGAAGGAGATCGTCCGACTGGTCTCCTTCTGGATCGACACTAGGCTCCGAAGACAGTACCAGAGTCTTGATACGCGTTATGTCGTACACGATGCCGTCTCGAACCAGGTGGATCAGGACACCTATAATCGATTGCGGGAGTCTGGCGGAACGAAGATCTCCTCGGCATATGGAATGGCTGCAGAACTTCTCGAAAGGGAGTTTCCTCCCTCAGACTGGAACATCTACCTCTTCCATTTTTCTGATGGTGACAACTGGTCGGGGCGTGACACGGAACGCTGTATTTCTATCCTCCGAGAACGACTTCTGCCCGGTGCCAATCTCTTCTGCTACGGGCAGGTGAAGAGCGCCTATGGATCGGGGCAGTTTAAGAAGGATCTTGACACCGCCATGGGTGACGAGGGGGCGGTGATCACCTCTGAGATTCTTGATCGAGAAGGAATCCTTCCGTCCATCAAGTCGTTTCTAGGAAAGGGAGTCTGAGGTGGTGATGCCTGACGAGGGACTTCTTTCCTTGCAGGAGGAAGTGGAGGCGTGGGCTCGTTCTTATGGGCTCGAATTTCCGGAGATCCGATATGAGGTCATCGGGCACGAGGAACTCAATGAGATTGCTGCCTACGGTGGCTTTCCGGTTCGGTATCCCCATTGGCGTTTCGGCATGGAATACGACCGCTTGATCAAATCGCATCGCTATGGCCTGCAGAAGATCTATGAGATGGTGATCAATACCCGTCCGGTGGTGGCGTATCTCCTTCGCCAGAACTCGTGGATGGAAAAAAAGTTGGTGATGGCCCACGTTTGCGGTCACGCGGATTTCTTCGCGAATAACGCGTGGTTTGCCCATACAGAGGGCGACATGATGGATGTCATGGCGAGCCATGGGACCCGCATTCGGGCTTTGTCAGAGCGCCACGGCAGGGATCGTGTCGAGTCCTTTATCGAGACCATTCAATCTCTGGACAATCTTGTTGATCCGGGCGCACTCCACCTCGGTTGTGGGCATCCGGGAAAC
>JAZALG010000138.1:0-16177 GCA_036229545.1 Planctomycetota bacterium | reverse complement strand
CCGGGCAGGATGAACAGGCGGCTTTAGCCCGTTACGCAGTTTCCCGGCGCCGATTTTACCGTCAGCGCTACGGTGCATTAGGGGCAATCGCTTACAACTTGACTCGCTTTGTGGTGGGCCGTCTTAAAAAAGAACGTGTCACTGCGGAAGTCGAGAGTCTCGGTGTGTGTGAAGGTGTTCCCGTGATCGATGTTCCGGGATCAGGTGCATATGTGGCTGAGATCTCAGCGGACCCAACATTCGTCTTTGCCGCAGGCCGTCTCGATGTGACGCGGCGATTTGCGATTCCGCCCGGCGCTTGGCATGGCCTAGTTCCGTCGACTTACTATGTGCGTTTCCTGAAGCGGCGGGATTTATCTCTTCTCCGGATGGTGTCTTTGGTCAAGGAGACTCCATCGCAACCAGTAACGGCAGGAAGCGCAGCTGCCGAACTGGTCCACAGTTAGGGGATCCCGGTGAATGACGCGTCCCCACGAGTGTCAGTTGTTGTCCTGAGTTGGAATACCTGCGAGTTGCTTGGCGCTTGCTTGGAGTCCTTGTCGGCCGTCGAGGAGGAAGTCGCCCTTGAGGTGATCGTCGTGGACAATGCGAGTGATGACGGAAGCGCCGATTTTGTGGAGAAAAAGTTTCCTTCCGTTCACCTGATCCGGAATGAAACAAACCAGGGCTATGCCATTGGGAATAATCTCGGGGCACAGGTTGCCAGAGGTGAGTTTTTGCTCTTACTCAACAGTGACACAGAGGTGCGTCCCTCTGCGTTGACGACTCTCGTCGCATTCATGGAAGCTCATGTTTCGCACGGCGCTTGTGCGCCGCTTCTCGAACACGAAAGCGGAGAAGTGCAGCGCAGTTGCAAGCGATTCCCAAACAGGAGAACGGCCCTCTTCTTCGACACAATCATTGAGCGTTGGTTCTCAGGAAATCGGACCATTCCCCGCTACTTCATGGAGGATTTTGATCACCAATCTAGCCGGGACGTGGATCAGCCTCCGGGTGCTGCACTGATGGTACGGCGAACACTCTGGGAGACTCTTGGAGGATTAGACCCGGACCTTTGGCTTTTCTTCAACGATGTCGATTTATGCCGCAAGATTCATGAACACGGCTTCAAGATTGGCTATGTGGCAGAGGCCCGGGTTATGCACCACGAAGGAGCGAGCACGGCACAGTTTCTAGAATTCGGTTTGATGTGGCATCGGAACAGACTGACGTACTACAGAAAAACCTTCGGGTGGTGGGGAGGGCAATTGGCGCGTTGCATGTCCATGGTGCGTGGCTGGGAGGAATTGCGTCGCCTTCGCCGCACAGGAGCAGACCCTGAGGAAATGAAACAAATCCGTCAGGTGATGACTGACGTTTGGCGGGCATGATGAGTCAGGAACAGGAAATGGAAGCGAGGCCTTTCGAATGACCAGTTTCACCGTCCGACCGTACGAGCCGGGTGATGAGGAAGGCATCGTGTCTCTCTTTAATCGTGTTTTTTCGGAAGACAACCCTGCCTTTAAAGCGCGGTCGGTGGAGAACTGGTCCAGCATTTATCTCGACAACCCCGCCGGTATCCAGGTTTTCGTGGCCGTGGGGAATGAGGGCGACATCATCGGTAACTACAGTTCTATCCCTTCTCCATGCACCCTCTGGGGGCGTGCGGGATTGTCGACCCAGGCTGTGGATACCTGTGTTGATCGGCGCTACAGAGGTCGACTGAGTAAAGGGAGTGTCTTTGTCACCATCGCTCGATCGTTTATCGAGCATTTCAGTAGGGAGGGAAAGGAACCCTTTGATGACTACATGTGGGGTTTGCCCAACGAGCAGGCTTTTCCCGTCGGAACGCGCATCATTGGCTATCAACCGGTGCGCTGTCCCATGCCGGTGTGGTCCATGGACCTCGAATCCGAGTGGGTCGAAACGATGGAATCCAAGGGGGCTGGCTGTGTGGTTGAAAGTTGGGACATGGAGGGGGCTGCTGATCTTGCTGAGCGTCTCTATCTCGCCCATGCGGATGAGGCTCCTTTGGGGTTACGGAAAGATGCTGCGATGTTGCGGTGGCGCTATCGGCCACGAGAAGACGTGCAATATGGAGTCTTTGTCGCGAAACGTGACGCCGAGGCGGTGGGTCTGCTTGTTTACCGACTTGGATGGATGGATCAGCCCCTCGTGCCCCTCGTGGATTGGTTGGGGGGAGGGGCGGATGTGGAGGCCACGGCTGGGTTACTGGGAGCCGTAGGGAAAGTCGCGGTAGAAAAAGGTGGGCGACGGTTGGAGACGTGGGTTTCGCCCACTTCACCGTGGGCCACAACCCTCTCAACGTTGGGATTCGAGAAGGGCGACAGTCCTTTTAACCTTTGCATAATGACCTTCGCTCCTGAGTTTAGATCGGACTGGTCGCGAGAGGATTGGTCGGTCACGATGGGTGACTCGGATATCTACTGATGAGTTTCAAGGTCTTACAAATAAAGAGGAGTCGTACAGGGTGAGTAATCGGAAAAGCATCGCGAAGTTGGTTAGTGAGTATTCCTTGGCGCTGATTGCCGGTGTGATCGTGGCTCTCGCAGCCGCGAACTATGACCTGGATTGGTACGAGCGGATCATCAAAGGCGCTTGGAGTGAGACAAAACTTTTCGGGACTCATGTCCTCAACCTGCGTTGGTTTGTGAACGAAGTCTTCATGGTGTTTTTCTTTGGTGTGGCGATGAAGGAAATCACCGATGCCGTCCTCCCCGGGGGCACAATGAGTTCTCTGGGGAAGGCTCTCAATCCATTGATCGGGACTATCGGAGGAATCGTAGGCCCGGTGATGGTTTACATCTGTCTCGCGCAGGTTCTCTATACCGATCCAGAGATTCAAGGAAAGGTGCTCGGCGGATGGGCCGTGCCGACGGCGACGGATATCGCCCTGGCATGGCTGGCTGCCCGCATGGTGTTTGGCGCGGGGCACTCCGCGGTAAGTTTCCTCCTTCTCCTTGCCATTGCGGACGACGCCATCGGCCTGATTATCATCGCGGTCTTTTATCCGGACCCCACCCATCCCTTTGTCGCCACTGGTTTGCTCTACGTTATGGGAGGGGTGGCTGTCGCCTGGGGATTGCGTCGATGGGCCGTCCAGAATTGGATTCCCTACGTCCTTCTCGGAGGCGGGCTTTCCTGGTACGGGCTGGTGACGGCCCATCTTCACCCAGCTTTAGCTCTTGTTCCGGTGATTCCTCTACTTCCCAAAAGGTTGTCCACAGAAGAGACCTCTGCCCCTTCCCCGCTGGATGATTTTGAACACTCGGTCAAGCATCCGGTGGACTGGGGACTTTTCCTTTTTGCGTTCGCCAATGCGGGGGTGTCGTTCGAACGAGTGGGGACTCTCACTTGGATCGTTCTTGCCTCGCTCCTAATTGGGAAAATGCTGGGGGTGACTCTGTTCTCCTGGGTTGCCCTGAAGATGGGCTCCCCCCTTCCTTCCGGAATGTCTCTTTCCCATCTCATCACGGCTGGCTTGGTGGCGGGGCTCGGTCTCACAGTAGCCCTCTTTTTTTGCGGCGTTGCGTTCCCTGCCGGATCCGACCTCGTTGGCGAGGCAAAGATGGGAGCCCTGTTCTCGACCAGCGTATTTGGCCTGAGTCTTCTTCTCGGGCGGGCACTCGGCATTCGACCGGTCAAGGATGGAGCGGCATAGAGTGCTAGACTCGCTGTTATGACGGAAGTGCCAGACAGCCCGGGGAAGGGGCCTGAAGGGCGGCCTCCCGAGACAGACCCTTTGTTGGTTCCCCGCGTCGCTCGGTGCCTTGTCGAACCGCCGGGGCGTGGGAAGGTTCTCGTCGTCGCGCCCCATCCTGATGACGAGGCGATTGGCCCCGGGGCGACGCTTGCCCTCCACAACAAGTTGGGGGATGGCGTGGTTGCCCTCTTCGTGACATCAGGTGTCCATGGCGATCTGAGCGAATCGATGAGCGCTACAGAGTACGTAAAGACCCGCCGCCAAGAGGCGGAGGACTCAGCGAAGGTGCTTGGCATTGGCAAGACGGTTTTCTGGGAGTACCCCGATTCCATGGTGGTGACACAGGGAGACATGGCGGGTGTTGTCGAGAGGATGGTGCAGTTGCTTGAAGAAGAAAATCCCGATGTCATTTATGCCCCGCATCTTGGGGAGCAGCACAGCGATCATCATTTGGTGGGGCTTATGGTCCAGCAGGCCTTAGAGGGGTGGGATGGAACAGCTCGGGCCTTCGGCTATGAAGTGTGGTCGCCTTTGGATGCGGATATCGCCGTGGACGTTGAGGAAACCTATCCCGTGAAGTTGGATGCCATTCGGTGCTATGCATCTCAATTGGAGCATCAGGACATTTGCAGTTCCGTCGAGGGGCTGAATCGCTATCGCGCCGTTCTTCTCCCGCCCGGAGGTGTTGTCGCCGAGGCCTTTGAGGACTGGTCAAGCGAGGAGTCCGCTTGAAGATCGTTCATCTCCTGCACCAGTATCCACCAGAGTTCCGCGGGGGCACCGAAGTCTGTGTTGAGAGATTGGTCGCAGCCCAATCTGCTCGAGGTGATGAGCCTGTTGTCGTGGCTGGGTCGGATATCCGGGAACCGGAAGGGTCGGTTGTTTCGGAATCGTTGGAGGGGGTTCCGGTCCACCGCATTCGTCGCCGGCCTGACGAGAATTATTCCATGGATCACCGTCAACCTCGGGTGGCGTCCGTCGTTGTTGATCTTGTGGAAGAGTTGAGCCCTGATGTGGTGCACCTGCACCACACGCATAATCTCTCGGGTGATCTGTCTTCCCGTCTCGTGGAAAAAGGGGTTCCGGTTCTGGCATCTCTGCACGATTTCTTTCCGCTCTGCGCCCGGTTTTTTCTTGTCCGCCCAGACGGTGACTCCTGCGCCCATGCTTTCCCTCTTCCCTCCGATCGCTGTGTGGAGTGTGTGTTGCCGGAGTTCGAAGCGGGGCGCGAAGCCCTTGAACAAGAAACGACGATTAGGGCAACCGTGGCGGCGGCTGAAGCCCGAGCATGGTTTCGCGCTGTCGTGCCGAGTGCTTTTGTTCAACAGCGATGGGAGGCGAGTGGCTTGGTCCCTTCCGACCGGCTGGTTCTGCTCCCTCATCCGGTGCCCATACCAGAGGAACGTCCCATGCCCCGTGATCGATCGGACGGTCGTTTGGTCGGCATTACCTGGGGCAATCTCGCACCCGAGAAGGGCATTATGGATCTCCTGCTGGCGATGGGTGAGATGGCGGACTCACGGTTTGCGCTTGTTGTCCTTGGAGAAGCGGTGTCGGAAGCCTACGGGCGTGAATTACACGAGGTGGCGGCGGGACTCGACGTGACCTTTGTCGAGCCGTTTAGCTTTGAAGATTTGGCGCGTTGGCGTTCGCAGACAGATTTGGCCATCTTTCCATCGAGGGCTGAAGAGACGTTTGGGTTGGTCGTCGCGGAGGCCCGTTCACTTGGTTTTCCTGTTCTCGTTTCTGATCGGGGGGCGCTTTCTGAACGTGTCGGAAATGCTGGCGCGACGATTCCGGCAGAAAACCCTGCTGCGCTTGCCGAACGATTGCGCGAGTTATTGGAAGAGGGGGAGCTCTTAGATGCGTGGTCTGAGGCGGCTCAAGAAGACATGATGACCCCGCAAGAACACGCCGAACGGATGGCAGTCTTTTATGGGGATGCTATGGCATTCACAAGGTCTACGGCATCGGATGACTCATGACGTTTCCCCCACACACCTTCCCTCCTCTTCTGAGTCTCGAAACGGTTTCTCGTGGCGCCGTTCTCGTGGTTGCCCCACATCCGGATGACGAGGTTATTGGCTGTGGGGGGGCGATTGCTCTTCACCGGCAACGGGGTGATCCCGTTCATATTGCACTCGTGACTCGTGGAGAGGCGGGAGGGCTCGATGAAGAACGACTGGCTGAATCACAGTTGGCAGGGAGCGGGCTGGGCGATGTTTCAGTGACCTGTTTGGATGGGACCGATGGCGCTGTTGGAGGTGACCGAGCATGGCAGGACCGCCTTGCTCGCGTTGTCGAGGCGGTGTCTCCTGTCGTGGTCTATGCACCATCACCCTTTGAAATGCATCCCGACCATATTGCGACGCTGGATGGGACAGCAGAGGTGTTGCAGGGCAACGAAGGGATTGAACTTCTGTTGTACGAGGTCAATACCGAGTCGATGGCTTCCTTTCTGCTCGATATTACGTCTGTCGCAGATTCCAAGCGCGCTGCACTGCAGGCCTTCGCAAGTCAAATCGGCCAAATCGATATTGTCGAAAAGGCGGATGCACGTGCACGTGCACGAACGGTAAACATCGACCTTCCAGAGGTGACGCATGCCGAGGCATTCCTCCGCCTGTCTCCAGAGCGCGTTGCGGAGGCACTGAGTCGCTTGAAGGACCTCGCTACTTTCTTGGGCTTGGATCCCGAAGGAACCTGAAGAAAGAGATCGGAACTGATTTTATCTCAAGCGACGGGTCAGGGCCCTCCTGATTGAAGGGTGAGCGATCGGTATTCTCGTTCGAACCCAATCGGACGGTGACGAAAAACACAAAACAATGAAAATCAGCGCGGTCATCAGTACGTGGAACAAGAAGGATGATGTTCTCGCGAATCTCGAAGCGCTGAAGATGGGGAGTCGCGTCCCAGATGAGATTGTGGTTGTCGACAATGCTTCGACGGATGGCACCGTTGAAGCCATAGAGTCCGAGCATCCCGATGTTGTCTTGGTCACGATGCCTCATGACCGATGTGGTGCGTGCGAGACTTTTAACATCGGATTCAAACGCGCGACGGGTGACTGCATCGCCATCATGGATGACGACGTTGTTGCAACGCCTGAGTGGCTTGAGACGTTAGAGGCTTGCCTCGACCAAGAGCCAACTTGGACAGGAATGGTGTCGAGTCGTGTCGTGGAGCCTGGCATGCCTGCCGAGTACGAGGCGGCAGAAATCGCTCAAGGCCCCTACTACGCGGCAACGTTCCGAGGGTGTGGCACCTTGGCTCGGGCCGATGTCCTGCGGGCCTGTGGTGGATATGACGAGCGTTTCTTCATCTATGGAAACGAACGAGATTTGGCGGCGCGTGTTCTTAACCGGGGTTGGCGAATCCTTCAAACCCCAGATGCGGTGATTCACCATGCAACTCCCTTTGGCATGAAAGCTGGGGCCAGAAGCCTCTACTACCACGTTCGCAACTACTGGATGTATGCCTTCAAGTATCTTCCGTTTTTGGACATCTTGAAGGTGACGTTTCTATTGACCCGGCGGGCTACTGGAGGGAGTGGGGATGCGGTACGGCCTGATGCCACCGCTTCAGCGACGGAAATTGAGTTGGAAGCAACGGGAACGATGGGCTTCTCTCAACTTGTGCGTCAAACGCCGGGATCTCTGTGGATCATTTTGAAGGCGACGCTCGCGGCCTTCATCCAACTTCCCTACTGTCTCTCCCGACGGGATCCTGTGGATTCCCCCGACTTTCGGCCTCCCGGAGTGTGATGCGATGACACGGGAAACCCCAGTCCAGTCGGAATCTTCGCCGGAAGTCACAGAAGACCAGGGCTGTGAGGTGGGTCCCGTTACGGTGTGTGTCACAAACTTCAATGGGGCTGAATATCTTGAGGCCTGCCTTGAGGGGGTGACTTCTCTGCGGGGGCGGATCGACGACATTCTCGTGATCGATAATGGGTCAAAGGATGATTCGGTTGCCATCATTCAGCGGTACCCAGTCCGTCTCATCCAACTCTCTTCCAATGATGGGCCCTGCGTCGCCCGGAACCGTGGCTTGTTGGAGGCAACGACCCGTTGGGTTTTTCAGATCGACAGTGATGTCGTGGTGAAACCAGACACCTTGGAGCAGCTTTGGCCACAGACCGAAGAAGAGGGCGTGGCGGCGGTACAACCGAGAGCCGTCTTGAGGGGGGAGCCATCTCTCGTGCATTACGACGGCGGGTCGATGCACTACGTGGGAATGCTTTGCCTCGATAATTTCATGCAGCCGATCCCAGCCGCTTCAGGCGAAGGGGAGGATGTGGGAGCCGTGGTGAGCATGGCCCTCCTCCTAGACAGAACGGCGGTCATCGAGGTCGGCAATTACGATGAGGCCTTCTTCATCTTGTTCGAAGATCACGATTTGAGTTATCGCCTGCGGGCCTGTGGATATCGATTGCGTCGAGTACTTGGAGCGACGGTGGACCATCTCGGAGGGACAGCGGGCTTGAGTTATCGTCCGGGGTCGCGGTCTTACCCTTCTCGCCGGGCTTTTCTCCACGGACGCAATCGAACCTATCTCGTTCTCAAGAATTACAGCCTCCTCACCTTGCTGGTCACATTGCCGGGACGTTTTCTTTTCGGGACAGCCTGGGCGGTCTTTTCTTGTCGTCGCGGATTGGCACTTTCCTACCTCAAAGGCCGGTTGGATGTCATTCGATTGCTTCCGAGAGCTTTGCGTGCCCGACGTCGTCTTGCTCCACAGCGTCGGCTACGTGACGGTGTTTTGCTTGAGGCCGAAAGCCTCACCTTTAGCCCAATCATCGCACGATCAAAAGTGGAGGCTAGACTCGAGGGAGCGTTAACCGTCATCCTGCGCGGATGGTGGCGTCTTGTACGCTTCCTGATCTCTTAACTCCCTCTTCTCCATCGGATCGGTTTTGGCTCATGAATGGCCGGCCATCAGACCGCATCGTCGCCATCGTCCTCAATTGGAATGGTGGTGAGGATACGCTCACATGCCTTCAGTCCATCTGTGCCGCGGATCAAACGAACGTCCAGATTTTGTTGGCCGACAACGGGTCCGTCGACGGGTCGGTCGAGCGAGCGAAAAAAGAGATCCCTGAGATTCAAGTTTTGACCTTTGAGACCAACCACGGGTATGCGGGCGGAAATAACAGGGCGCTGCGGCATGCTTTCGGAGAGTTGAAAGCGGACTGGGTCTGCCTGCTCAACAATGATGTTCTTGTAGGCCCGGAACTCTTTGCTCGTCTTGCGGAGGGAGTCGATGAGGCAGAAAAAGGTGGAGGCGTTGTCGGCGCAGCGGGACCGTGTATCTCATATCTTGACGAGAGGCGGCGTGTGTGGGCCTGTGGGGGATCCATCGGAGGGGGGATCAATGTGACACAGTTGCGCTGGCATGAGCGAGCCCTCGAAAAGGTGAAGGACTTAACTCAGGTAACAGATGTGGATTATGTCCCGGGGGCGTGCCTTCTCCTTTCCCGTGCGGGGTGGGAAAAAACGGGTCCGCTTGATGAGGACTTCTTCTGCTATATGGAGGATGTGGATTATTGCCTTCGACTTCGTGATGCGGGATTTCGTGTGGTTGCGGTGCCCTCAGCGCGCGTTGCCCACGGGCTGTCGTTAAGTACGGGGGGGGGCTACTCCGCCGGTCGCAAGTACATGACGGCTGTGAACTCTGTCCACTTTCTCCGAAAACATGGCACGCCTTTCGGATGGTTCGCCTTTTTGTTCTTTGATCTTTTGCTCTGGCCTTTGGCTTTTTTACAGGCTCTATTCACGGGGCGGGTACGCGGGGCGCTGGCAAAATTGCGTGGTGCCTTCGCCGGGCTGCTCGGGGTGCGCGTTGATGCCAGCGTGGCGGCACGGTTTGCGAGGCGGACGGAATGAAGATTCTGCTTCCAGTCCACTTTTTCTTGCCCGAGCATTCGGCGGGGACGGAGGTTTACACCTACAACCTCGCCCGCGCTCTCAAAGAGCGGGGACACGAAGTGGAAATTTTTTGCACAGAGAAGATCCTGGCACGGCGGAGTTACACCCTGCTGGAGAGGGAGGTCGGAGGTCTCAAGTGCCACGTCATGGTGAACAACCTGGACCACGAGAGTTTTTCAGAGACCTTTGCCAACCCCAGGGCTGAAGGAGCCTTTCAACGGGTTCTCGACAAGTTTCGCCCGGATATCTTGCACGTTCAGCATCTGATGCTGCTGTCTTTGGGATTGCCTCGATTGGCCCGCACGCAGGGGGCCCGCGTTGTCATGACGCTGAATGACTTTTGGCTCTTCTGTGTGCGTTTTGGGCAACTCCTCCTCCCCGATGGGAGTGCTTGTAGTGGCCCAGAGCCCATGGACTGTGCGACCTGTCTCAATGACTTTCAGTTCAGCCAGGGGAAGCCGGAAAAAATGGTTCTTCGCCTCCTCCAATCGACACGAGATTTGTCCGGAGTCGATCTCGCCCCCCTGGTGTATTGGGCACAGGATCGGAGCAAGTTCCTCAAGAAAAGGCGGACGAAGACGACGAGCCGGTCGGCGAAGGCTGGCGGGGAAGAAAATTTGCTTGCGGAGATCGAACACCGTGTTCGAAAGGTGAAGTTACTCATTGAGCAGGTTGACCTTTTTCTCTCCCCATCCAGAACGGTTGCGGAACGGGTGACAGAGTGGGGAATCCCCAGAGCGAAAATTCGCCTCTCTCAATATGGCATAGACATTACGCCGTTTGAGGATCTTCAAAAGGCGGAGCCACCTGAGGACGGAGCGGCGAAAGTGACCTTCGGGTATGTCGGGACTTTAGCTCCCCATAAAGGTGTTCATGTTGTTCTGCAGGCGATGGCCATGGTGCCACCGGAGTCCTGTCGGTTGGTGATCTATGGGACGGACAAGTACTACGTGGAATATGGAAAGTTGCTGAGGGAGATGGCCGAGGGCTTGGATGTGGAGTTTGTTGGAACGCTCGACCGCGATCGTATTGGAGAGGCTTTTGAGACAATGGATTGCATGGTGATGCCGTCTCTCTGGCTTGAAAATTCACCGATCGTGATCCAAGAAGCCTTTGCAGCGGGGATTCCCGTGATCGCTTCGGGCCAGGGAGGAATGGCGGAATTGGTTCAGGACGGTCGGAGTGGCCGTCTTTTCCCAGCCGGCGACGCGGAGACACTTGCTGGTCATATGGTGAACCTTATCGAGAATCCCACCACCCTGAGGACTTGGAGCGTCTCCATGGATCCGCCGCGCTCGATCGAAGATGATGCGAGAGGGACGGAAGAGATCTATGAGGAGTTGCTCAGTCTGAAAGGCGATTAGGTTGAAGAGGGTCGAATATTTTCTAGGAGACTCCGCGGAGGGTTGATGCGCATAGGTCTGGTTGTCCATGGTCAGCCACCCGAATTGGTCGGTGGCACCGAGCGTCTCGTGGAGATGCTGGCGACGTCTCTTTGTGAGCGCGGCGATCAGGTGGAGGTCTTTACCGGGTCCATCGAATGGAGAGACCGCTTTGAAGTCGTGAGGGAAGAGGGGGGGCTCTTCCCTGTGACGCGCGTTCATCGCCACGATCTTTTTTTTGAGCGATGGGACAAGGTTGAGAATCCCCTTGTCGAACAGGCCTATGGTGCGTGGCTTGATGGATTTCGTCCCGACGTGGTCCACATCCATCACTGGGTCCGATTGACAACGACCCTTGTGCGGGTAGCCCGGCAGCGTGGAATACCCACGATCGTCTCTCTGCATGATCTGTTTCCTTCATGTCCTCGATATCACCGGGTGAAAGAGGATCTTTCTTTCTGTGAAGACACCCCTGGAGTTGATGTTTGCCGCCACTGTGCTCCGCGCTGGAGTTTTCAAGGCGACAGCGAGATTGACGCGTCCATTCTTGAGTTCACGAAGAATCTCTCTGAAGAGGTGATGGCGGCTTCGGCACGTGTCGTTCCGACGATGGGCCATGGTCGAAGGCTTCAGGAATGGTTGGGGTTGGAGTTTCCCGTGACAGCGATTGCTCCACCCGCGAGTTGCGGGGTGACTCCTGCGAGCATGCCCCTCGAAGATCGCGTTGCGTCCGCGGAGGATCCCATGCGGGTGGCTTTCTTTGGTCATCTCCACCCCCTCAAGGGGCCTTCGGTTTTTTTACAGGCGTGCCAACTCTTGGATGACAGGTCACTTGTGGAGTTGCATTTTTGGGGCGAAGCACCGACCGATGCAATGGAGGAAGAACTTCAAAAAGAGGCGGACGGCTGTGCCGTCCACTGGCATGGGTCCTATGTGCCAGAGGATCTATCAGATGCACCCGTGGACGTTGTGGTTCTCTCAACGCTTTGCGCTGAGTCCTACTCCTTGGCTCTCGACGAGGCGGGATGCATGACGGTGCCCATTCTGGCCAGCGATCTGGGCGCGCTCTCTGATCGTGCGACGGATCGGATGGCCCTGTTTCCACGAGGCGACGCCGCAGCCCTTGCGCAGCTGCTCAGTGCTTTGGCGTCTGATCCAGGTCGTCGCAGAACGATGCGAGAATCTCCCGTGGCGACGCAGCAGGGGAACAAAACACATCTCGAAGAACTGACAAAACTCTATGAACAGGTCTGCGGGAATCCTCCCGAGGCGGTGATCATGGAGGATCGTCTGGAGCAGCGTATCCACGCTTTTGAATCACGGGAGGCGTCTTTGCGCGAGCAGGGGCCGGCCCACGAGTCTGATCACCCCTCATGAGGGAACTGAAGCGCGCCCGAGTGGACGGCAGAGTCTAAGAGCATCATCCGTTAGGATCGGAGAATGCGAGGAAATCAACGACAGTTCATCGCGCTGGGTCTGCTGGCCCTTATTTCTTGTTCAGGGGAGCCTCCTGCGCGTCCTGTTGAAGAACTTGATGTTCCGCGCGTGACTTCCACCCGGGAAGGAGTGACGAGGGGCGGTCTTTTCTTTGTCCGATGGTGGCCGGATCCAGACCCTCTTCCCGTCAATGCCCCTTTTGGAGTCTCGGTGGTGATTGCACGGGCGGACACGCCGGACCGCTCTGATCCCGACGCGCTGTTGCAAATCAATGCGTTTATGCCCGCACACAACCATGGCATGAGACGGGTCCCAGAGGTGACGCGTGATGCGGAGGGCACATTCAACGTGACGGGAATGCTTTTTCATATGCCGGGTCGCTGGGAATTGGTTGTTCGGGTCTTTTCTGGAGACCTTATGGACGAAACGGTTTTTCCGATCGACATCGATTGAAGCCGTTGAACCTCCTACGAACATGGGCGGTGCTGGTGTTACTGGCGGGGGCAAGTTGTGGCGATTCGCCTCGTACGCCGACAGAGTTGTCCGGGGAATCTGCACAACACGAGAGCGTGGAGTTTAGCGCTGCTGAAGTTCGCCGGATTCTGACGATGTCGCCCCTCCCGCCACCGCCGGAGGCGAGTACTAACCGATTCGCGGATCATCCTGCTGCGGCTCGTCTGGGCCAGTGGCTTTTCTTTGATCAACAGTTTTCTGTCGATGGACAGGTGTCCTGTGCGACTTGCCACCTCCCGGAGAAGGCGTTTACTGATGGGCGAACCCTGGCTCGAGGGCAGGATGACCTGACTCGGCATACTCCCTCTCTCTTCAATGTTGCGTACAACCGGTGGTTTTTTTGGGACGGACGGGCAGATTCTCTTTGGGCGCAGGCTCTTCATCCCTTTGAAGAGGAAGGAGAATTTGGCCTGACCCGTCTTGAGGTGATTCGCCGAGTGGCAGCAGATCCCGAACTTGCAGTCGCGTATGGGAAAATTTTTGGACCACTTCCAGAACTCTCTGCCAGGGCGCAGGAGTTGCCCGCAGCTCGTCCTGTGTGGAGGGACGAGGAGCACCCTCAAAGCAGCGCGTGGGCTTCTTTAGGGGAGGATGAGGCTTTCCGCATCAATGTTGCCTTTTCGAATCTCGGCAAGGCTATTGCGGCCTATGAACGCCTGTTGATTTCGGATCAGTCTCCCTTTGACGTTTTCGTGGCGGGGCTCCGGGCCGGAGACTCAAAAAAAATGGAGGCCTTGAGTGTCTCTGCTCAACGAGGGCTCCAACTTTTCGTGGGTGAGGCCCGATGTCGTGTCTGTCATCACGGTCCCTTGCTGAGTGATCTGGAATTTCATTCCATTCGTATACCGCCTCTCACTCGCGAATTAGGGAAAGACCAGGGGAGACAAAAAGGGATGAAACGGGTTCTTGAGGATCCATTCAATGGGGTCGGCGTGTATAGCGATGATCCAGAAGGACCTGCTGTCGATCTGCTGGCTTATCTGCAGCCACGCATTCGAAACCGTGGAGAGTTCAAAACTCCCAGCTTGCGCAATGTCGCTGTGACAGCGCCCTATATGCACCAGGGCCAGCGCAAGACACTCGAAGATGTGCTGCACCATTACTCAAAGATGGAGGAAGTCTTCGATCCTGTGCCAAGCCATTTCGAGACGATTCTTGAACCGCTACACCTCACCGAAGATCAGACGAACGACCTGCTGGAGTTTCTCGGTTCCTTGACGGATCTCGATCTCGATCCCGACTTAATGCATCAGCCTTCCTCCCCGTCGCTCCCATCAGAGGACAGAAGTCGATGACCCAGAGGCAGCGATTGCGCCGAGGGGGCGGGCTGGCTGTCCTGATTCTCGTGGTGTTGTTTGCCACGACCGTTCCCCTGGGGGATTGGCTCTCGTGGACTCAGGAGTGGATTGATGATCAGGGTTCCTGGGGCCCGATTCTTTTCCTCATCGCCTATATTTTGTCCTGTGTGCTTTGTATTCCCGGCTCAGCGCTCACCGTCGCCGGGGGGGCTGTGTTTGGACTGAGTTGGGGGTTCATCCTTGTTTCTGTGTCATCGACGGCGGGAGCTGTAGCGGCATTTTTGACGGGGCGGTACGTCGCGCGTGGGTGGGTGGAGGAGTGGATCCAAAAACGTCCTCGTTTTGTAGCGGTCAACAAAGCTGTCGAGGAACAGGGACTGTGGGTTGTCTTTCTGACGCGCCTTTCGCCGCTGTTTCCCTTTGTTTTTCTCAACTACGCCTATGGCGTCACCCGAGTCCGATTTCGTGATTACCTGCTCGCATCCTGGGTTGGCATGATGCCCGGTACGGTGCTCTATGTATTCGTGGGAGCCACAGCAGGAGCGGGGCTGTCAGAACACGACAACACTTCAGGGACATGGGCTCTTCGGCTGCTGGGGCTGGCTGCAACGATCGTTGTCACCGTTTGGGTGACAAAAATTGCACGGAAGGCATTCGAAAGTGGGATTACTTCCGAAGAGAGTGGAGGGTGAAATGGAGGGAGGTCCATCGTTTATGAAAGGCGATGTTCATGACGAGAAACTGAGGTCGGTGGTGGCGCCGGAGGGTTGGTCAAATCCGGTCCCTGATGGGCGCTACAATCTTGTTGTTCTTGGGGGCGGGACGGCCGGGTTGGTCTGTGCTGTCGGGGCTGCTGGGCTGGGAGCAAAGGTCGCTCTGGTTGAGAAGGAC
The DNA here is from genome assembly GCA_036229545.1 of Planctomycetota bacterium. Taxonomy (GTDB): domain Bacteria; phylum Planctomycetota; class B15-G4; order B15-G4; family B15-G4; genus JAZALG01. Next base: position 1,026 of record JAZALG010000138.1, on the reverse strand, counting down.
GCCCTGGGTGGGGATTGTCTCAATACCGGCTGTGTTCCTAGTAAGAGCCTTCTTGCTTCCAGTCATAGGGCGAAAGCGTTGCAGGAGGCCAGTCTCTTTGGCATCGCGGGGCCCAAGACGGTGAAGGTCGACTTCTCGGGCGTCATGGAGCGGTTGAGAAGAGTGCGCGCGGAACTTGCGCCACACGATGGTGTTGAGCGTCTGACGAACGCGGGTGTAGATGTATTTTTTGGGGAAGGGCGTTTTGTTGATGTCGATCGCATTGCTGTGGACGGAGTGGAACTCCTTTTTCGTCGAGCGGTGATTGCGACCGGGCGACGTCCTCTTCTTCCTAACCTCAAAGGGTTGGACACAGTGGGTTATCTGACGAGTGAAACAATTTTTTCTCTGACCGAACGCCCTCGGCGACTCATCGTTTTGGGGGGAGGTCCCATTGGCGTGGAGATGGCGCAGGCCTTTTCCCGGCTGGGTAGTGATGTGACCCTGGTAGAGGCTGGTCCCGCGCTGCTACCTCGTGATGATCCCGATGCAGTATCTGTGCTGACGGAGACTCTTGAAGCGGACGGAGTGCGAATCCTGACGAACTGCACGGCAGTTTCTGTCGCACGAAAAGGGAAGTCCTGTGTCCTTCGTCTCTCCCGTGACGGTCAGGAAGACGATGAGAGAGGTGACGCTTTTCTCGTGGCAACAGGTCGTACACCCACACTCAAGGGACTCGGCCTTCAGGCGGCTGGTGTACGCGTGGAAGGGGGCGGAGGGTTGGTCTTGGATGATTTTTTGCGGACGACAAACCCGGCTGTTTTTGCCGCTGGGGACGTGGCGTCTGCATTCCAGTTCACTCACACGGCGGATGCCATGGCTCGGATTGTCATTCAAAATTCCCTATTCGGTGGCCGTCGCAAGGTATCGGATCTCATCGTTCCCTGGTGTACCTACACGGATCCTGAAGTCGCCCAGGTGGGGATGACCAGCGCACAGGCTTGTGGGGATGGCGTTGCGTTTGATCTTTGGGAGGAGCCTTTTGCA
>JAZALG010000137.1:0-12215 GCA_036229545.1 Planctomycetota bacterium | reverse complement strand
GCTTAGTCCTCTTTACCTTTGATGGCAGTGAGACGAATGCTTTGTCGGGGGTTTCGTTGGCAGTTGCTGATTTTAATGGTGACAGTTTTCCCGATTTGAGCATTGGTTCTCCGGGAGCGCCATCCTCGCCTAACTGGCAGGATCCAACAGGGATTGCGCACCTGAAGACCGGTCGGAGCGATCTTGTTTACGGACCGGTCTTTCGCATCGAGGCTGTCACTCCGAGAGAGTCATATTACGGCGGCCCTCCTGTCATGATTACTGGTCCGCACCTTGAGGGGATCGCGTTTAACGGTGATGGCGGGGCGAACCAAATCCAAGTTGAGTTGATCGGTGCAGGTTGGGGGGCAACCTACAAGAAGGTTGGAGAGCCGGCCGAGTTTCATAATCCGAGCAGCCCAGAGGCGATAGCGGGAGAGGTATTTCCTCTCGGTGAAATCATTACAGGCGCCGAGGGTTCGATTGCCCTTCATTTGCCGAAGATTGATCGATGGAATGTCGACCCGATTCATCCCAATGTCTCCTCGGATATTACGGGGTATCCGAAAGACAACATCATTGACGTCCGAGTGAAGAGCGATCATGGCCAACCCTCGAATGATGTTTTCAATCTCGTCAATTGGATCAAATACACCCAACTTGAGGTGACCTCTTGGCCTACGTCAGGCTATGCGGGTCTGGAAGTGACCTTTACCGGAAAAGCTTTTTCAAACGCAGTAGACCTGGCCGGCAATCTCGATACGACCGTGCAGTTTGATGGTTGGTATGACGCGGGGGGCACTTGGAATCCCGGCAATTTCGGCACGGTGACCTCTATCGCGTCGGACGGGACCTCGATGACGGTCATTTTGCCCACCATTAACCCCGGCCACGCGGGAAGTCCGGTGAGCATCAGCATCAATAACTCCAACAACTTCCGTCAGGAAAGTGGAACGACGAGCCTCGTAGGATCTTTGAGCGTGGATGAAGAAAACACCGTCAATGTGTTGTCGACGGAGGGCTTCCCCGACTTCGGCAAATTAGAGATTGGCGATGAGAGGATTTATTACTCATCCAAGACTTCGACGAGTTTTGACACTCTCGTTCGAGGGGTCGGCTTGTCAGATGCAGCGGCCCATGCTCATGGTACTTCTGTCACCGGCGTCTATGTGACAGAACGGCCCATCATCCTCGAAGATGCGATCACCTTCTTCCCGGTCGTTGTGCTCGATGTGTCACCCGACTCTGGACCGCAGGAGTCTGGGATTGAAGATCTCACCAAGTTCCCCGACTACACCGGCGTCCCTGCCGTCCCGATTGATATCACCGTCGGTCTGAGTAACGGATCCCTGACCCAGAATACCGTCGTGGAGTTTGGCACCGATGAGTTCGGATGGCATGAAGCGAATGTGCTCTCGGTCACCGGCAACCAAATCCAGGTTGAGTTGCCGCACTTCCTGTTCGGTCCCGTGGATCAAATGGTGGGCATTCGAATCACGGTTGAGTTGAACCCGGGCCAGTTCGCTACCGGTACGACGACGGATGCCTTTAAATATCTCGCGAGTGACTTCACCGAGACCCACACCTTCTTCGATGGCACCGAGACCAAGAGCTACGACCATGCCGCATTCGGCAAGGCGCCGAGCATCATCATGAGCGGAGAAGCGAAAAATGGCGGGGAGATTCTGATCGACATGGACTGGGATCCCACCACCTACCTCGCCATCCTCTTTGTCAACATTACGAAACCCTCCATCCCGCCTCCGTTTAAGGGGGGCTATTTCGCTCTGACACTTGACGGGCTGCTGAATTCCGTCTGGTTTCCCTTCGGCTTTGGTTGGAACGGCCTGAACTTGTCGGCGGATCTTCCCCACGCTCCCCCGGCCTATCCCCCCGGCATTGAGATCTACTTCCAGTTGATCAGCGTGGAACAGTCCGGTGGCCAAAAGGCGTATGGCTTCTCCAACGTTCTGACGATGACCCTCGACAGCTAGGTCAGGTCTTGAGTCCGCCGATGGCGGATTCGATCGCCTCGGCGAGATCGGCGGGTTCATCGGTTCCGATACGGAACTTTTTCCCCGATTTGCGCTCCACCATGACGGCGTCGAGGCCCTGGATGTTGAACATCCAGCCGCTGGGGGTGAGCCGGATGCCGAATCCGTACCACCACTTGTTGCGGACGATCTCTACCGAGGCGATGTCATCGAGAGGGATGCGTTTCCGAGGCCACCCCAGTCCAAAGATGCAGGAAACCTTCTCGTCGTCGACCTCCACTGTGAGCCAGCCGAAGAGCACGATCAGGACCAGGGGGACGATGAACAGGCTGGTGAAGATGGTCGTGCCCAGGCTCGACATGAAGAGGAACATCACTTCCACAGCGAGAAACGAGCCGATGATCAACTGGCCGACCTGAACATGGCGATAACAGGACATCATGGGAAGAAAGGCCTCCTCTTGGAGACGGCATTGTAGCAATCGTCGCTATGGGTTGTTGGCGTTGTATTGCGGCACCGCGCGGGCCATGTCCGTCGCCCCCTCATTCAATCCATCCAACTCCCATTGTCGCTATGCTGTTGAGCCATGACCAAGGACTCGGGCAACGTCGATAAGGGACTCTCCTTCTTCAAGAGGGCCGAGGAATCCACCCGGACCACGGGGACGGGGAAGGCCCCGGGGATCTGCAAGGCCGGCCAGAATATCGACGAGTACAAGCTGGTGAAGTGTCTCGGGCGTGGCGGGATGGGCGAGGTGTGGGAGGCGGTCCAAAAATCCCTCAAGCGGACCGTGGCCCTGAAGGTCCTCCTGCCAGGGGGTGGCATCCGGGAGTTCGCCAGAGAAGCGAGGGCCGGAGCCCGGTTGAATCACTCCGGGATCGTGGCGGTTTACGACACGGGTGAAGCCGATGGCATTCCCTGGATCGCCATGGAACTCGTGGAGGGGGCCTACACACTGGGCGACTTCATCAAAGAGATGCGGGGAGAGACCGAACTCCCTGAGGACTACTACACCAACTGGTCGAGGATCTGACCCAGCATGTGCCGGCCCTGGGCGTCCTGACGGACACGGAGCCCGTAGAGGTAGTGGAGCGCCTCTCGGGTGACCCGCGAGACGATGCCCGTGAACTGGAGGCATCCCTCTTCGTTGGGGAGTTTTACTTCGATGTCGAGTTGAGTGCCTTCCCCGAACCAACTCTGGGTGTTGCGCACCATCCGGACGGCGATGCCGTTGGACGAGGCGTTGACCAACTTGCCTGGGATCGTTTGCTTCTCTCCTCGGATCGATGTGCCGAGTTGAACGGGGAAGCTGGGGACGCCATGACGTTTGCCACGACGACGTTGGCAGGGGGCCACGGTGGTGGGGACGTCGAGGATGACCCGCGCGGAAGAGGGGCGGTCCACGAAGGGGGCCCAGTCTTTTATGGAGGTCAAGAAGGTGTGAATCTCGCCGTCGTCGTCGGCGAAGAAACCGCGGACGGCGGCTCCTGTCCGGACGACTCCCACGAAACTATCGGGGAGGTTCGCGGTGGCCTGGGGGTTGCCCTCTTCATCGGTCTGCATGAACAGGCCGCTGCAGGCGATAACGTCGCCATTGATGAGCACCCATAATTCGACCGGGTGAGCGTCCTGGCAGGCGTTGGCCATGGGTTGAGGAAGGATTGCGTCCAAGGGTTGCTCCGGTGAAGGGACGCAGTCTTTATCGGCCAATTCGACGTTCTAAGTTGAGATCGGCTCCAAAACAGCTTCTAAGCCCATGCGAAGGGCCTCTTGGCTGGGGCCATTCATGACCTCCACCCGTCCCGGAGAAAGGGGGAGAATGACCGTGCTTTGGCCCTTTCGGACCTTTTTGTCCCGACGCATCGTGTCTAAGAGGGCATCTGGATCCGACGCCCTGCCCTCAGGGGGAGTGAGTGGCAGACCCCAAGTATCCAGGGTTTTCCGAAGGCGTTCCTCCAAGCCGGCCTCTCCGCCCTGGTGAGTCCCAAGACGGGCGGCGCAGAGAAGGCCCAGGCCGATCGCCTCGCCGTGGAGAAGGTCGGGGAGGGCCAGGGCCTCGAAGGCGTGGCCGAAGCTGTGCCCTAAGTTCAGCATCCAGCGAGGGCCCTCATCCTTCACGTCGTCCTTCACGAAGCTCTCCTTGACCGTCAGGGCGCAGGCGATGACTCGGTCTGCCTGGTCGGCGGAATCGGTTTGAATGAAAGAGGCCGGTTCGAGGGCTTCAACGAGGGTCAGAAGATCTTCCCCCTCGAGAATGGCGGTCTTGAGGAGTTCCACCATCCCTGATTGGACCTGACGGAGAGGGAGAGTGGTGAGAAAGTCCGGGTCCACGACCAGTTGGGAGGGGAGGTGGAAGGTTCCCACCGCGTTTTTGCCTCCGGCGAGGTTCACGGCGGTCTTTCCTCCGCAGGCCGCGTCGACCTGGCCGATCAGCGTGGTCGGGACGGCGATCCAGGGCAGCCCCCGGCGGTAAAGAGAGGCTCCGAGCCCGGCCAGATCAGTCGTGACTCCGCCACCGAAGGCGATGAGTTGATCGCCACGGTCCACCCGTGCCTCGTCCATGGCTTCGAGGAGCCGTCCGAGGGTCTCCCAACTTTTATGCTCCTCGCCCGAGGGGACGACGAACCGTTTGGTCGAGGCTTCCCCGACAAAGGGGTGGTGGACGAGAACATTTTCGTCCACCACGAGGAATGACTCCCGGGGACCTTCCAGTGAAGCGACCAGTTCCTTGGCGTTTCCTCGGCTGACGGTGGTCTCGGTGGGTTCCATGGACTCAGTTTATGAGGAAGTGGACTCTGTGGGGGATTCGTCGCCGTGCAATTGTCCCGGTCTGGCGATGTTTCGCTTGTGTCGCCCCATGCGCCGCTGCCTTTCCGCTGCGGCGAAGCGACGGTCCTTCATGGTGCCGAAGAAAAGAAGAGCGCCGACCACCAATCCGAGGCTGACGATAACGGTCAGGATGATGTAGGTGGTGTTGGAGGGGACGGGCACGAACTTGGTGATTCTCTTGGAGACCACGACGGCGGCATGGACCACGGCCGACCGGGCGTTCTCATAGGCGTAGCGCCGGTAATAGACCCCGTCCACGTCCAGGATGTCCCCCCCCTCGAAGTTCTCGGGGCGTTCCATCGTGAGACAGACGGCCATGCCTCCCCACTGGTTGTCGATCCATAGGGCGTAGACGAAGGGGGTGCCGAGAGAGTTCTCCCCGCGATGGCCGAGGGGCCGACGCTGGATGTGGAGGAGCCGGCCGAAGACTCGAACCGGCTTGCCCCGGTAGAGGGGGCTGTTTTTCAGCAATTCGGAGGCTTTCATCTCGAATTGCTCGATGGGGACTTCCTCGGGGAACAATTCCTCGACCTCGGTGTGTTGCACGTAGGAGAGAAGCTTGTAGAGAAGAGGGTCGTCGAGGGGTCTGCTGGCCGATGCGAGGTCCACGTCTCTGACGCCCTGGAGTTCCTTCTCGGGCAGTTCAGTGACCGGATCGATTCGGAAGAAGGAGGCTCTCAACTCCTCGCCGATGACCAGCGGTCCTGAAGAAAAGGTCCTATCGGGACGGAACATGTCGTGATGCTTGAGAAAGAACCCCTCCACCTTCACCACGTCGCCGGCTTTCAGCCCTTCGGGCTCGACCCCGAACAGCAGGTTCCAACTCTTCCCCTCCTGGTCGAGGACCTCGGCCCGGTGTTCAGGGGGCCAGGCTTCGCTCTTGGAGTCGAGCCAGGCCAAAGTCCCGATCATGAAGACCGGGTCGCCGCGGAAACTGGCCGAATCGTTGACCAACCCTGTCCAGGTGGCCTCCCTCAGTCCCATCTGTTGCAGGTCCCCCCAGACGAGGAGTCCGGCCTGATGGACGAGGTGCTCCTTGGCCTGTGGCTCGAGAAAGGCCCGCTCGTTGGCGGTCCCATCCCGGACCGAAGCGAGGAGAGACGGATCGACGGTGGCCAGAGGCTCCCGGACGACGGGCTCATCGGACCAGCCGCTGGGAATTGTCGTCCCGGTATCCACAGAACGCCGGCCGGACTGCTGGCGGAAAAGAGCGATGGCCAGGACGGCGATCAGGACGGAGTAAAAGAGGATGCGCCGCTTCTCAGCGGTCGCGGCGCCGCTCGCCCTGCCCGTGGCCGCCTGGCGGATCCGGTTCTTGTCCACGATTTAGACGGGGCCGCCCACAGAAGGGCCGGCCTGCCTTTGCATCGCCTCGTCCACCAGGGCTCCGAACAACTCAGCCTGGAGAGGGTCGTCGATCATGCGCTCGGGGTGCCACTCGACCGCCACGATCCACCGTCCCGGGTGCTCGAAGGCCTCGATGACCCCGTCGCTGCTGTGGGCGGCGGGAATGAACCCAGGGGCGAGCTTGGCGACGGCCTGGTGATGGTTGCTGTTGGTTTCCAGGTGGGATCCCACCAGGCCTTCGAGCCGTGTCCCCGATTCCACGAGAACCTCGTGGCGGAGAAGAAGTTCCGGGTCACGGTGTTCAAGGGTCTCTTCCTCCCGGTCGGGGAGGTGCTGGTGGAGGGTGCCGCCGGCGACGACGTTCAAGGTTTGCATGCCGCCGCACACCGCGAGGACGGGGAGGTCGTAGTCCAAAACGACCTTGCAGAAAGACAATTCGCTTTCTTGGCGGTTGGGATGCATGAGAGTCACCTCGGGGTGGAGGGTCTCTCCCCACAGAGAGGGGTCGAGATCCTCGCTCCCGGTCAGGATCAGCCCCGAGAGGCCTTCCAGGAGTTCCTGGGCGTCACGGGTGTCTCGCGCAAAGGGGAGGGGCACAGGCCGTCCTCCCGCCTTGTGGACGGCTTGGACGTAGGCTGGACGGACCACAGGGAATCCGTCTTCTTCAGCGCTGCAGGTAAGTCCGATGAAGGGTCGCATGGTGGGTGATTATAGTAATCACCCATGAAGCCCGTGACTGCATCTGCCACAAGGACTCAGAAGGTATCTGTCCATCCCTTCGTGGGATTGGAGGGGCTTTTGGATCTTGAGCGGAGCAACACCTTCCATGCGGGGCAGATTCCGGTCGATCTGAGTCGGATGGAACGGCTTTTAGAGGCTCTTCCGCCCCTGGACCCTCCCCGCCTCTCGATTCACGTGGCCGGCTCGGAAGGAAAGAGCACGACCACCGAGTTTCTTGCCGCCGGGCTTCAGTCGGCGGGACTTCTCACGGGCACCTTCACCTCTCCACACCTCAAAGATTCCAAAGAGCGGATCAGGGTCGACGGCGCCTTCGTGGAGGATGACTTTTTGGCCGAGGGGGTTGCCGAGGTCCTCGGCGCGGTCACAGAGGAGAAACCGACCTGGTTCGAGGCGCTAACGGCGGTCGCTCAGCGGGTTTTTGCCCGTCGAGGAGTGGAGGGAGTGGTCTGGGAGGCGGGACTCGGCGGTCGGTTGGATTCCACCCGGGCCATGCCCGCGGATCTGTGCGTTCTCACCACCGTCAGCCTCGAACACACCGCCATCCTCGGAGATACCATCGAGGCGATCGCCAAGGAGAAGGCGGGCATCCTGCGCAGGGGCGTTCCCATGGTCGTGGGGCCGGGAGTGCCCGATAAGGCCCTCGCGGTCGTCGAAGCGAGGGCGCAAGAAGAAGGATGTCCCCTCTTCGTCGTTTCAAAGGGAGCGGACGACGTCGGGGAGGCCAACCGGTCCCTCGCGGTGGCCGCTCTAGAGCAGCTGGTGTCTGACGGACGGCTTTCCTCTCCACCCCGTGGGTGGGACTCTGCCTTGAAGCAGGTCTCTCTGCCGGGGCGCATGGAGAGGGTGGGCCAGGTGCTCTTTGACGGAGCCCATACCCTCGCCGCCACAAGGCAGTTGGCTCGGAGTCTGGGCGAAGGCGCCGCGTCTCGCCTGGTTTTCGGAGCGACGTCTGGTCGATCCGCCGCTGAGATGGCTATGGCCCTCGAATCGGTCGCCGAGAAGGTCATCCTCACCCGTCCCCCCGGTCCGCGAGGGGTCGATCCCGAATCGATCGCCTCGAGTCTCCAAAGAGCCGTCGTCGAGGCGGATCCTGTGACAGCCCTGGCCCGTGCCAAGGAAGAGTCTGGGAAGAAAGGGCTGGTGTTGGTGACGGGATCTCTCCATCTGGTCGGAGCGCTCCTGCCCGAAGAGGGCACCGACCCATGAACCGCGCCACCCTCTCACTTCTCTCGGCCTTCGCTGCGGGGTTCGGAAGCCTCATCGTGGAGTTGCAGGCTCTTCGAACTTCTTCGGCTCTTCTGCCCGGCACCCTGCCCGCGGCCACGTTGGTGGTCAGTGCTTTTCTCTTCGCCTGGGCCCTTGGCTCGCTCGTCTCGGGCCGCGTGGCCGACCAGACGCCATCCCCCCTTCGGGTGGCAGCCCTGTGGCTGGGACTTGGCGCACTGTTTGCCTTCGCTGCCCCGGGATGGTTTGGGTCTCTCGCCAGAGAAGCACCCCCGACGGGGATGTTCGACCGATTGTGGGCCGGGAGCGCTCCGGTCCTCCTCGTCGCCTTCTTGGTGGGCGGCGGTCTCCCCTTTATTTCTCGTGTTCGTCGAGAAGATGGGCTGTCTCCGTCCCGGGCCACGGGGTTCACGGCGGCGACGATGGCGCTGGGCGGGGCCTGCGCCTGCTCTGTCTGGCCTTTCATCCTCGGCGGTGGCCTCGGCGGCGGGGCCATGGCCGGATCGCTGGCTTTGGGGCTGTCGGCGGGGTGGATCGGGTTTCTTTCCCTTTCCCCGCCTTTCCCCTCGAGCGAAGAGGCTCCTTTCGAAGAGACCGATGGGCCCAAAAGAAGAGCCTTCGTCTATCTGGTCGCGGCCTTGGTCGCTGGATTTGTGCTTGTGGCCGGCCAATTGGCCCTCCTTCGTCTCGCGGCGCAGGTCCATGGCAACTCTGTCGCGACGACGACCGAGATCCTCGGCGGGCTTCATGTCGGCATGGCCGTGGGGGCCGGACTTCTTGCGATTCTTCCCCTCCAGGCGACACCCCGCCTTGCGGTGGCCTTTCTCCTGGCCCTGGGCGGCCTTGCCCTCGGCCTGCCGATCCTCGCCTTGCCTTCGATGGATATGTCTCCCGATCCTTTCTGGTCCCTGCTCCTTTCGGGGCTCTTAGGCTGCGGCGCGGGGTCGGTGGTCACGGCGGCCGCCCGGGCCAAGGTGCGCAGAAAGGCAGCTTTCGGTTCGTGGGTGGGGGATCTGGCGGCCCTGTCCACGCTGGGGGGGCTTTTGGGGGGGCTGGCTTATACCCAGTTCCTTTCCGTGCATTTTTCCATAGGAACCGATAAGGCTTTCCTCCTGCTTTCCTTAGCAGCGCTGGCCTGCGCCGTTCTCGTGGCCGCCAGCCATGCAGTGCGGTCTCCAGGGCAATTGACGGAAGTGGCTCCTCCCGGGCGCATGTCCGCTTCGCTCTTTGGGCTGGCCGTGTTCGCCCTGGGCTGGCAGATGGCCTTTCTCCCGGGCTTCGACCTTCCGTGGAAGGCCTCGCCTGAAGAGGTGACTCTCATTGAGCAGAGGGAGGGTCCCTGGGGGGTCGTCAGCCTGGTCAGGACGACGACCGGGGATGAGCGTCTGAAATTGGACAACCGGTTCGGGCTGGGAGGATCTGCCCTGTCGTACATCGAGCAGCGTATGGGGCGGGTGGCCGCGGCCATGCATCCCACTGCCGAGCGGGCCCTGCTGCTGGGGGTGGGGCGGGGACAGACCCTGGCGGGCCTGGCGTCAACGACAGAGGCTCGGGTCGATGCCATTGAACGAAACGGGGACATCCTCGCCATGAATCTGCCCCTCCCCTTCCTCCCTGAGGCGTCTCCGCCGGGAGGGATGCCGGCCGTGCACCACGCCGATGCCCGAGAATGGGTGGCCACCCACCCTTCGGAATACGACCTGATCGTGGGAGATCTCTTCATTCCTTGGTTTAGCGGGGCCGGAGCTCTTTTCGCCGTCGAGAATCTTCGCCACGTGCGCCGAGCTCTGCGGGAGAAGGGGGTCTTTGTCCAGTGGCTTCCCCTGCACCAGATGCCCTGGGATGCGTTTGGCTCGGTCGTTCGGAGTTTTATCGAGGTCTTTCCCGATGGCCGGCTGTTCATCAACCAGCCCCTTTCCCCACAGCCCCTCGTGGCATTGGTCGGGGGAATGGTGGAGGGGATTCCGGACGGGGAGACCATCAACGCGCTGTTGTCCAGGCAGTATCTCCCCATGGGCCCGAATGCGGCGGTCGAGGTCTACGACCTTCATGTCAGCGAGCGGTGGGCTCTCTCGGAGAGATTTTCCGACGCACCCCTTGCGACCCTTGATCGACCCCACCCAGAACTGCTGAGTCTTCATGGCCATCGCGATGAGCCGCGCATCGCCGCTACCAATTTGAGGCTTCTCTCAGATCTGGTGCAGCCTCTGACGCCGGCGGATCTCACTCGGCGTCCCGTGTCCAATCAGGAGGAGCGGCAAATGGGGGTGGAGTTCGCGGCGAGAGCCGCGGCGCTCCAGGTTCTGCTCGATGTTCAGGCGAGCCTGGCTGACTTCGCCCATGCCGAAGCGGACGCTCTGCTCCCTGTCCAGAAGGATGGTCTGCATCGTCGCGTGGACGGGGCTCTGTTGCACGGGTGGAAGGCCTTCCCCCGTCATCTTTCTCTGCGGACGGCGCTCTTGGACCGGGCCAGTCAGCATTTGCAGGAGAGGCGAGATGAAGAGGCGGGAGCTCTGCTGCAGGAGGCCCACTTCATCTACCCCGACCCTGTCATCTCCGGGAGTTACGGGGGCCTTCTTTTGCACTTCGCCGCGGACACAGAGGCTCTTCATGTTCTTGAGGCGGCTCATGAGGCCGACCCGATCAACCAAACCGTTCTCCTCCACTATGGATCGGCCTTGACCCGCAACGGTCACGACGCCGAGGCGAGGAAGATCCTGATCGAAGCCCGCGACATCGCAGGAGGAGGGTTCCTTCCACCCGACGAGTCCCTGATCCTGGGGATGCTGGAGCGGAGGGCGGACGCCCTGGCTCTGGGGCAGCGGCGGCTCGAGGAGATCGGCCAGGATCACCCCTGGCGTTTGACCCTTGAGCGACTTCTCGCCAAGGGAACCGGCCCGCAGTAGCTTCCCCTAGCCTTTGCGCTGGGATTGCCGGGGTGTTCCCCCCTTTTTCTTTCGTTGGCCGGGCCCCCGTCGTCTGCCCGGTCCGCCTCTGTGTCGGCGCTGGGCTCGAGAGACCACCATGGCCTTGGGCGTGGTTCCAAGACGGATGACCGTGCGAGCTGAACTGCGCAGGTTCTTGATTTCTGTGGAGGAGAGGGGGCGGACCTGCCCGACGGCGAGGCTGCCAAGAGCAACGGTGCCGACATGAGTTCGGACGAGGCGGCGCACCTTGTGTCCCAGGCGGGCGCAGACTCGACGTACCTCTCGATGTCGCCCTTCTTTGAGTTTCACAACTAAGAGGGTGCGGGTGGCTGTGCGCTTGGTGACGTTGACCTTCGCCCCGCCGGTCTTGCCCTCCGAAAGCCAGACCCCCTTCCGCATGCGGGTGAGGGCCTCTTGGGTGGGGTGGCCGTCCACCTCCACTCTGTAGGTCTTGCTCACTTCGAACCGGGGATGGCTGACGAGATGAGTCAGGTCTCCGTCATTGGTCAGAATCAAAGCCCCCTCGCTGGCGACGTCGAGTCGGCCGATCGTAAAAAGTCGGAGGGACTGGGCGTGCTCAGGGGCGTAGTCGATGGCCCGTGGCGCGCCCCGTGAAGAACAGACGACTCCGCGGGGTTTGTTCAGGAGGAAATGGAAGATCGGCTCGGGCCTGAGGAGGGTTCCATCGAATTTCACGTGATCGGATTTTGGGTCTACGAGGGACCCAGGGCGTGTGATCGTCTCGCCGTTGACCTTGACCCGCTCTTGAGCGATGAACTCTTCGCATTGGCGGCGTGACCCGGCGCCACAGCGGGCCATGAATTTGTGAAGGCGTTGTCGGGGTGTGTCGGTCACGGAGCCGATCTCTGGGTGGGCTTTAGTTTGTGGGCTGAATGGCCAGGAGATCGAGCCCATCTCCCTCGATGGACACTTCAGCGAGCACGAGCGCTGTATCCCCCGGAACGAGAGGGAGGGTGGTGTCTCCTTGAGCGAGATGGCCCTGTCCTGCCAGGACCGTGAGGGTACAGAACCGGTGACGCGGCTGCAGGGAGAGGGTGTGGTCCGGCCGGGCTCGCATGACCGCGAAGGCCGGATCATCGAGGAGGAGAGTCCAGTGATCCCCTGACGTCTCCCTTTGGATGGGATCGAGTTGGGGGTGGTCTAAAAGGGCGTC
>JAZALG010000136.1:0-11815 GCA_036229545.1 Planctomycetota bacterium | reverse complement strand
CTGGAAAAATACGCAAATCAACAGTCTTGTCCGCGAGCCACCGGACGTTTTCCTCTTTGTCGCCCTCCAAAGCGCAGCAGAGCACGCATAGGCCGCTCTTGATTCCCGCCACGCTTCGATCCCCCACACGGACCTCCGCCCGCGACACCCGCTGAACGACAAGGATCACAAAGAAATGTCCGCGATGGGAGCACCAGCCATCCCAACAGCCTCGCGGACTTCCCCCAAAACGGCACGGGCTTCCTCCCGCGCTCGACGACCGCCTTCTGCCAGAACAGCCTCAACATCGTCAGGCCGACTTTCGAGTTCTCGACGCCGCTCCCGCGCTTCAGACAAGCGACTCTCAATCGCTGTGAGAAGAGTCTTCTTCGCATCACCGTAGCCGTAACCGCCACCCCGGAGAGCGCTCGCCATTTCCTCCGCTTCTTCAGGCTCGGCAATTAGGCAATACAGTTGGTACACCGGGCAATCATCAGGATCCTTGGGTTCATCGACCCCTCGGCTGTCCGTCACAATGGACATCACGGCTTTCTGAAGAGGTTTCCCTTCCGAAAATATTTCAATCGTATTCTCATAGGACTTGGACATCTTCTGGCCATCTGTTCCCAGCACGACCGCCGCCTCGCCAGCAAGGTGTGCCTCGGGTCTCCTGAAAACTTTCTGGCCAAAGGCGTGATGAAAGTGCTCGGCCATGTCCTGGGCCATTTCGATGTGCTGAACTTGGTCTTTACCGACAGGAACAAGATCTGATCGATACGCAAGGATGTCCGCGGCCATCAGTACCGGATAGAAAAAGAGCCCCACCTTGGACTTGATGCCTCGAGCGACTTTGTCTTTGTAACTGTGAGCCCGCTCAAGCAAGCCCATGCCCGTCACAGTCGCGAGAAACCAAGCGAGTTCGGTCACCTCTGGGACGTCGGATTGCCGAAAAAAAGTAGCCTTCTCCCGATCCAATCCAAGGGCAAGGTAATCTAGCGCCACGTCGTGAACCAAACTTCGGTGCTGATCCGCGTCCTGAATCGTTGTCAGGGCGTGATAATCCGCGATGAAATAGAAGGCTTCTCCTTTTTCCTGCAACGCAATGTGCTGACGAATCGCCCCGAAGTAATTCCCGAGGTGCAACTTTCCGCTGGGCTGAACGCCGCTCAAGATGCGCGGAGGCTGAGAACTCAACACGCTGCCCTCCAAAGAAAACCCACTCGATTTAAAGCCTGCCTAAGAGACTTTGCCCAACCGAGTCCCCCGCCACAAGCACCGACCGATGAGCGCTAGGATTACACCTCGCTCGATGCTTCACCAACGAGACCAACATATCGCCGAATTCTCTGGAAGAGCAATTGGGGCCGTCGCAATTCACGCAGCAAGCGGGACGGCCTGATATAGAAGCGCCGATACCCCCTACGAATAGCCTTCGAAACCTGTTCTCCCGTCATAGCCTGGGCTACACCAACCGGTGTCGTTCCTGTAAAACGCGAAAAATCAAACTCGCTATCGCCCTTGCTGTCGTTGTACAGCTTGGTGTCGGGATAAGGGGTGACCGCCGTAAACTGGACGGTGTCGGCGTTGAGATAGACCGCGAGACGTATCGTTTCCTCGGCCATTACCGGGGTTTCTTCTGGAAAACCGATCATGAAGAAGCCCCGCGTTGCGATCCCGTAGCGTTTACAGGCATCCACAACATCTTTGGCATGTTCGTGCGATTTAATCTTTCCCCGGCTGTACTTCTGTTGCATCTCTTCATTACCCGACTCAATCCCAAATGAAATCGAGACGCAACCACCACGAGACATTGCCGCAATCGTGTCCTCATCCAGTGTTTTTATGGCCGTCTCACACTGCCATTTCACATCCAGATTCACCTCTTCGATCATGCTGCAGAGTTCTTTGACCCGATCCTTCCTGCACGCAAAGAGCGGATCACGGAAAACCACGTTATGCACACCGTGGGTATTGACGATTTCAACCAGTTCATCGAAGACGTTCTGTGCAGATCGCCCACGCCAAGGGATTCCTTGTGCGACGACATACCCACAGTAGGTGCAGTTAATTGGACAACCACGGCTGCTTTGCACGGTTTGCATGGGTCCGTCCATTGTCGGAATGCCGTACAACTCGGTTGCGATCAAGTGCCTGCTGGGGAAAGGCAATGCATCAAGCGCATCTCCTTCCAACATCGGTCGATCCTCGTTGTGCTCAAAAACACCGTTTCGACGTATGGAAAGACCGTTGACGGCCAAAGGATCCCCGCCCTTTTCAATCGCTTGCGCCATCTCCAAGGCCGTGATTTCTGGCTCACCTCGGATCACAGCATCCACAGTCGACTGCTCAAGGGCCAAATCCGGCACTTTTGACCCCTGGCTGCCCGTAATAAAAACGATGGCATCTTTGGCCTGCCCTTTAAGTCGGTCCACGAGCGCAAGATCAAGTTCAAGTGTTGTACTCGACGTGGCAAGCCCGATGAGGCTGGGAAATGGTGCTTTCACCTCCTCTAAGACGGCCTCAGGAGTGAGATCAAGCCCTTCCCCATCGATAATCCGCACAGAATGGCCGTTCTGTTCAAGAATGGCCCCCATATACATCAGATCCAGGGGGGGATAACACAGCCCTTCTCCTACCACCATGCCAAATCCGCCCATCAGGCCACGACTGACCCTTTGGCGTGGTGGAGACGGTGGATTAATCAACAAAACGTCCATATGCCCTCAGATTAGCACTAAAAAGCACCCTGTCTCGCCCCTTCATTCCAGCAACGCGTAGAAGTTGCCACAGACTTATGGCGAAACCATGACGCTACCCCTCATCTAGGCAGGAACCCCTATTTTTCTCCGTCTTTTGCAGCATCAATCACACAAAAAGGGGGTTTCCCATGAAGAAGACCAATAAAAACATCAACTCATCACCTAAGTATTCCGACATCTCTTCCACATCGGGGAATCCTGGTTTGGGGACTGCAATGTCTCGTGGACGTAGATCTCTTCCTGCCGCGGGGGCAGCCGTCGCACTGGGTGTGGTTCTCACACTCGCTGGCGTTCCTTCCGCTCCTTCTGCTCCGAAGTCACCCAAGTCTGCTCCGGTCGTGACCGCTGCACCAAAGAAGAGCACCCCCAAGTTCACGCACTCGAGCGAGATGTTCGAAGCTCCGGCACCGATTCTTCCGTCCGCGCACGGACACTCTGGATCCGTCTCAAGCGGAAATAACTCCAGCACACTCGATCTTGACTTCCCCCTCCTCGTGCAAGAAGCCCTCGACAAAGATGACGAAGGAAGAGACCGCTCCGACGAGATGGCCACCTTCGGTCTCCCCTTCCCCATGGGACAAATCGAAGAGGTCGACGGCCGGCCAGCGTTGCAGGTTGAAGGCTCAAGCACCTGGCAAGTTTCTACCCTTTCTTCATGGGAAGACGGCTCGGTCAAGTGGGCACTCGTTGACCTTCTCGCGAACGTCACCGCCGAAGAAATCAACAGCGGCATAACTCTGACCACCGACGGTGAAGGCAAAGTCGACGCCGATGACATCGCCGTGACCGAAGAGGGCCTCATCCGCTTCAACACAGGCCCCCTGCAAGCTGAAGTCTCCACATCGGAAGCATTCGACCTTCTCCAACGGGTGGTTGTCGACGGATTGGAAGTTGTCTCTCCAGAGGAATCCGCTGGAATCACCGCCATCGCCGAGAACGGAGAATCTCTCCAGGTGATCGACTCTGTCACGGTCATCGAAAGCAATGGACCGGCGCGCGCCACGACTCGCACGGACGGCGCTCTCGCCGACAGCGCTGGTCAAGCCGTTATCAACTTCACCTGTCGCTTAACGGCCCGCGCCAAGAGCCGGGACATCGAAGCGACCTTCACCGTTCGCAACGCATCCATCGATCGCCCGCAGCACGTGCGCCTCGGTGGCTTGAGCCTCGACATCGTCGGGCAACTCGGCAACGGCGACATGACCGCTTCCTTCAACACCGAGACAGGCGCTCAGGAGTTCGTCTTGGCCGAAGACGGCCAAGCTTCGCTGTACCAGGGATTCACGGACGAGTCGACTCTCGGCGTCCTGGGTAACGGCAAAAACTATGCACCCCACATCCCGAAGATCGACGGTCAGACTCTCGAGGATGAAGGCTACGAGCTTCGCGTAAATGACAGCGTCGTCCATGAACTCGGCGACCGTGACGCCTATCCGACACATGGTTGGATGACGCTCACAGGAACTGAAGCCTCGATCGGCGTCGCCATCAAGAACATGGCTTCTTTCTGGCCGGCAGCCCTCGAAGGTGCTTCCGATGGCACAGTCACTGCCGGGATCTTCACTCCGAGAAACGCGGCTGGCTACACCTTCATCTGGAGACAACATGAAAGCCGCACCGCGACCTTCTCCTTCAGTCGCACCGAAGTGGACGGACAGGCTGCCGCCCTTCGCCTCGACAACCCCCTCGTTGGCCGTGCAGCGGACTACGACCATTACGACCGTGCAGGCGTCTTCGCCTACCGCCTCCTGACCCTCGATGAGCAGAACCTCGCTTATCAGGCCATGGGCCTGACGGACGCCGACGGCACCCCCTACACCGTGGATCTGAAGAACGACAAGTTGCACGTCACCCGCTTCCTCGGCGCCCACACCACCGGACTCGATAACAACCGGGCCGGCATCGAAAAGCAGCTCGTCGGCGAATTCCTGCGCCACGGCTTTGGTGGGATGTACCTCGAAGCCCTCGACCTGGCACTCTACAAGTCCGAGTGGCAGATCATGCGCAGCGATGATTTCCACATCAGCGAAGATCCAGGAGCAAGCAACGACGAGATTCCCCACACCAAGGGAACCGACGGAGACTCCGAGCACCGCTACATGGAAGGCATCATCGCCGCCTACCATCTCACCGGAGATCAACGCTTCTTAGACGCCCTGAATGATGAAGCAGAAATCCTGGAAGACCTCTGGGTCGCATCGAATGAGCGTGGCATGTACCAGGGACTCCGGGCCCTGGCCATCGTCCAGGAGTTCACCGGCTCGCCTGTCCTGCTCAACGAACTCCGCGAGCGGGTGCAGTTCAACAACAGCCAGGTGATCGATATCCAGTCTGCTAACGAAGGCTGGGGATGGGAAACCTTCGCCAGTGACACCGGCGCCCGACGCTACTTCGCCAACCACAAACAGTGCAAGAGCGAACAGATTGAAGGTGAAATCGCCGGCCAGTTCATCGAGCCCTACATTACCCGTGGCTTCTTCACGTCGAGCCTCGGCCCCCTGGCCATGTACCATGCCTCCAGGGTGCTGGGAATCGAAGATGCCGAGGGACAGCAGGCACGTGGCCGTCTCCGCGACCTGGCCTTCTACACGAGGGAAGAGCTCCTTCCCTTCCAGGCTGACCCCACAACCCGCCAGATGGTGTACAGCTACGGCATCAAGACCCAGACCGTGTACAAGTGGACCAACCACAGCCACCCGATTCTTCTGGGTGTCGGCGAAGCCTACTTGGACACCGGAGACATGGCCTACCTGGAGAAGGGCGTCGAGCAACTCGAAGCGGCCTCCCACCAGGATCACGGGTCATACGACACGGACATGTACAAGATTGAAGGACGCCTGGATGTGCAACACTTCCTGGCCATCTACCTCGAAGCCAACGGCCTGGGTCAGGCCGACGGCACTCTGTGATTGATTAAGGATCAGCTGGCAGGTTTCCTCACAACGCCAAATAACGAGACGCCAAAGGGAAGATCGACCTTCCTCTCAACGGCGAGCTCAAGGCGCGTGACGAAATCTGCCAGCGCTTCAATTGGGCGCGGAAAAGAAAGAGCGAAATCGGAAGCGACCTCTGTCTCCTCCTTCACCACTAGCCGCCGCAATGTGCGGAGTGCGAGGACGGGAGGAAACAAAGACATGGTGCTGTAACTCATGCGCTCCACGTCGAACCCTGCCGCCAGGAGGCGTTTTCTCAATTGTGGCCGACGATAACGACGCTTGTGGTGATACGCGTCATCATGCGGTGACCAGAGAATCATAAACGCGGGAACCGTCACCACGAGCACCCCCCCAGGACGCAGGACACGGTATGACTCGGACATCGCGAGTTTATCGTCATCAAAGTGCTCAAAGGCATCCAGCGCCAAAACCACATCAAAGGACTCTTCGCCGAAGGGAAGGTGCACTGCGTCCGCGCGCACAATCCGGTCAATCCCCCGTCTTCCACAGTACTCGATGGTCTCCTCGCTGATGTCAACGCCTCGAATGTTCCCGTAGTCATTGAGGAATCGAAACGACATTCCTGTCGCACAGGCCACATCCAAAATCTCGAGGGCTTCCTCCCCCCCGCCCCTGTTCGGCAGAACGTGGGTATCAAGCGCATGACGGACAAGAGACCGCCGGCCGCGATACCACCAGTGCGTCTCTTCGATCTCAAACATTCGATCGAATTCAGCTGGATTCACGACGCCCTCCGTCGAGCTGTGCTTTCTCCAGTGCCATGACCCATGTCGCAAACACGATCATGACGAGAAGGCCCGCCATGAATAGGAGATATCGGTAGACAGGCTCAGCCCACGGCACGACAAAAGTTCCAACGCCAGCGAGAAACACGCCGATCCCCCAAAGGATAAACACCGCCTCAGCGTTAGAAAATCCACCTCGGACCAATCGATGGGAAAGGTGTTGGTCATCACCCAGATACACCTTCCGACCTTCTTTCATCCGCATAACAACAACAAACGCCGCGTCAAAAAGCGGTACACCCATGATCAGCACGGCGGGGATCAAAGTGTTCAGACCAAGATCTGTTCCAAGACTTTCGTTTCCAAAACGTTTGGAAAGATTCAGCATGACCCAGGCCATCGTGAATCCCACAAACATCGACCCCGCGTCGCCTAGGAAAATCTTTGCCCGTGGAAAATTAAACGGGAGGAAACCCAGCAAGGCCCCCACGAGAGACACGCTCAGCAACATAGAGCGGATGGAGTTATCGTCCGCCAGATAAAAGATCGCCGCGATAAAGGAAACAACCGACAACCCCGACATCAGCCCGTTCATGTTGTCAGAAAAATTGAACGAGTTGATGACCATGAGAAACCATGAAATGAAGAAGATGAGATAGAGCCACTGCCCAATCGGTCCGCCCGCCTCAAAGAGGGTGGTCATCAAAGGCCAGGCGATGTAAAGCACCCCGAGGATTTGGCCAGCAAGTTTCGGTTGGAAGGGCATGCGGTCCTTGAAGAAGTCATCTAAGAGACCCACCAGGAAAATAATGGAGCAGCCCACGATCACCCGGTGAAGTTGCTCTGCCTCCCAGGTAAAGCCTTTGATTTCGACGTCAGAGGTAATCATGGCAACAGCACCTGCAACGGAACCGAAGAAAACCGCCACGCCACCCAAGAGTGCTGTGCTCTGTGAATGCTGCTTCCTGCCTCCCGGAACATCGACGATGCCGAATCGTCGAGCAATCATGATGCACAACGGCACCAAGATGAGGGTCGTCGTAAAGGCAACACCAAAACCCTGTAGAGCCAACTGTCGAAGGGCGTACACCAAGACCTCCCATCGAGGAACCAAGACAAGCGGAAACACTGCCCGATCTCGGAACGATACCTTAGGGCGTCATGTCCATCACAGCAGAAGAGTCCAATGTCCGCTCATCCAAGGCGAAGATGGAGTCCTTTTTCTTCTAGCCAGCAAAAAACACCGTCGAGTTCGCAAAAAAGCTCAGCAAGAGAACTTTCCTGATTCACGGCAAATCGTTTGAGTTCGAGGGGAGGAGTCTGAGGGGTATTCAACCCCGACATGGCCGTCAAAGCACTTTGAAACCCAAGTTCTCCGAGAACCTTCAAAGTCTTGTCGTCGTAATCCCACTCTCTCCCATAGGGATAGGCGAATGCGGGAACACCATGACCCAGCCATGATTCCAAGTCGCGCAAACTCCCTTCAATCTCCCGACGCTGTTCTTCGATATCCAGCGACGAGAGGATGAGATGGTTCACCGTGTGAGCACCCACCTCAACCCCAGATCGGTCCAACGCACGACATTCGTCGGGTGAAAGATAGACCTCAGCAGCGAGGGTCGCATCGTCCCCTCCCATTTCACTGAAAACTGACGCAAGAAGCGCGTCTCGCTCCGCGGGAAGGACGTCATATTTCAACACACGCTTCAATTCGTATTCCGCCGCCACCGCATCGCTTGCAAGATGAAGCACATCCTCCTTGAGATGAGCCCTGTCCAGCCTCTCACCAACCAACTCCCCAAGTCGATGTGGCCCCACGCGGTCCAAAACCCAGAAGTAGTGGTGCAGCCAGTTGAGGTTCCCTCGCATCGGTCCTGTTTGAACAAAAACCGTAGCCGTCGCATCGGTCTCCTGTAGGAGCGGCAAGAGGACCTCATGATTGTCTCGATAGCCATCATCAAAAGTCAGTGCAACGGCATCCCGCTGGAGTTCTCCCTTGGACAGCGATTCTGTTAAATCCGTCACCGTGACTGTCCGGTAACCCGAGCGTGTCAGACGACGAATAATCCTTTTGAGTTTCTTTTCGCTGATTTTCATGTGGTCGGGGAGGTAATCCGTCGCGGGGAGATGTCCCACGTTATGGAACATCAAAATCGGGGCACCGACCCGTTGCCCACGAAAAAACACGCGCAAGCCTGTCCAATAAAAGAACAGTGCGATGGTGCGTCGCGCGATTTTTTTGACCTGGTGTTTCACCTGCGCTTCTCAAACAGACATGTGCTCAGCATCTCGGTCCCCATCTGAAACATGCCACCGTTCCATCTGAAGGTCCATATCAGGAGAAGCGGCATGGCAAGAACGGACAATCCACGGGAAAACATCCCGAAATTTCCGCTGACCGGAAGGCCGTTTATATCCTAGTCGCAACAGTGCGTCCGTCACGGGATGGTGATCAAAATGAAGCGCCGTGGCCTCTTCCATCCCACGACCCCACGCCATAGCCGTGAACACTTCGAGAAGTAGGGCGAGATCTTCTGCTGTCCTTGCAAGATGGTCGACAAGAAAGCCGTTCCCATCGTGGAATTCAGCCACAAAATATCCGTCCAACTTCCCTTCACGCCATAACCCAAAACACTCTTGTCGCTTCGTCGGTGTGTCAACGTAACGCCAATTAAGCCACTCGGCGGATCGTTCGCCGACCAGCCCAATGGCAGGGCACGTCGCATCGAACAAGTCATCAACGCCATCATCAAACCGATCAATCCGGGCAAGGGTTCCCACCTCCGCAAGACGTCGCCGACACTTCCATCCGAGTCCGACATCCAGGATGGGCGCAGCCACTGCAGCCACAAGGGGGCCAACTCTTCCAAGACGAAGCAATGACCGGCGACTCTTGAATCGACACCGAAACAGGCGCGCATAACCAAGGCACTTCCAACCGTTTCTCAAAAAACCTCGAAATGACAGGCGCCCAGAATAGGCAAAAGCCCAGTCGTGACCGGACTCTCCTGCCGCTTCGCAAACGATGTCATCAAGCCCGCTGAAGATCCTGCGCCCACGCCACGTCAAAGTGGTCATCGCGTCCGATGCCTGCATCAGAACAACAGGCAGTCCATCTCTTCTAAAGCGACGAGGCATGTAAGCATAACTCCCAACGACCTCGCCTGAGGGGTCACAGGCAACCCGACAAATTGCAGGCCCGTCCGGATTGTCGGTGTATTTCCAACGAAAGGTGGCTTCATCCTTCTCCTTGCCAAAACACTCATTGAATAAGGTCGCCTGCGCGCCGAGATCGCTCACCTTTCCCTCTCGTACGCTCCACTCTCTGGTCACAACAACTCCGACGCCGATGCCTTTCCAGATCTCAAGACCCGGACGGCCCTTTCCACATCTCGTGGCTTCAGTTCATTGTCCCAGCAACCTGCTCGTGCATGCGCTTCGTCAAGGATGGGCTCTCCCTCGCCTCGATCCCCCGCATGGAGTACCCGCACAACAGGCAAGATGGCGATGTGCCGATCTGCAATCCAGCGCCGCCATGCACTCAAGATGTCCAGTGAGTGCCCCGGGCGTCCCACAACGTATTCCACCACAGGCGACATTCCGGTCGCACGGACAACATCGACACCCCTTGAGAGCCGTGCCCGGTCTGGGTCATCCATGGGTGCGTGGGCTACATCGTCCCACCCTCCAGGAGCCGCCAGGCGCACTTCTTGGCAACCCGCCAGCATGAGGGACACCGCCAATTGGGATGTGAGGTGATCCGAACGCACTCGGCAAACCCAAGGGATACCGCAAGTGACTGTGCGCATTCCTCGGCACAACTCGTCCAAGGCGGTTTCGTCCTTGGCTAAATCACGGTCAAGAAATGACACGAAGCCTGCACCGCCCCGCCGAATCGCGTGAGCGACTCTCTTCAAGGCGGTGGACGGGTCGGGGCCCGCCACGAGTTCGATTCTTCGCCTCCACCCACTCAAAGTCGGATAGCACTCTAGAGGAACGAGATGCCACGGGGTCATCGGCGCTTCATTCGGAAGAGTGGGTAATCCCTGATCAATCTGGACAAGTCCGTCCACAAGTCGGCACAACCCTGGGATGACCTCTCCAGCCTGTCTCTCGATCAATTCCGTCCCCGCACCACCGGAAAGGGCGCCTTCGACAATAGAAAAGCGACTGACTAACTCTGAGCCATACCGAGTCGCCAAGGGGCCGCAAATTATGATCCTGGATTTTTCTATCCACCCTCCGAGCAGCCGCGCGAGCCCACTAACATCAGGATGAGGATTGTCTGCATGGGGACTCCCCCCCGCCCAAA
This sequence comes from Planctomycetota bacterium, assembly GCA_036229545.1. Lineage (GTDB taxonomy): Bacteria > Planctomycetota > B15-G4 > B15-G4 > B15-G4 > JAZALG01. The sequence continues at coordinate 1,083 of JAZALG010000136.1, read as the reverse complement.
TTAGAACAATATTCGCCCTCCAAAGCCGGGCCTCGCGGCGAACCACTCGATCGGGCAGTTTTTCTCCATGCTGATCGATCACTCTCACTTCAGCGCCGAGATCGAGAAGGTTGCCAGCCATGTCAAGAGCCTCACAAGGCGGAACCCTCGGGAGTTCCCCATTTGCGAGTTGAGTCGGTCGGGGTGCTTCCCGAGCAACGACTAAGAGAACGCGACAATGCTGTTTTTCTTTTTTGTCCGTCATGTGAGATTAGTGTGACGGGTTGAGGCCCGAGCAGCCAGACAGTCTGCAAAGAGCTCCTCTACTCTTGCGATCTGATCCCCAACGGAAAAGTTTTCCTCGGCCCGCTTTCTTCCTTCCCTCCCCATCTGCAGAGCAAATTCGTGATCTTGAAGAAGCCGAGTCAATCGGTCTGCGATGACTCCGATCTGCAGCGGATTAACGAGATAACCCGTCACCCCATCCCTGACAACATCACTCGGCCCTCCCCAGAAAGACGCCACAACGGGTTTCGAGGCCCGCATGGCCTCCAGGTTCATCAAGCCAAACGATTCAAAACAAAGTGACGGGCTTGCGACGACATCTGCGAGAGCATACGCCGCATCCAATTCCTCTCCGGTCAACCAGCCCGCATGAATCACAGCGTTTGTCATGCCTAATCGCTGGGCAAGTGCATCGATTTCCTCCGCAAAGCCTGGAAGAGCATTTCCGACAGTTAGCAAAACTGCTTCCGGAACGCTTCGCCGAACCTGTTCGAGGGCTTCCACCAATTCCAAGCTCCCTTTCAGGCGATCAAGACGCCCCCCATGGAAAATAACCTTTCGACCCTCCAGCCCTAACTTCTTCCGCAGGTCAGCAACACGTTTCGCTGGCACAGTCTCATCGCCCAGAGCAATCCCGTTGAAGACAACCTGAGGCTCTCCTAAATCATTGGCTTGGAGTGCCGCCGCCATCTGTGCGGAGACTGCAATCAACAGATCGACTTCGCCTTTTATGGCTCGGCGAATTGCGCGATTTCTAAACGGATTGTGACGAGCACGGACACAGAGCGAACACTTGAGAAATCCGGCCTGATACTGAAC
>JAZALG010000135.1:0-6328 GCA_036229545.1 Planctomycetota bacterium | reverse complement strand
GAGGGAGAACCCACCTTGACGAGAACGTGGGGTAGATACGAGACAACATGGTCATACACGAACCACACGGGGGGCTGGCTAGGCACCGAGGGCGAAATTGCCAAGACTCCCAAGGGCACCCCAAAAAGCGCATCGGGAAGAATCGCAGTGATATGAGAAATCCCCCGCAAGTCCTCTCGCATCCCGGGAGGAAAGAGGGTCTTGTAGTAGGCATAGCCAGTTTCAATGCAGTCGCCAACATCTCCCGTCAACAGGGCCTCGATCACGGCGTACTCCCGCATCTCAAGATACTGGAGAGGAGGAAGAGGGAAGGTGGTCACTGGAAATCCGCCACGGCAAAGCACCACATAGCTGGCATGCTCCCCCGGGATGACGACCATCAAGGCGTGGCCCTCTGGGAGCCCACCTTCCACCCAGGAGACTACCGCACCTCGCTCGTCCTTCGTTAAAACTTGAGGGGCAAGGCCGGTGACCCGGCCTCTTTGTTCAACACCATGCCAAAGCAGAGCTTCAACAACACCCTGTTGGAGGTGCTGACGAGCCTCTTCCTCCTGTCCCTCCGCCCTGAGCCGCCCCACCTCCTGCAAGGTCACATCCATCCGGACCATTGCTGCAGAAGGAAGGGGGAAAGGAACCGCTCGGCGCAGTTGCGCCAAAGAGCCATCCAGGATGCCATCGCCGATTTGCAAGTTTCCCATTACGTCAGAAGAGGGCGGTGCAGAGGTCCCCCCCTGCAACAGGAGCCAGCCGGTCAGCAGACCCTTCGCTTGGTTCTGGGGTAATCCTTCAAGGCCGTTCCAAGCTTCGTCCCACCTTTCTTCTCGAATCAGAGCGACAACGCGCAGGATCTGGCACTCAATGGGATCGGCCCCCGCCTCCTCTAGGGCCTCAAACTTCTCCGCGACACCCTCAGGACGATCAGAAGCGAGATCGAACCGTACTTTTGCAAGTTGAAAGGGAAGCAAGGAACTTGATGGACCACCTTTCTTATGGCCAGCCCATGATCCGCTCTCCAAGATTTTATCGATCCGATCATGCGCCTGAGCAACAAGTCCTGCCCGGGCTAACTCTTCGATGTGAAGAAGAGTGGCAAAATCTCTTTTCCTCTCCGCCCCCAGTTCGTCCGATCTCCCAAAAGCAAGGGCAGACTGCCACGCGAAATCTGCGGCCTCCTGATGCAGGCCCAGGGTGGAAAAAAATTCGGCCTGTCTCCCCTGGCCCACTGCCGTTCCTCCCACCTCCGGGTCTGACCAAAGGAGTATGGCTTCGAGGTCCTCCCCCCCCTTCGCTAACAGGTCCGCTTTCTGGCGCAGTAAAGCCGGTGTGCGCCTGTCGCCTTCTTGCAATTGGGGATCGAGGGCGAGCGCTCTCTCAAGTCGTTCTTTGCTTCCTGCCCCGTCTCCTCGATTACCCGCAGCGAGAGCGGCTTGTTCGAGGGTCAACACCGCCAGCCGAGAATCACCGACTCGAAACGCAAATTCCACCAGAGCGTCCCTGTAGGCAAGCCCTTCCTCATCCTGACCAAGGAGATCGTGTATTCGCGCAAGGTTTCCCAAAGCAAGGCCCTCGACGCGGGCCACTCCCCGTTCTTTGGCCTCTTTGAGCGCCGCCTCCATCACAACCAGCGCTTCGCCAGGACGGCCGTCCATTTTCAGACACACCCCCGACTGCGCTCGAAGCCCGAGTGCGAGAGTGGTATCTCCCGCCTCCTCAGCCGCCAGGGCCGCAACGCGGTATCGCTCGGCAGACTCCTTATGGGAGCCGGCCTCATGCAATTCTTCGGCTTCTCGCTGAAGAACAACCGCCGACTCAGAATCCACCTGCCAGCGAAAGATCAGGACAGCCCCGACAATCGCGATAACGAGGCCCATGTTGCGCCTCACTTCTTTTTGGCCTCAACCATCGCGGACATGATTTCCTTCCCGTATTCCTTCAAGCGCCAGGGCTCCATCTCCGGGAGATCTGCGAGCGCGTTTATATCTGCGGGTTGTGCGCGACTCACTGCGGCAAGAATCAGGTTCGTTGCAACCCGCGACACCTCCACCCCCCGGTCCTCAGCGCGTTTCTTCCTCCACTCCCTCAAGGCATCAAAAAACACCTGTTGTTCCGGTGACATCCCCCCGATCCCTCCACCACGTGGGGCATTACGTCGTCGGTTCTCGGGAAGCGAAATCTCTCCAATTTTCGCACCCTTTCGGAGGGCATCCAGCAACGTTTCGCAGTCTGTTGAAGACAGCCTGCGAGAAACACCCCGGATCTTTTTAAGGTCTTTTTCCGTCTTCGGTCGACGACGGAGGATCTCAAGGAGTGCCCATTCTTGTAACACGCGATAGGGAGCCCAGTTTCGCGTTTCGGCGAGCGCGTCTCTCGCCACATACAGTTCTTTCAGACTCCCCCGCAGTCGCGGTTCAAGCTCTCGAGCGCCTTTGATCCGCACCCACTGATCAGGATTGAAGGGCTGCGTTTTGAAGAAGGCCTTATTGATGCGATTGAACTCACTCTCAGCTTCATCAACTCGCTCCATAGCCTTCAGGTCGGACAGAAGGATCTCTCGCAACGAAATCAAATATTGCACGTCCGTTCTGGCGTATTCCGCCTGCTCCTTGGGCAGGGGACGGACACGCCAATCCGCCTTCTGAAATTTCTTGCTGACGCTCACCTCAAAATGTCGTTCAAGGGAGGCGGCAAGCCCCACGCCCTCGTGCCCAAGGATCTGAGCCGCGGCCATGGTGTCAAAAATATTTTCAAACGACTGCCCCTTTTGAGAAGCGAGGATGCCGATGTCATTTTCCCCGCCGTGAAACACCTTGGCGACCGTCGCGTCAGCAAACAGGGCTCCAAGGGTCGATAGATCTAGGTCAACCAGGGTGTCAATGAGGGCATCCCCCCCTGGCCACCCCACCTGGAGAAGGCACAGGTTTGTCCTGTAGGAAAACATGGAGTCCATCTCGCAGTCGATGGCCAGCACGGGCTCTCCTTTGAGAGTCTCGGCCAACCGGTCAAGCCCCTCCTGCGTCTCAACCCAAATCTCCCGTCTGTGCTCAGGGGGCCGGGCAGGCTTTGGAGAAGTTTTTCGAGGTGATGGCATGGGCGCGGATTCTACTGTGCCGAGGATAGAACACTAGGATGGGACTCATGGATTGGAAACAACTCGGCTTTCTGACTCCCGATGCACCAGAGTGTCAACAAGACCTCTGGGCCCTACTCAATCGGCTTCATCTTTCCGCCGCTGAGATGTGCGAAGAAATCGCCATTCGTACAGCAGAACCCACCTGGGCAGCCGTTTTCGAAGAGAGCGTCACACACTTCCACGATCTCGCGAATCTCTTGGCCGAAGAAGCCGGACCGGCCGCACAAGAACGGATTGAGGAGGACGAACTCGTTCGCGAACTCATGAACGTGTTGGGAGAAGTTGGCACGAGCGGGCATGTCCCCTCACTCATCGCCACGGTCTACGCCGTCCTGGTTGAACTGGGTCGAGCCCCAGTTCGGCTCTTCGTTGATGTCGCTGGCCCTCAGGGATCTCTCGTGGCAAATCGGATTCTCGACGACACCAGCCATCATCCCCTCGCAAGAGTATTGTCCGCGACAGATTTTTCCTCCTCCGACCGAGACAATCTCCGGCGGCTCCTCCGGCATCTCCACGGACTGCTCTTCGATGTGTTTCGCTCCTGGCGCCAGACGTTTCACGCCCTCGGCATCGACGGCGAAATCCTCGATGATGCCGCGCGGGAAACCGCGCGTGCTGCCTACGGCGAGTTGGGGCTCAAAGCCTCGCGAACAGACCTCTCGGTTTTTTCCACCTAACCGACTGAGGTCAGCGACGCCATGCCAGGGGAAGGAGAAGAACGAGGACGGAGTAAAACTCCAGCCGACCCAAGAGCATGCAGAACATGCAGATGATCTTTCCAAGGTCCGGAAGGGCGGCATAGTTTGATGTGGGGCCGACAGCACCGAGCCCAGGACCAATGTTGGAGAGGCAACTCAAGATCGCGGAGAAAGAAGTCTCGGTATTCAGACCGATGATCATGAGGAGCATGGAAAAGATGGCAAGGGATCCGAAATACAGGACGTAATATCCAATCGTCTTTCCGACAACCACGTCGGGCACAGGGCGATGACCAACTTTGACAACAAAGACCGCTGACGGCCGGAGCAGTTGGCGAACTTCCCTGATCCCTGCTTTGACCACGACAATGAGGCGAATAATCTTAGATCCACCCCCCGTCGATCCCGCGCAAGCCCCCACGAACATCGTTCCGAGAATTACCAGGTGGAGAATTGGAGGCCAAACCCCGAAGTCCGCCGTGACGAACCCCGTGGATGTCAGAAGGGCAACCGTGGTGAACAGAGAATCACGGAGGAGCGGCTCCGTTTCTGTGGGGCCGATACCATGGTCGGCGAGAACGTAGGCGATGGTCCCTGCCACAAGAAGAATGAGGCTCAGGTAAGTCCGAACTTCCGTGTTCTTCAGCATCGCTTTCCATCGGCCACTCAGAACAGCCAAGTGCATGACGAAATTAATCCCTGCTAGAAACATGAAGACGATGACGGTCCACTGAATGGCTGGAGAGAAACTCGCCAAGGAGTCGGGTCGCGTCCCAAATCCACCGGTTGCCACGGTGGCAAAGGTGTGGCAAATCGCATCGAAAGGCGTCATACCGAAGAGCCATAGCAGGGCAAATTCGGCGATGGTGAGACCCAAGTACACACCCCAGAGCAATTTGGCCGTAGAAGAAATGCGGGGAAGCAACTTCTCGTTTTCCGGGCCGGGCATCTCCGCCTGGAAAAGGAAGTTACCGCCTGCACCAAGAGCGGGAAGAATCGCAACGGAGAGGGCAACAATCCCCATGCCACCGATCCAATGGGTCATAGCCCGCCAAAACAACAGAGGCCGATCCAGGATGGAGGGGTCAGGAAGAATGGAAGCCCCTGTCGTCGTAAATCCACTCAAAACCTCAAAACAGGCGTCAAGAAGGGAAGGAATCTGATTGGTAATGAGGAAAGGAAGAGCACCGAGAGCGGTGAACACCAACCAAGAGAAGGTCACCGTGGCAAAGGCTTCACCAAAACCAAATTGTTGTGGTTCCCATTCAAACGACAATCGAAGAGCCCATCCGATTCCAAGGCTCACCGCTGCAGAAACGATGAAGGCATTGGCCGTTTCAGTCCCCAGGCCGCCGTCCTGCAGGCAGAGAACAAGAGGCGTCGCCAGAAGACAGGCAAGAAGGGTGCACAGTCTCCCAAGCACGTAAAGAACACCGCCGATATTCATGAATCAGAGCCTCCGAAGCCCCCAGCTCACCCGAGGGGCTCTCGATTCGGATCGTTTGATTCGGATTGCTGCTCCTCCCCTGCAGAGGGAGCCGATTTCACCTCCGCCCCCTCCGCCTCGCCACTCCCCTCAGAGAAGGACAACCCGCCACGACGAGCGAAAAGCCTTTCCACCTGATTCCGTAATCCCGAAAGGACAAAAGCGACCACCACATCGCCTTCGTGCACCTTGGTCCCGCCATGCGGAATGAAGGCCTCATGGTCCCGCATGATGGCCCCCACCAACGCACCGTTGGGCATGTGAAGTTCACGAAGACTATGGCCAATGGCCGGCGCACCATGTCGCACCACCATCTCCACCACCTCGGCGTTATCTCCGATCTTCTGCACCGTCTGGACCCGGCCCCCGCGCGCATAACGGAGCAGCCTTCCCACCATGGTGATTCGGGGATTGATCACCGCGTCAATGTTGAGACTTTCGATGAGCGTCGCCAGATCCGGCTCCGCTGTCACGACGATGTTCCGACGCGCTCCGTATTTTTTGGAGAGCAGTGCCAAGATGAGGTTGTGTTCCTCGTTGCTTCCCGCGGAAACAAAAAAGTCCGCCGAGGACAATCTCCCCTGCCCCTGAATGTCCCGATCGTTGGGAGAGCCGTTGAGAACGAGCGTCTTGTCGAGCAGCGCGGCTGCCGCCCGGCAACGCGAACTCTCTTCATCAATCAGAACGACATTAGTCCGATCCTGAAGGCGTTGAGCCACGGCAATCCCGAGGTGCTCCGCACCGTAGATCACGACCCTTTGGACTCGGTCCGTTCCAGAAACGATCTTCCGAAAAACGGGAAGTGAGGATTCCGTCATCAACATGAAAGCTCGATCTCCCGGCCCCAGGGCATCACTACCACGGGGAACAATGTGCTGACCGTCTCTTTGGATCGACGCCACAAGAAACGGGATCCCCGCATAGTCTTCCTTAAGTCTTTCCAGAGGCCGACCCGAAACGACCGAATCCTCATCCACGTCAAAACTTCTGAGCAGAATCTGGCCTCCGGCAAAA
>JAZALG010000134.1:0-12916 GCA_036229545.1 Planctomycetota bacterium | reverse complement strand
GCAAACTACGACCCACTTCTTACCGATACGAGTGACATCAAAGTGATTCGAGGTGATCCCGAGAACCCTCTCGTGATTCACTGTGATTTGGACGACATTCTCGAACGAGGACTGACCCGGGACAACATACAGATCCGCGAAAATGACATTGTGTTTCTCACGCCGTCGTGGGTGGGCCACATGACGCTCTTTGTGAAGAAACTTGCGGCTCCTATTAAGCCTTTGACTGATCTCATCACCTCGGCGAACAACATGGTGTCAATCGGAACGAGCTTTGGTGAGGAGACAGCGGGCGTTAAGGGTTTCGGTGGAAATAACTTTGGCAACTAACGGACTGCAGATGCCCCATGACCCCGCCACCTGATCCAAACCCGGCTGCTCCCGATCCCCGCGAAGCGTTTCAGGATCTCGTTCGCGCCGTTCGCCGTAACGTACTTCGTGTTGCCTTTACGGCGATGGTGTGCGCGATTTTCGGAGCGGCAGTGGCGATGACATGGCCAGATAAATACGAGTCGAGTACACAGTTTGTGTTGCGTGAGTGGCACATTGTTGATGACTCCGCGATCCTTGGAGATCTGCAAGACATCTCACTCCCGCGCAAGTTGAAGACGCTGGAGAACGAGTTACGCTCCCGCAAGCGGATCGACATGGTTCTCAACGAACTTCAGTGGGTTGAGTGGCTGGAGACTGCAGGCAAGCCCTCGCGACGTCGTGAACTCGCCCTGAAGATCGCGGACAACCTTTCTGTTGAAATGGATGCCGACGTGACAGGGGCTCACAATATTACTCTCGGGTTTACTTGGACGTCCCCAAATAAAGCCGCTGATTTTGTGAATCGGTTACGAGATATCTGGATCGAATTGACACTCCAGACCTATCGCAAGCGTCTTGAAGACCAAAAAGAGAGGGCTGAGGCGATCGTGTTGGAGAGAGACCAAACCTATCGCGCGGGTTTGGAGTCACTGCAAAAGTTTGAACGAGATTTTGACGTCGCATCATTGATGACAGCCGATGTCAACAATGACCTGCGAGCCCAGTGGATGATTGACCTCAATTCGGCTAAGGCGGGGCATGATGCTGCGGTAAACAATTTGCAACGCCTCGAAACAGAGTTAGCAACGATGGAGAGGGAGATCACTCGCCCCGTTCCGCCTGCGAATCCTGAGCAGGCAGCGGCCCTGGCGGTGTTGCAGCAGATGCAAGCAGCATTAGAGCAGGTGCAAGTTGCCTATGCTTCGAAACATGCGCGCTATCAAAAGGCCGCCAAGGACGTCGAGACAGCTCGTGCGAACTTGGAAGCGCTGGGGGGGGAGCCGGAGGAACGGTTTGAGACAATTACGAATCCGAAGTACTACGAAAAAGCACAGGAATACCTCGCGTTCCAAGCCGAAGAAATGGAAGCGAGAGTTCTTGTTGAAAGTCTCGAAGATGAATTAGTCGTCGTCGAAGACCGGCTGTCTCGGTTGCCGATGATCATGCTGGAACAGGCGAGGCTTCAGCATGAAGTCGAAGTCGCGGAGCAGTTACTTTCGGTATCTCGCGAAGAGATCCAGCCCCTTCGTGAGCGTGTCGCACAACTTCGTGCAGCAAATCTTCTGAACTCATCAATGGGGGAGACGACCCTTATGGCGTCGGGGCCTTTCGAAATTCTGGACCTTGGGGTGCCTGCCGAGGATCCCGTCGTTCCCATGAAAGCGGTCATCATGTCCGTCGCTCTCCTCATTGGTTTGGGGCTTGGGGCGATTGGACCTATTCTGAGTGAAGTGACACGGGTCTCGTTTGGTTCCGCGAAGGAGGTTGGGCGTCAACTCGGGGTGCCCGTTCTCGGGGCAGTAGACATGATTCTTACGGTCCGCGATACGCGGGCGCGTACTGTTCAGCAGGCGCTTACGATTGCCACGATGTGCCTCGTTCTCGTGGTGCTCGGTACAGCTCTCTACATCTACGCCTATAAGCAGCATATTCTCCCCCAGGAATTGCGCCGAGTGCTGCGCGACCTGTCGATGGCCCTCACTTAGGGAGGCCAGCGTGGAGAGTTTATTTCTCGCGCACCGCGCTCCCTTTCCTCCTGACAAGGGGGACCGACTCCGCGCTTTTCGACACCTGAAGGTTCTCGCTCGATTTGGCCCGGTCGACATAATCGCACCTGCGGATTCCCGAGAAGATGCGCGTATCGCCGAAGAAGGGCTCGCGAAGATTTGTCGAGATGTGTGGATCTACCCGAGAAGACATCTGCCGGCATTTGCTCGAGTCGGTTTATCTTTGCTAACGGGTGGAAGTCTGACAGAGGCTTGGTTTGGGGATCGTCGGGTTCAACGCACGATGGACGAGTGCCTTCGGAACCATGACTATGATCTGGTGTACGCTTTTTCTTCCGGAACCGGCCCCTGGTGGAGGCGGGCAAAGGCTGGACACAAGATCATGGATCTGTGTGATGTCGACGCCTTGAAGTGGGAGGCCTTGTCCGCGAGAAGCCGGGGGATTCGCTCCTGGCTCTATGCGACAGAAGCACATCGTCTTCTACCACGGGAAATTGAACTGGCGGAGACGGCGGACCTTATCTTGGTGAGTACTCCCCAAGAAGCAGCGGACTTGCAAAAACACTCCACACCTCGTCGCCTTCAAGTGCTCACGAATGGATCACCTTGGGAAGGGTTCGTCGACATTCCGCCGCCATCTTCGGTCGGGCCGTGTCTCGGGTTTTTAGGGCAGATGGATTATCCGCCCAACGTGCTGGCAGCAAAATACCTCGCTCGAAAAGTCCTCCCCCTGGTTCGTGAGACCGTGCCAGAGGCGAGCCTTAAAATATTTGGGCGTTGTCCGACCTCATCGGTGAGGGCCCTGCAGGTCCCCGGCCAGGTGGAGGTGACCGGAGAGGTCGCTGATCTTCCCGAAGCGCTGGGATCCCTGCGTACTTTTGTGGCGCCCCTCGACGCGGGGCGTGGTATCCCCACCAAGATTCTTGAAGCCATGGTAGCTGGTCGTCCCACGATCATTTCGAGTTGGTCCGCGCGAGCGTTAGACGGAGAGGAAGGGGTGGATTACTTGGTTGCGGACGGTGTTGAAGATCGCGCGGATGCCGTGGTCACCATGCTGCAGAATCCCGAGGTGGCGGATGCCATGGGAGAACGAGGCAGGAAGTATGTTCGTCAGCATCATGATTGGGATGTTGTCCTCGATCACCTTGAAGCCCTTGTCCGGGAGGTGACGGATGCGTGACATGCTGGTTTTTCTCCTCTTTATTGGAGTTTTGCCTGCGTGTTTCTTGCGTCCTTGGTTTGGTTTGCTCGCTTTTACTTGGCTGGCCTACAACCGTACGCACGATCTTGCCTGGGGTTTCGCAAAGGCTCTCCCGATCTCCCAACTCATTGCTGTGTTCACGCTCCTGGGGTGGATCCTCTGGGAATTTGCGCCCTTGAATATGAAAGACCGTCGCATGAAGGCGATGGTGATGTTGCTGGCCATGATTGGTCTGTCAATTCTGTGTAACACTTTGCGACTCGATGCCCAGTTGGATCGTTACACAGACCTCGTCAAGATCATCTTGATTGCTCTTTTGACGGCGACTTTTGTGACAAATCGAGATCGCCTTCGACAGATTCTGCTCTGCATCACCTTTGCCCTCGCGTTTTACGGGGTGAAGAACGGCCTGTGGTTTCTCTTGGGGCGGGAGACGCTCACAGGTCCAGGGGGAATGCTCAGTGACAACAATGACTTCGCTCTGGCGATGGCGATGACGATGCCTCTCCTGTACTACCTTTCCAAAACAGTGGACGAGGCGAAATACGCGTGGCTCGTCAAAGTCGGGATGTTGGGGGCTTTTGCTCTGACGGCGATCGCCGTTGTTGCGACAGGGTCGAGAGGGGGATTTCTTGCCTTGGCTACGGTTCTCAGTGCGATCGTTTTCAAGAGCCGAATCAAAGTGGTCGCGGTTGCTGTTGGTGTGGCTGTTGCGATCGTGGGGTTCCTGACGCTTCCCACTGAGTACAAGGAGAGGCTATCAACGATTTCGTTCTCGATCGAAGAGATGGATAGTTCGGCTCAGGGGCGGATTCTCAGTTGGCTCGTCGCGGCAAACATGATTCGGCAGGAACCGATTTTTGGGATCGGCTATGAAAATATGGTCTACGACTATCACCGTTATCTCGACGCCGATTTCATCCCTTCGGGACTTTCCATTGAGGATGCGCGAAAGGATGGGCGGGTGGCACATAACAGTTATTTGCAGATTTGGGCTGAGTCAGGGTCGATTGCCTACCTGCTCTATATTTTTATGGTCATGTCGACGGTGTTCTTGCTGAGGCGTCTCGCACGCCAATCGAGGGGAGGGCGTCAAGATTGGGTTGTGCCCTATTGCAAGGCGTTGGAGGTGGCACTTTGGGGATTTATTTCGGGGGCGATTTTCCTGAATCGAGCTCATTTCGATCTCGTCTACCAAATCGTTGCGATCGCTGCGGCTATCCCCATCGTTCTCCTCACCGACAGATCCACTTGGGATGATCACAAGCACATCCGTCCGGCCGTCGCGGATGAAATCCAAGTGGGGCACCGGGATCCCTTCGAGAGGGGAGGGCATGGGTGAAACACCTGCGACTGGGATATGTCATGCCAGATCTGCAGGTGGGGGGGCTGCAGTCCATGGTGGTTCAACTTGCGGGAGCGTTGAATCCTGAGATTTTTACTCCCGTTGTCTACACCTTTGACGGTGACGGCCCCTTAGTCGCGCACCTCAAGGATGCCGAGATTCGCCATGTCCATGTTCCTCGCCTCCCCGGGGTACAGCGAGGCTACGCGAGAGAATTGGCAGCACACTTTGAACAGGACGACCTCGATCTGGTTCATTGCCACAACGTGACGGCCTTGTTTCATGGTGGCAGAGCTGCTTGGCGCTTGACTTCCCTTCCGACGCTTTTCACTGAGCATGACCGGGAGATGCCAGGGCTATGGCGTCACAGGCTGCTCCATCGCTGGCTTGCTCAGCGGGTGACGCACACTGTTGCTGTGAGTCGTGGTCTGATGGCGGACCTTGTGCGGTACGAGGGTTTCCCCCCCGAAGGCATCACGGCGATTCTCAACGGAATCCCAGACCCGCGAAGCCACGTGGTTTCGCGGGGGAAAGAGTGTCGGAAAAAAATGGGGTGGGGTGATGTCCCGATTGTCTTGGCGGTTGGCAGTTTGACAGAGGTGAAAAACCACCATGGGCTCATCGAGGCTTTCGCCCAGGTTCGCCGATCCTTGCCTGAGGCGCTTCTTGCCATTGCCGGGCAAGGGCCTCTTGAGGGCGTCTTGAAAAAAAAGGCCGCGTCGAAAGGGCTTCAAGAATCGGTCTGTTTTCTCGGCGAAAGAGACGATGTGCCGCAACTTTTGGAGGCGGCGGATCTGTTTGTTCTTCCGAGTCATCGTGAGGGGCTACCATTGAGCCTCGTGGAAGCACATGCCATGGGCCGGCCATCTGTCGCCACAGACGTCGGTGGAATCTCAGAGGTGCTTATCCATGGGGAGACGGGTATTTTGGTGCCCCCGGGGGAAGAAGAGGCACTTGTCCATGGAATGGAGTCTCTCCTGCGGGATGTGAGTCAGCGGCGAGTAATGGGTAAGGCCGCTCGATATCGCTACGAACAAAAGTTTTCCCATTCTCGAATGGTGGAGGAATACATAGACCTGTACCAACGTCTGATTGCCTCGGAGGCACCATAAAATGTGTGGTATCGCTGGATTTGCCACTCGCCCAGGGAAGTCACCTTGGGATATGAAGACGCTTTCGGTGATGACCGACGTTCTGACCCATCGGGGCCCGGATGATCAGGGGTTCCTCCTTGATGGTGGTGTCGGGCTGGGGCATCGCCGTCTCTCGATTATTGATGTCGCGGGCGGACAAAATCCTCTGAAAGACACAGGGGGACATGTCGCGTTGATCTTCAATGGCGAAATCTACAACCACAGGTCATTACGAAAGGAACTCACAGATAGTGGGTGTCGTCCTGCGACAGGGTCGGATGGGGAAGTCATCGTCCACGGGTATCTGACTTGGGGTCTCGAAGAGACACTCCGTCGGATCCGTGGGATGTATGCCTTCGCTCTCTTGGATCGGCGCGACCATTCATTGCACCTCGCACGGGACCCGTTCGGAATCAAACCTCTCTTCATTAAGGAAGATGCTGAAGGAGTGCTTTTCGGGTCAGAACTCAAGAGCCTTGTTGCGGCTTTGGGAGTGCGCCCTGATTTGTCATCGACAGGTTTGCTGCAGGTGGCCTCGATGGGCTTTACTCTGTCTCCTTCAACCATTTTTGCAGGCTGTGAGTCCCTCGATCCGGGCACGTGGTTGAGTGTGCGGGATGGAAAGGTCTCCCGAGGGCGATTTCACGCCGTTCAATTTGAGCCCGGGCGAGAATCGTCTGACCCTCAGGCTTTGTGGGAAGCCTTGGGGCGATCCGTCTCAAGGCATCTTATGAGCGAGGTTCCCCTTGGATCATTTCTTTCAGGGGGAATTGACAGTTCCGCGATTGTCGCCGCAATGTCCGAACAGGCTTCTGGGCCTGTGGAGGCGGTCTGCGTTGGGATATCAGAAGACGGAATGGACGAACGGCCCTATGCGCGGGAGGTGGCTTCTTCTCTCGGCGTGACGCTTCACGAAGAAACTGCTGTCCCCGCACTTCTCGACCTTCTCCCCCGATTGGCATGGCATCTTGAGAGCCCTTTTTCTGATACATCCGCGGCTCCTTCTTGGTTGGTTTGCCAGGGCGCGAGGCGGCATGTCACTGTCGCCCTATCGGGAGATGGCGGCGATGAAAACTTTGCGGGATACCGGCGGACGCGGTTTGATGTTCTGGAAGCGCAGTGGCGCGGGCGTCTCCCCGCGTTGATACGCCACGGAATTCTCGGGCCATTGGGGCGTCAGTGGCCCTCGGGCCCATGGATGCCAAAACCGCTCAGGGCAGCGACATTCCTGCGTAACCTCGGGAGCGACTGGCTCGACGCGTATATTTTTTCGATGTCGCGAATCCCCGAAGAAGAAGTTAGGCATCTTTTTCATCCGGAGGTTTTGTCTCCAGAACCACTGCGTGAGGCATTTGAGCCGGCCGCGGCAAAGGTCGCAGATCTCGATCCCCTGCACAGAGTCTTGGCGATGGATATGGCGACGTGGTTGAAGGACGACATCTTGGTGAAAGTCGATCGCATGTCGATGGCACATAGTTTGGAAGTCAGGGTGCCTCTTTTGGACACCGATTTTGTCCACTACGTTGGTGGACTCCCCGTTGAGGCAAAACTATACGGAGGTTCCGGAAAAACACTTTTTCGGCAGTCCTTGCGAGGGAAGTTGTCCGATTCAGTTCTGGATCGGCCAAAGCAGGGTTTTCACTTGCCGATGAGTCGGTGGCTGAGGGGGGGGTTGCGCGATCAGTTGCAAAGCATTCTCTCCGAAGAAAATGGTCCATCTTTCGATTGGGTACAGCACCATCGATTTCAACGCCTCGCCGACGAGCATTTTGCAGAGCGAGCGGACCGTTCGCGTGAATTGTGGTTTCTCATGACACTAGATGCTTTTTTGCGGAGTGGCCCTGGTGGATCGGAAGTCGCAATGCGGAGTTCCTCAAGGACGACAGAGAAAAGGGGGCGGCCGTGAGGCTCCTCGTGCTTTCTATGGTCTTCCCTAATCGGGAGGAGCCGCACTACGGCGTTTTCGTTAAGGAGCGGTTACGGCTTTTTCGAGAAGCCTACGATGTCCCCATAACGGTCGTGGCACCTGTCCCCTGGGCACCGTCGGTTGGGCCAGAACGGTGGCAACGATTTCGAAGAGTGCCTACGGAAGAATCCATCGACGGTTTCCGAATTCTCCATCCTCGGTTTGCTAGTCCGCCGGGTTTTGGCGATCGATGGCGGTCGGCGATGATGGCTCGGGGAGTACAGGCCTGTCTCCGCAATGAACTTGACAGTGATTCCGACACGATCTTGGATGCACATTTCGCATGGCCTGATGGGGTTGCTGCGAGTCTTGTCCGTCCCTCCTTGGAAGCGCACATCGGGCGACGTGTGCCGTTGGTGGTTACGGTTCGTGGCACGGACGTGAATCTCATGCCCCAGCAGCCGGGTGTTAGACCCCGCCTTTGTCGGGGGCTGGGGCAGGCGGATCACGTGATTTGTGTCGCAGAGGCTCTCCGAGAGGTTGTCCTGGAACTCGGAGTACCCTCTGACCGAGTGACGACGTTGCGCAACGGTGTTGACGCGGAACGATTCTCGCCTGGTGATGCTGTCCAAGCACGGCGTGAGGTTGGGTTGCGCACAGAACGTTCCGTGATCCTGTGCGTTGGTCATCTCACCCCAAGGAAAGGACAGGAGTTGTTGATCGAATCTTTCTCACAAATTCGGTCGATGCCTGACGGCGGAGGACTTTCTGGGTCCATATTGGTGTTTGTGGGAGACGGTGAACAGCGGGGTGATCTTGAACGGCACTGTCATCGACTCGGCCTCGAAGACGACGTTCTCTTCACAGGCGCTGTTGAGCCGGAGACGCTTCCTCACTGGTACAGGGCAGCTGATGTCTTGGTTTTGCCCTCTCGGCGAGAAGGGTGGCCGAATGTCGTCTTGGAGGCTCTTGCCTGTGGTGTGCCTGTCATTGCGACACGGGTGTGGGGCACTCCTGAGATCATCGAGGGATGCTCCGCAGGTGCTTTAGTGGATCCTACTGTTGAAGGAATCCTGGAGGGCTTGTCGACGTTCTCATCGCTTGATCGAACTGTGGCGAGATCGTGGGCTGAGAGGCATAGCTGGGATTCGACCTTGGCGGGTATGGATAAGATCTTTCAAGAGGTCATAAAGGAATGAAGTCGAATGCTGTGAGAAGGGGCTTTCCATGAAGATCCTTTATCACCACCGAACCAAATCTCGTGATGGGCAAGCGGTCCACATTAGGGAGTTGATTACGGCTTTTCGCTCTCGTGGGCATTTGGTGAACGAGTGTGCTCTTTCCCCCGTGTTTGGTGAGAACGCGGAGGGGGAAATGGGCGGTGGACGGCTGAAGTGGGGCGGTTGGCTCACTTCTGCTCCTTCGTTTTTTTATGAACTTGCTGAGCATGCCTATGGGCCTCTGACTGCACGTCGCTTGACGGGTCTGGGAAAGAAGATGGGGGCTGATTTCATCTACGAGCGTCATGCGCTAAATAACACTGCGGGACTGCGTGCGGCGCGTTCACTGGGTGTTCCTTTATTCCTTGAAGTCAATTCACCCCTGGCGGTGGAGCAGGAAACTTATGGATCCTTAACCTTTCAACGGTGGGCCGAACGATGTGAAAAGCGTGTGCTCTGTGGGGCGGATCACGTTCTTTGTGTGACGCGGGTCTTGGCGGATATGTTGATCGGTGTGGGTGTTTCGCCGGAGAGGATCTCCGTGATCCCTAATGGTGTGGATCTCTCTCTCTACCCTGATCCAGGGGGCGCAGGCGGAGAACGAGCCGTGGTGGGGTTTACTGGATTTTTCAGGCCCTGGCATCAGGTGGAAGGGCTCGTTGATTCTCTTGCGGAGGGGATCCTTCCACTTGGAACACAGCTTCTTCTCGTGGGAGATGGCCCCTCCATGCCACAGATACAATCCCGGGTGACGGATAGAAAACTCGATGACTCTGTCGAGATGACCGGTGCGGTGAGTCGCTCAGAAATACCACCCTTGCTCAAAAAGATGGACATCGCGGTGCAACCGGCGGCAACTCCGTGGGCTTCACCGCTTAAATTATTTGAATACATGGCGGCGGGCCTTGCTGTTGTCGCGCCGGACCAGGAGAACATTCGTGAGGTGATTGCTCACGAGGAGAATGGGCTATTGTTTGATCCAGGAGACCCAGAAGCGATGCCCTCAGCAGTTGCTCGCCTCGCAGAGGATCGTTTGTTGCGGGAAGAATTGGGAAAATCTGGACGTGCAACGATCGAAAGTCGGGAATTCACCTGGCTTGCCAATGCCTGCCGGCTCGAAGAACTCGCATCTTCGACCCGTGAGGGGAAACGATGACGACAGTTCGACATGGTTTATCTTTCGATGTGGAAGAAGCCTTCCACGCGTTGAATATGTGGTCGGCGACACCGCCTGAGTCTTGGATCGATGAGCCCCCCCGAGCCGAGGCTGCCGTTGAGAGGGTGATTGAGATTCTCGATAAGCATGGAGTCAAAGCGACATTTTTTGTTCTTGGGCTGGTCGCCGAGAGAACACCGAGTGTTGTGAAGGAAATCGTAGAAGCGGGGCATGAACTGGCTTCGCATGGGTATAGCCATCGCATGGCACAGGATCTTGGTAGGGAGGACTTCGGTGAGGATGTGCATCGAGCCAGAGGGCTTCTTCAGGATCTATCCGGCCAACCTGTCGAAGGATTTCGTGCCTCAACTTTCTCGATCGGAAGGCAGACGCGATGGGCTTTTGAATGTGTCGCGGAGGCGGGGCATCTGTGGGACAGTAGCGTGTTCCCGGTTTTGCACGACCGGTATGGGGATACGGCGTTTCCGCATTATCCGGTCCATGTCCACTTGCCCAGTGGCCGCCCCTTGAGGGAGTATCCTCTCTTGACTCGTCCTTGGCTGGGACGACGGTGGCCCGCTGCCGGTGGCGGCTACCTGCGCCTGTTACCGTTCAATGTCGTCGAGGGGGCCTTGCGTAAGACAGCCCGGGAGTCCATCCCGGGCGTGGTGTACCTTCATCCTTGGGAATTGGATGTAAAGCAGCCACGACATCGGCTCGGCGGACTGCGAACGTTTCGTCACTATGGCGGAATCGGGCGCATGGCAGGACGCCTTTCACGACTCCTTGCACGGCACAACTTTGGTCCGATTGGACAAATCGAAGTGCCGAAGAACGCCACCGTCGACCCGTCTGAACTGGCCTGACGGAGATTTAGTTTGCGGTCTGCAATCTCCGGTGAAGGAGAAAATCAGCCCGGGAGTGCAAAGGGTGTCCACTGGGGGCCTGTTGGAGGACGAGTTCTAAAAGGCCCGCCGCAATCTCGTCTTGGCCTGAAGCGTAGGCAATGCGGGCAACGTGCATCACGGTGTATTCAGTAATGAGCGGTGATCCAATCACGGCATAGAACTCGTTGATGGCACCCTCAGGATTTCCCATGAGGTAGGCCCGTGCAGCGATGATTTCAGCGGCGACAGGCGGGAGGGTCCCATAGAAAGAGCGGTCGATCACGGACGCTGCCTGCAAGGGTTGCCCAAGTTGGGAGAAGTAGATCTCAGCAAGATCAAGCGCGGCTTGCTTGTCATCAATATCAACAAAACTGAGAACCTCAAAGTACCGACGCGCGAGGTCCATATTGCCTTCATCGCGTTCGAGATAGGCGTACTCGCGATAGAGCTCGATGTTCCCTGAGTCGAGACGCAAGGCGAGCAGGTTGAGTTGCCGGGCAAGGCTTGAAAATCCTTGAAGGCGTGCCGTACCTGTGGCACGGATGAAAATCCGAGCTCGATTTCGTGACAGGGACAGGGCCGTGGAAGAAGGGAGGTCTTCACCCCACTGAAGGAGCGCTTGAAGACGAGATTCGATTTCGGATGGTGTTGCCTCACTTTGACGGGCAAGGGGTTCGTTGAGATATCCCAGTGACGTCCATCGGTCAGCAAGGATTTTCATCAGTGAAGTAACTTCATCTGCCAGGGCAAAACCGGTGTTCAATGCGTCTGCACAAATCGTTGCAAGGTCTTCGTCTGTGGGATGAATGTCCAGAATAAGGGTGACCGTGTCGGTAAGTTTTTTTCTCTGTTTGAGCGTTGAGGTGGCCAAAACTGTTCCGCGAAGAGAAGCCGGGTCGTGGGGGTGGTGCTCGAGGACAACTTGATATCGGGAGAGGGCTTCTTCGAGGTGTCCGTGCTCGGAGAGCATGTCCGCGAGAAGTCGTTGGACGTGGAGGTTGTCCTGTAAGAGCAGGGCGACGCCAACAGCCCAGTCCGGGCGTCCTGCCTGTGTGCAGGCTGTCATGAAGCGTTCGATCAAGGAGAGGGTTGGTTGTTCTGCAAGGAGAACTGGGCGGAGAATATTGATGGCGCGCTCTGGGTTGCCGTTTGACAACGCACTATCGGCAATGAGGCGTACGGGTGTTTCGAGAGTTGGCGCAAGTCGATGGAGGCGCTCCGCGAGATATGCTCGCTCGTTTTTCCAGAAACTGCGGTTCTCTGTGAGAAGCACCAAAATCAACGTGTCGAGGATTTCAGTCGCGCGGGAGGGATCTGCTTGAATGACTGTGACCAGTTTTGCGACGTCTGCCGCAGCTTCTGGGTAGACCAGGTTGGGATTCGTGACGGCTTCGGGGGGTACGATTTTTTCAAGTTCGTGTACGGAGGGCGCGAAGCGAAGGCAGGCGTCGAGAAGGTCGATTTCGTAGGGAGTCATCGAATCTCCAAGGCCCAGTTCCTTTAGTCGTCTCCCCGGGTGGATGTCGAGCAATCGTTTCTGATCGAGCAGGGCATCTCCCACGAGAAGGCAAAGGTCAACTTGTGCTCGGAGGTCGGTTCGCACCGTATCGAGGCGGAGGCGATGAACGGCATCTGGTAGTCGCCCAGAGAAGACTCGAAGAAGGAATCGGTCGAGGACTGCATAGGGGTCGCTCACGATGCCGGTGGTTGTGCCCAGGGTGTCGAGGATGTGTTCGGCTTCGTCCACCTCTCCCATGGCAATGGATGACTGTGCGATTGCTCGAAGGGCAGGGAGTACGGAAGGGAGGTCGCGGACATTTTCAGGAAAGATCGACAGAAGTTCCTCGTGGCGCCCGGCACCGGTGAGGAGGTCGGGAATCTCCCTCATTTGGTCTGGCAGAAGCGTTGGAGCCAACCGTGCGAGTTGGTGCGTTGCTGCCGAGACGAGTGCAGGGCGGTCATAGGTCATTCCCAGTTGTAAAGCAGCTTCGGCTACCTGGGGAGAATCTGGATAGAGGATCGAAAGTGT
>JAZALG010000133.1:0-5831 GCA_036229545.1 Planctomycetota bacterium | reverse complement strand
TCGTTTCTTCGACCCGGTCCGCATTCTCTTCCGGGCGCTGTTTAAACGATGAAGATTGGGCTTGTTGGATTACCAGGATCTGGCAAGACCACCATCTTCAGTGCGGTGACGGGGCGATCTCTTGCCGGGGATTTTGGCGGGGCTGGGAAGGCCACTTTGGGGGTTGTTAAGGTCCCCGATGAGCGGGTTGATGCCATGGCCGTGATTTATCAGCCAAAGAAGACAACCTACGCGGAGATCCTCTTCTCGGATCTGGGAAGTGGGGGGCAAGATGGAATCGACCGAGGCGCGCTGCATGCCCTGCGCGAGGTGGATGCTCTGTGTCAGGTGGTGCGGGGTTTCCCCGATGCGATGGGGGAAGAAGCGGACCCCGAAGGTGAGATTATGACGCTTGAGTCGGAGACTCTTTTTGCTGATTTGGAAATTGCGGAAAAGCGGATCGAACGATTGGCAAAGGATCTAAGTGACCCTTGGGAATTGGATCTAATGAAACGGGTCCAGGCGATATTGGAGGAAGAAGTCTCCTTAAGAAGACGCAATTTTGGGGACGAGGAGATCAAGCGACTCACTGGGTATGGCTTTTTGAGCCTCAAGCCCCTTCTGTTGGTGATCAACGTGGCGGAGGAGGCTCTGGGAGAGGAGGTCTCTCCAACTCTTCTGGCCATGGCCGAGGAACGGGGCCTGGGAATGGTGGCTCTTTCCGGAGTTGTAGAGGCAGAAGTGGCACAGATCGAAGAGGAAGAGCAGGGCGAATATCTGGCGGCTTTGGGGCTGGAAGAGTCCGCGCGCGATCGATTCATCCGAGCCGCCTATGATGTCGTGGATCTGATCTCCATGTTGACGGTCGGTTCAGATGAATGTCGGGCCTGGGCGATTCCAAGAGCAACCTTTGCACCTCGTGCGGCCGGAAAAATCCATTCGGACTTAGAGCGAGGATTTATCCGTGCAGAGGTGATCCACTGGCGCGATCTTGTGGAGTTGGGCAGTGAAGCGCGTTGCCGGGAGGCGGCGAAGTTGCGAGTGGAGGGGAAGGAGTACGCCATCCAGGACGGTGATGTGGTCCACGTCCTGTTCAACGTGTGACAAAAACGTCTTAGAAAAGGCGCCCCACCAATTTGGCCAGGGCTCCGAGATCGCGGTCGTCAACGACCCCCTTCACCTCATTGGGATGAACCCCGCAGGCAAGGAGGTGTTTTTCGGCCGCGCCCCAGGCAGAAGAACTCGTCCCGGGTTTGGTTTCAAGGTAGAGGTTGGACACGATCTCGCCGAGTTTCTGGACGGCAATGTCATCCCTGTGCTCGTAGTACCTTCGGATCACACCTTTTTGGTAGGGAGAGCGGTCGGCCACGGGTGTTCCTGTCTTACGGTGGATTGACGTGAAGGGGGAAATCCCCTCTCCATTGTCTCTCATTCTAAAAGAGTGGGTGGCCGAGAGAAACCGCTTATCGTTGGCGATCTTCGAGATAACCGATCGCCCGGAGTTGTTCCGCGATGTCGGGGTCGAGGGGGACAGTTGCGCCAGGGGTGACACTGAAAGGGATGACCTCTGTTGCTCCTCGATTTTGTAGATCAGCGAAGATGGCTTGGGCTTGAGTTTGCTGTTTACCGGTCAACAGATTGCGAGTTTCATCTCCATCCCGCTCAAGATGAAAGAGGGCTTTCGTTCTTCCTCCCGGTCCTCCCTCGGGTTGCCAGAGGAGTTTGTAGTCTTGCAGGCGAATGGCCCGATGGGTGGGTTTGTTGGCCACACCCTCCGTCACGAGGCATCGTTCACTTGAGGTCGGCTGAAAGAGTGACTGCCCTTGAGCCATACCCGGGATCTCGATTCCTAGATAATCCAGGAGGGTGGGCATGAGATCGATGAGTCCGACGAGACGATTGTCACGAAAGTCTTTTGTGGAGACGCCGGGAAGGCGCATGGCCAGGGGGATGGAGACTTCATCTTCGTAGAGTCCTCTGCCGTGGTTGCCATAGCCTCGGGCATAGAGAGCCTCGCCGTGGTCGGAGGTCACGACGATGGCGGTGTGTTCGAAAGCCGGGTGGCTGGAAAATCCCTGAAGGAGTTGTCCTAGGGCTTGGTCGAAGGCTTCTACCCCCGAGTCATAGTTCATGTCGACGAGGCCGAGGGAGGGCTCGATCCCCATGGATGCCAGCACCTGTTGGAGTGGGCGCGGCAGGTTCTTTCGCATTCCCTGCGGTAGGGGGCGAGTGTCAGACCGAAGCCTGTCGGCCTGACGACGAATCTCTGCGGTGTCAAGTGGAGGATAGGGGCGATGGCTGTCCATGTAGTGGAGGTAGAGGAAGAAGCGATCTTCTGTCTGAATTTCGCCGAGCCACTCCAGGGCGGCCTGTGAGATGACTTCACCGGGGACGGCCCAGCTCGCGAAGGAGTCGTCATAGCGGCTAAAGCCTTGCGAAAAACCGAAGGGCTTGGCCATCCAAGGATTTCCAACCAGGGCCGCTGTTTGAAAACCACTCGAAGAGAGCGTTTCAGCCAGAGTTACAAAATCATGGCTCAAGACCTCTGTCACCAGGTCAGAGAGGACCGCGGGGCCGTCTCCCTTTTCCATGTCGCGCGGTTGCTTCACTACTCCGTGCTGGGATGGATAGAGAGAAGTAAAGAGGGTGGCGATGGAAGGCTTGGTCCAGGGGGCTTGGCTGGCAGTTTTTTCGAAGAGGATATTTCCCCGGGCGAAGGCATCAAAGTGGGGGGTGCTGGCTGTTCCTCCGTGAATGCCCACGCGGTCCCGACGCATGGTGTCGTTGACGATCAGAATGACGCTCGAGGTGTCTGAAGGCCCATTCCAGGTGAGGGGAGGAGGTGGTTGCCCTGCTTTGAGGGGGGGCAGAGGAGGGTCACCCGCACAGGAAGGTAAGAGCGCGATGCTGAGTGCAATCAGCCAACCTACGAGCCCAGACCTTGGGCTGTTCAACCCCCGACCTGATTCCGCGGCCCCTTGGGGAGCATGAAGTCCGCGTTCTTGACGGGGTTGACGTAAAAGTAAATCACGGCCATGGCATCGACGTCGTGATCGGTGGTGTTGTCATAGAAGGCTTCGATCATGTACTCGTGATCGGCGTAGATCGGAAAGCCCTCTTCACTGGAATAGGTCGTGATTTCCGTGATCTGGTCCCGGCCTGTTTCATAGGCTGCCTCGGCCTTCCAGACGAGTTCACCGGTGGTGATATCGGTCAGTTGCACCCAACGGCCATAGTTGTGTAGGTGGGCCTGGGCGACATGGACGGTCGCATCGACGGGAATGATGGGTTGCTTGATCACCCGTCGTGTCTTTTGGGTCCCGGGGGGCACCATCCAGTGGACATTCTGACCTTGAACGAGAGAACAGTGTGTTGTGATGTCGTCAGGGGCCAGGGGGTCGAAGAGTGGTTCATACTCGGTGAGGTCGTTCACCCACATGGTGACGTCGGTGTGGTACAGCTTTTTGAGTTTCGGGGGGCGTCCGACGTCTTCATTGGTGTGATATTCGATTGTCGCTCGTATGCGGGCCTGTTGGTCGATTTCCGGTTGGTGGTTGTTGAGCACCATCCCCAAAAAGGTGAGGTCCTTGGCAGCGGCGCTTAACAGGAAGAGACGATCGATGGGGATGCCGAAGCCTTTGGGCAGGCGGGTCGCTTCGCCTCCCGTGGCATGAACCATGAGCCGGGCGCCTGAGTTGATCTGAAGTTGGCTGTGGCAAAAGAACTCACTCCCCAAGGGAGTTCGTGTTTCGGCGTCAATAACTTCCGTTTCGATGGCGGTGATCCAATCCAGTCCCGAGGTGTCCACGATGACACGCTCGGAGGGTCCCACCATGGATTTATAGAGTTTGTCGATGGAAAGGGGCGCGGTTTCCAGCACCTTGACATGCGGGGGCGGAAGGCGGGCGGCGTTCTTTTGCTGGGGGTCGCTTGGTGCACACTGCGTCAGTGGCAGGCAGAGACTCAGAGACAAAACAGTCTGCATGACCTTCGGTGTCATGATGGGACTCGCGGGGGCAATCGCCCAAGCCATGGGCAGTGGGGGAACAGTTTCACAACTCTCCCTTAGGGGACATCCTAGGGGACTCAAGCCTCTTCGCAAATAAAGCCGTCTTTTGGATCGCGGGATGCAGGTTGCTACTTGCTGACTGCTCGGCGGGTGATGAAGCGTTCCTTCAGGATCTGGAGGAAAGAGTCCAACTTGCTGTCTTCATACCCTGTGGCGAAGTTACGGATGAGCCGAGCCCAGCGGCGGGGATTGAAGATGACGGCTCGAGAGTAGAAGGCCCAGACAATCCGGAAGCGCCACCAAGTGAGAGTCCTGGCAGAAAGGGCCAAACTGAAGTTGCGATCCTCGGTGAGCCATCGGTCGTGGACAAAAATCGGGGCGAGGATGAGATCGGTGTTGAGTTCGATGTGTCCGTCTTCTTTGAGCTCGTTGTAGAGTTGCGTTCCGGGAATCGGAAAGAAGAAGCCGACGGCAAGATCATCGACGCCGAGGCGGGCGAGTCTCTTTGCCCATCGGATCGTTTCTTTGTAGTCCGAGACTTCATCCCCGGGAAACCCAAGGAGGAAGAAGCATGCGACGTTGAGCCTGTGGTTTACGGCGGCTTCGACAGCACCGAAGAGGCTCTCTTCTGTCATCTGCTTGCGAATCTTTTCCCGGACCTTCGCGCTGCCCGATTCCGGAGCAAAATTGAGGACCAGGCTGCCGGATTTTTTAAGGAGGGTGGCGACTTCTTCGTCCACGACTTCACAGCGTGTCCCCGTAGGCAATTGCCAAGTGATGTTGAGGTTTCGATCGATCAACTCGTTACAGAAGTCGATGATCCAGTTTCTCTTGAGGATGGCCGTGAGATCCTGGAAGGGAAAGTTGCTTGCACCGTATTCCTCAACGTAACTCTGGATCTCATCCACGACCAACTTGGGATCCCTGGCGATCCACTTGGTTGTCCAGGCACTCGGTGAAGAGCAAAAGGCACATCGGTAAGGACAGCCTCGGGTAGCCAGGATGGGCATGGTGCGACCGGGCCGAGCTCCGTTGATCAGGCGGTTGTCGTCGTAACCACGAACGTCAAAGAGGTCCCATGCGGGGGTGGGAATGGAATCGATCTCAAGGATGCGGGCGCGACGTTCTTCGTGAACAATCTCTCCGTCTTTGCGGTAGGCGGCTCCAGCGAGTCCCTCTGCCCACTCTGCGACGTGCGGCGCGGGATCGACGCCGTCCTCTTTGTTTTTGGAGATGAATTTTTCATACCGCCGAAGAAGCGAGACAAAGGTTTCTTCACCTTCTCCGAGCAGGAGGATGTCGGCGGGGCACCCCTCGAGGCTCTCATCGGGCAGGCCTGTGAAATGTTCGCCACCACCGACGACGAGGAGGTCCGGTCGTGCTTCTTTGATTTCTGTGATGAGTTGGGAGACGACCGGCCACTGGTAGGTGAACATGGCAGAGATCCCCACGACCTGGGTCTCGGGCAGGATCTGGGGCACGATGTCTTTGGTCGCTGTTCCGAGCCTGGCGACCGGCCCCTCGCGCACAACCAGGGTGGGGTTTTCTCCAACGGCGTCGATGACCGACACGTCGTGACCTGCTTTGCGTGCGGACGCGACGATATACGCTAACCCCAGGGGCAGGCTCGGCCGCAGGGCCGTGAGTGCTGTGGGGTTGAGGTAGGCGGGTGGGTGGATGAGTTGAATGCGCATGCTGCGACTCTTTGAGAGGCCGATACAGTCTACTGTGCTGAATCGGACTCCTTGGATAAATCACCGAGGAGGGATTCCCAGCGCTTGATATCGCACTTTCGAAAAGCGGACTTGTCGCTCTTGAGATCCGCTTGTTGGTCAGTGATGTG
>JAZALG010000132.1:0-17901 GCA_036229545.1 Planctomycetota bacterium | reverse complement strand
CACCTTGTGCGAAGACATAGGTCCATTTGGTCATGAGCAATGTCCCTCGGGGTCACCAGTCGTGGGATGGCAAGCCAAGTCCTGGAAGATGGAAGGAATCGATACGCCAATCCGAGGAGATTTCGACCTTCTGAATCTGGGGCATCTGACTTTCCAAGGGCAGGGCGAGTTTGGTGCGAACCCACCAGGTCGCACCGTCGCTCCCAAGGAGTTCAGGGAGGGGGGAGTTTGTCCGGCCAACGGTCGGCGGGCCCTCCGCATAACGGATGGTGACAAGGGTCTCCCGGCGAAAATCGACAACCATGGGATTTCCGAAGATCTCAAGGGTGAGCGTCTGGACTCCCATTGCGCTTTCCTCTTCTTGGGAGATTTCAGCAGATCCAAGGTCGAGATGACCAGCAAGCCAAGCGAAGGCTGGATTGTCTTGGATGGCGATGGCCCGTGCGGCGTGATATCCCTGAAACCCACCCATTCCTCGTTTCAAATCCTGTGAAAAACAGGCGTATTCACCTTCCTGATCGTCTCTGCAGAGGGCATTCTGCCAGGTGGCGAGGGTGTCCTGTGCCGTGGCGAAGGAGGGTGCCTGAGTCGGGCAGGCGCAGGCGACGCTGGCAAGGGTTAAGGCACAAATAAGAAGGAACTGGCCGAATGAACGATGAATGTGGTGAGTCATGACCAATCCTCCTGTTGACTGTTTGGGTTGTGGGTAGTGCTGTTCGACTGTCTTTGGGTGTTTCTCCGCCTTGGCGGAAGACTAGAGAAGAAGAAGGATGATGGTCAAGGTGCCTTGATTCGGGGCCTTGAGGGTTTGAGAATCCGCATCTAGAAGGACAGCTTTTCATGGAGTGTCATGGCTGATCGTCTCGGTGACATGCTCGTGGCACAGGGAGTGGTTGATGAGGCCCAACTGGGCAAGGCCACGACCCTGGCCAGTAATCGACGCATTAGTGTCGGCCAGGCGCTGGTTGAACTGGGCATGGCGTCTGAGGCAGAGGTCTGGAGAATCCTCGCGAAAGAAGAACAGCTTCCTTTTGTGGACCTTGATGCAGACCTTGCGAAGGGGGGCCGGATTAAGGAGAGCGTGCTGGACCTCGTTCCCGAGGAGATTGTCCACGAGCATCGAGTCATGCCTGTCACGGTCAAATCGGGGAGCCTGATTCTGGCGATTGATGACCCCGAAAAGACGTACGAGATGGACACCCTCCGGTTTGTTCTCGATCGGGACGTGAAAGCCGCCCTCGCAACCCCTTCTGGATTGGGTCGCGCCATGGCTCATTATTACGGGGAGGGTGGCGATTCAGGCGTTGTCGCGGAGGCGATGAGTGAGGAAGAAGAGGGCGATGATGCACCCATCATTCGACTTGTAAGCAAGGTGATTTCCGAAGCTGTGGAACAGGATGTCAGTGATATTCACGTTGAGCCGATGGAAGATGCGGTGCGAATCCGGTTTCGGAAGGACGGCGTACTTCGGGAGGTCGCGAGTCATCCAGGGCATCTTCACGGTCCCCTTTCTTCCCGGCTCAAGATTATGGCTTCGATGGATATCGCCGAGAAGCGGAAGCCACAAGACGGACGGATCAAAGTAAAAGTGCAGGGGAGACCCATCGACATTCGCACGTCGGTTCTTCCCAGCAATCACGGTGAAACCGTGGTCATGCGACTTCTCGACAAGGAGAGAGGTCTCGTTTCCCTGGCGGAGTTGGGGTTTGGCGAGAAGGACCTGGAGCGGTTTGCTGATCTCATCAAGCGTCCCAACGGGATCATCCTGGTGACCGGTCCGACTGGCTCGGGTAAGACGACCTCTTTGTATGCGGCGCTGAAGGAACTCAATCGCCCGGACGTCAAAATCATCACGGCCGAAGATCCCGTGGAGTACGAACTTCCCGGCATCAACCAAGTTCAGGTGCGGAGCAAAATCGACCTTACCTTTGGTCGTGTTTTGAGAGCCATGTTACGGCAGGCCCCCAACGTCATTCTGGTGGGAGAGATTCGTGACCTCGACACAGCGGAAGTGGCCATCCAGGCGGCTCTCACGGGGCACTTGGTCTTCTCCACCCTCCATACCAACGATGCTCCCTCGGCTCTGGCCAGACTCGCTGACATGGGGGTGAAACCCTTCCTCGTGTCTGCAGCGATCCAGGGGATCATGGCGCAACGTCTCGTGCGACAGTTGTGCTCCGAATGCAAGGTTGTCGATGACCCCGAAGAGAGTGAACTCCAATCTGTGGGGCTTGAACGTTCTCGGCTTGCCGGTCGATCTCTTTATCGCCCCAAGGGCTGTGCCGACTGTTCCTTCTCTGGGTATCGGGGGCGGATCGGTCTCTTTGAACTCCTTGAGATGGATGGAGCCCTGCGGGATCTCTGTTTCCGTGAGGCATCAACTATTGCGATTCGTGACCACGCGGAGCAGACGGGTCGGTTGAGTTCACTGAGAGAAGACGGAGTACGGAAAATCCTCGATGGCGTGACCACCATTGCTGAGGTTTTGAGAGTGGTCCATGCCGTTGAGTAAGGAGAGGTAGAGAAACGTGAGTCAACCAGTCGTGGGGAGCGGAAAGCGTCTCGGCGAGATCCTTGTGGAGAGAGGGTCTTGCACGGAAGACGATGTCCGCCAAGCCCTTGAGGAACAAGAGCGCAGTGGGAGTGGGCGCTTAGGCGACATCCTCCTCAACATGGACCTGATCGAACGAGATGCGTTGACAGTTGCTCTGGGTATCCAAGCGGGCCTGCAGCCGATCGACTTGGATGAAACGGAAATTCCAGAGTCGATTATCGCTCGCCTCGATGGAGCAACCTGCGCCCTGTACCGGGCGATTCCTGTGGCCGAAGAAGATTCTGCTTTGGTGGTCGCCCTGGCCGACCCCGTGAACGTCAACCTCCTTCAGGACCTGTCGTTCGTCGTGGGTTCCGATATCAAAGCGCGGATTGCACATGACTCAGCTGTCGATCGAGCCTTGCAAAAGCACTATCCCGAGGCGACGGCAGGGAGGATGGAGGAGGTCGTGTCCGAGGCCTCTGCCGATCTGGGTTCTGTTGACCTTGAAGATAGCGAGGCCATGGCGGCGGCCGCGCCAGTGGTCAAATTATTGAACTACATCTTGCTGCAAGCGATTCGTGACAAGGCGTCTGACATTCACCTCGAGCCTTTCGAGGAAGACTTCAAGGTCAGGTATCGGGTCGATGGAGTGTTGTTCGAGGTGGAGGCACCCTCCACCGCTCTGGCACAGGCATTGATCTCTCGGGTGAAGGTGATGTCGAACCTCGATATTGCTGAGACACGTATTCCCCAGGACGGTCGCATTGAACTGTCCCTTGGGGGGAGGCCGATTGATCTCCGCGTCTCAACCATGCCCACCGTTCACGGCGAATCTTGCGTCCTTCGTATTCTCGATCGGAGCGTTGTTTCGCTCGACCTAGACAACATCGGATTGCGAGAGGACGAACGGAAGGTTGTCGACAAACTTTTGGCCCGGCCTCATGGGATTGTGTTGGTTACGGGGCCAACAGGATCAGGGAAAACCACAAGTTTGTACTCCGCGCTGAACGGCCTCAACGATGTGGAGCGGAAGATCATCACGGTGGAAGATCCCGTCGAGTATGACTTGGAAGGGATCGTCCAGATCCCGGTCAACGAAGAGATTGGCGTGACCTACGCCACTGTGCTTCGAACCATTCTCCGCCAGGACCCAGACATTCTCCTCGTCGGGGAGATTCGCGATGAAGAGACGGCGCGGATTGCTGTGGAAGCTGCTCTGACCGGGCATCTGATTCTATCGACCCTTCATACCAATGATGCACCCTCCACGGTGACACGACTTGTGGATATTGGGATCCAGCCCTATCTGATCGTCTCCACTCTTGAAGCTGTGATCGCCCAGCGCTTGCTCCGGACCATCTGTCCCGATTGCCGAGAGGAATACGATCCGGAGCCTTCCATTGCCCAAGATCTTGGGCTCAGGCCGGACCAGGTGGCCGGCCGCAAGTTTGCCTATGGGAAGGGCTGTGAGCGATGTAACTACTCGGGTCACAAGGGGCGGCGGGCGATCTTTGAGATCATGGTTCTTTCGGAGCAGTTGCGTCAGATGATCCTCGATGAAGCGCCGACTCAGGAAGTGCGAGCCACAGCGATCGCGGAGGGTATGCGCCCGTTGCGGGAATCGGGAGCGCTGGCTGTGCTCGACGGTCACACGACGGCTGAAGAGGTCATTCGCGAAACGCTGCTGGAGCAGTAACTTGCAAGGCTATACTTGCACCTCACGACTCACTACGGATCTCTGATGCCTGCAGCGCGCAAGCCTTCTGCCGCCCGTCCCGCCAAAGGGAAGCGGCCTCGTCAGCCCCGCCCGGCTGCCTCGGCACCGAGTGCGGAGTCGTCTCGCTCTCGAGGAAGTTTCTTTTCCAGGCGGCGCGTGTCTTCGAAGGCGCTGGCCCAGTTTACGTCCCAGTTGGCCACCCTGATCAGTGCGGGGCTGCCCCTTGTTCGTTGCCTGAGAGTTCTTGAAGGACAGATGGCGGAAGGCGCTCTTCAGGAACTTGTGGAGGCCGTTGCAGACGATGTCGAGGGGGGTGCACCGCTCTCCGAAGCATTGGCCAAATACCCCGAAACGTTCGATCGGCTCTACGTCAACATGGTGCGGGCGGGGGAGGCCGGAGGTGTTCTCGCCGTGGTTCTCGATCGCCTCGCTGGGTTTGGCCAGAAAAACGAGGAGGTGAAATCTCAGTTGAAATCAGCGCTGACCTATCCGGTGCTGGTCATGGCTTTTGCGGGCCTCATCGTCACCTTCGTCATGATCTTTGTGGTTCCAAAGTTTGAGGCAATCTTTACAGGCTTTGGCACGGAAATGCCGGGTCCGACCAGGGTCCTGATGGGTTTTTCTCGGTCCATGGCCGGGTACTGGTGGGCCTATCTCTCGATCCCGGTCCTGTTATTTCTCGGGTTCCGCCTTGCGATGCGTAGTGAGACCTTTGCAACTCGCGTCGATCGCTGGAAGTTGGCCGTGCCTCTTTTTGGTGATCTCCAGCGGATGACCATTGTGGCGCGCTTCACTCGGACGATGGGGACGCTTCTCCAAAGCGGCGTTCCAATCCTCGAATCTCTGGCCATTATCGAACAATCCATTACCAATCGTGTGGTTTCTGAGGCGGTGGGGGATGTGCACGACTCGATTCGGGAGGGTGAGACGATTGCCCAGCCCCTTGGGGAGAGCGGTGTCTTTGACGACATCGTCGTGAACATGATTGATGTGGGTGAGCAGACCGGCCAACTCGACGCGATGTTGCTTCGCATTGCAGACAACTATGAGGCTGAGGTCGATGTCACCGTATCGACGGTTTTTAAGGCGATTGAACCGATCCTCCTGCTGGTGATGGCGGTAGTGGTGGGCGGAATTGTGATCGCTCTCTTCCTGCCCATCGTGAGTGTCATGAACGACCTCTCGACGGGGCTCTGATCGGAGGGCTCGCTGTTGGAGTTTGTTCCACTCGCGCTTCTCTTGCTTCTCTCCGCGGTGATCTCCGGATCGGAGACCGCCGTGTTTTCCTTGAGCCGTGTTCAGCATGACGCTCTTGCGTCTCGGAGTCGTGCTGCCGCCGCGTTGCTTCACCGACCGACCAAACTGTTGATCTCTTTATTGCTGGCCAACCTGATCGTCAACGTGGCTTATTTCAGCGTGTCAGCATCCTGGTCACTGCGTTTGGCCCAGTCGACGACCGGCGCTGACTCAGTTGCCGTTGCTTTGGGGAGCGTGGCTGGCATGGTCTTGTTTGGTGAAATTCTGCCCAAAACAATGGCTCTGGGGCGGGCAGCGAAGTTCGTGGGTTGGGCTTCTCCTCTTCTGCTTGGACTTCGATGGCTCTTGGCGCCGGTCGTTTTTGTTGGAGAAGGGGCATCTCGTCTGATGGAACGATTGGTGCTGGGAAAATCTCGGCGCCCAGCCGTTCCAGACGCAGTTGATTTCAAGTCTGCTCTGTCGAGTCGTGCCGCAGTGGGTGCTTACCGGTCTGTGGAGTTGGCTCTCCTTCATGATGTGATTGACTTTGGTCGCCGTCGGGCTCGACACCTGATGATTCCGCGTACCGAGGTGGTTTTCTTGGATGTCACCGATGATCGCTCAGTCTGGGCTGACCGTATGGGCGAGAACCCTTTTGTGGAATACCCCGTCTGTGAGGGGGGGGCCGACACGCTCTTAGGGACGATCAATACCGCGCGTCTGATGGCTTCTCCTGAGGCGTCGCGCCGAGAGTTAGTTGCGGAACCTCTCTGCGTTCCGGTCAACCTCTCGGCCGAGCGACTTGTGGAGCAAATGTCAGAGCACGAGGTTCGTCTCGCGATTCTGTTGGATGAGTGGGGAGGGGTCGCGGGGATCGTTGGCCTGGGAGCCTTGACTCGTGCGGTTCTGGGGGAGGTCGAAAGGCAGATTTCGAGTACAGACGGAGGAGGGCTTGTCCGCCGAGGCGGGGGAGCTCTGGTCCCTGGCGACTGCCCGCTTCATATCCTGGAAGAGGAGTTGGGCCTGTCCATCAAGACGCGCCGTTCCGACACAGTGGGAGGTGCCATGGCCGAGGTGCTGGGGGCGGTTCCTGTGCGCGGGGAAGAAGTTCAGATCGGAGGGTTTCGGTGGCGGGTCGTGGACGGGAGCCGAGGTCGGGTCCGCAGGGTCATGCTTCGTCCGCTACCCAGTCATGGTGACGCCGTCTCGAAGGAGGCTCTCGGGTCATGACACCACCCGTTATCTTCTTGGTCTTTGTCGTGGCTGTTTTTGTGTCGGCGCTTTTCTCCGGGCTGGAAACAGGGCTGTATGCGACGAGCCGACTGCGGCTTTACCTCGATGAGCAGGCGGGAGTTCGTCCCGCCGCTCAAGCCAGGGCTCTGCTTGCACACGCGCCCCGCGTCCTTGCCGTCCTTCTGGTTGCGAATAATTTAGCCAACTATGGGGCGAGTTTCCTCGCTCAGGTCTTTCTGTCTGGACGTGCGACGAGTCATGCTGAATTGGTGGGCACCGTCGTGGTCTCGTTGATCCTTTTTCTCTTTGCGGAGTCTGTGCCAAAGACGGCTTTTCTGGAGAGGAGAGAACAACTGCTCTATCCCGCGATTCCGGCGCTCTACTTTGTGAATCGGATTTTTGGCCCGCTCGTTGCTCCCGTGACCTATGTAGTCCAACGCCTTGTCTCTGCAGTCACGGGTTCCCATCAGGCTGATCTTCCAGGGGAGGAGATTTGGAGTACGGGAACTGCAGAGGGTTTGTTGACCCCGTTTCAACAGCGTGTGGCGAGGGGTGTTTTGGCCATGAGGAATCGCCAGGCCGGTGAGGAGGCTCTTCCCCTTTCGGCCTATCCGACAACAGTTCTTGGGAAAGCCGGCGTGCAACTTCCCGAGGGTTCGAGGCGATCTCGAGTGATTGTGATGGACCGAGCGGAAAGCGGGGCTATCGGTTGGGTCCCGTTGGCCAGCCTGGGTTCTTCCCTGAGTGAACTCCGCCCTGTGGAAGCCCATGAACTGCGTCCGATCTCTCGAGTTGGGCTGAACTTCCCGCTCGATCGGGCCTACTCGGTCTTAGATCGGGCTCAGACACCCTTTGCTTTGCTTCCAGATGGTCGTGTTCTAGACGCCCACCGCTTGCGTCAGCGTGTCATGGAAATGGCTGGGGGATAGGGCGTCCTTTGAAAAAAGGCGAATCTCTTGCTGGCTATCGACGTTGCAACCATTTCTGAGGCCACCTAAGATTACCGGGTCGTATTAACGCAGCCTTTATTGTGAGTCACGTCGCACCAGTCCTTACGACACGGAGTTTCTTTTGGCAAAGAAGAACGACAAGGAATATTTCTCGTTCGACGAGGCGCTTGGCGACCTGCGGATGGAGGAGGAAGAACTCAAACGCCTCGTCTCGGCGGGTGAGATTCGGGCTTTCCGTGAGCAGGACTCCATGAAGTTTCGGGCTTCCGATATCGAAGCCATGAGGGGCGAGGATGACGACGACGAGGAAGAGGCCGAAGACGATTTCGATATTGAGCTCACCGAGGAGGTGGAGGACGGGGATGATCTCGAATTGGAAGAGGATTTAGATCTTGAGGATGACCTCGAATTGGGCGGAGATCTTGATCTTGGAGATGATCTCGACCTTGAGGATGACTTGGAGACGGAGGACGAACTCGATCTGGAAGACGCGGACCTCCTGGAAGGCGACGATCTGCTCGAGGAAGACGCTCTGCTCGAGGAAGACGATCTAGATCTTGATGATGAGCCGGAATTGGGTGGCGGAGACATCGAAGAGGTCGATCTTGAGGAAGATGAAGCGGATGCCGCCCCGGCTGCAAAACGGGGCGGAGCGCCATCGCTAAAGACCCTCCGGAGAAAAAGACAAAAGGCCGGTGACGACCAGACCGCAACGGTGGGAGTCGCAGTCACGGCCGCGCTGGTCTTCAAGGCTGTGATCATGCTTCTTGTTCTGGTGGTGGTGATGGACACGACGCTGGGTCGGTCGACGAACGGGTTGTCTCAGTTCGTCATGGAATTATTTAATAATTGAAACTCGCTCTTGTCTAAATAAACGGCTTGAAGCGGGGATCGATGAACCTATTCTCTTTACAGAGAATGTAACGTTAGGCATTGGGGTGACGGCGTGTTCGTTGGAACCCCCTAGATGTGGGAGGAACACCGATGATTTTGGACAGCAAGATAGGAAGGGCGGTCGTCGTCTTGGGTATCGCCTTGGTCCTGCTCCCTGGTTGTGTCGCAGCGAGCAAGCATTATGACGCGTTGAGCGAGTTGTCTAACGCG
The DNA here is from genome assembly GCA_036229545.1 of Planctomycetota bacterium. Classification (GTDB taxonomy): domain Bacteria; phylum Planctomycetota; class B15-G4; order B15-G4; family B15-G4; genus JAZALG01. The sequence goes on along the minus strand of JAZALG010000132.1, from coordinate 9,125 downwards.
AAATCCGAGTTGGCCGTGGCAGAGGAACAGTTGATGCAGGCTGAAGGTGCCATTGCTGATACGAGTTTGGCTTTAACCGACATGGAAAGTCAGGCGTCCATAGTGGCCGACGTGACGGCGAGAAATGAGGAACTTCTCGCTATGGTCGAAAACTTGAAGTTGAAAGCGGCACAGGCGAGTCCTGAGGGTTGGGAGTTCGTCATGAATGAGCAAGAAGGCCTGTACGGGTACCGTGGCGCTGCAGATATTTTCTTTGCGGCAGGTAGTTCCACCCTGACAAAAGAGGGACAGACCCGGCTGGCGACGTTGGCGGGCGAATTGGCACGACACAGTGACCCCATACGAATTGTTGGTCACACTGACAGTGATCCCGTGAAGAAGACGATTGATCAGTATCCGGAAGGCAACATCCAATTGGGTGCGAATCGAGCGATTTCGGTCCGGAAATACCTGATTTCGAAGGGAGTGACTCCAGGCCGTATGGCAGTGATGTCCTATGGTGAGCATAGTCCTTTGGAATCCGGGAATACTGCGAAGGCCAAGGAGAAGAACCGTCGGGTCGAGATCATGGTCGAGGCTTGGCAGACGTTCGGCGGCTAATTACTTTCTTTCAGCATTTGCTTTCGGAAGGCGCTCTCTTTCGGGGGGCGCCTTTCGTAATTCTGGTGGGTTAGGGTGAAACTCGAGCCTCTCCCCCTGAAACGGCTTAAAGCGGCAATGTCCGTCGCTGGAGCGTCCCCACGCAGACGCTTGGGGCAGCATTTTCTCCAGGATCACGAAGTGCTTGCCGAGATGGTTCAGGTCGCGGAAGTTTCAAGTGATGATCGTGTTTTGGAAGTGGGCCCTGGACCTGGAATTTTGACGCGCCACCTACTCGCGGCAGGGGCAGAGGTGGATGGGGTCGAGATTGACCCTGCTATGCAGAAGGTGGCCCGAGCCCTTATCGAGCCGAAACTTTCAGAACGACTTCACTGGCATGAGGGAGACGCCATGGAGGGTACTCGGCGAGTGGGGAAGGTGCTGGCTCCTTTGATCGATGATGCAACAGCCTTTGTGAGCAACCTTCCCTATTCCATTGCTGGTCCGTTACTCGCAGCGATCGTGAGTCGGGATGAAGGCCCAAAACGCCTCGTGGTCATGGTGCAGAGCGAGCTCGCCGAACGCTTGATGTCGCCGCCCGGACGAAAAACTTATGGGCCTTTGTCCGTTGTGATGTCTTTGGGAGCGAATGTGACACGCATTCGTCGTGTTTCGCCCGGGGCGTTTTGGCCACGCCCCAAAGTGTTTTCGTCGGTCTTGATGATAGAAAAACATCCGGGGCGTCCGACAAACCGCGAATTTCTTCAATTGGACGGTTTTCTCGCTTCAGCTTTTCACAATCGCCGAAAAACCATCGTGAACTCCATTGCTCAGGCCGAGGCAGTCTCTCCGGAGGAAGTGAAATCGTGCCTTTGTTTGGATAAAAAATCGCAAAAATCGCGCGCCGAGGTCTTCTCCGGGGTAGAATTACGCAGCCTGGCCCAGCGATGGGCAGGAAACGCCCCGGGCGAGCGAGACCGCCCTTAAACCCGCGATTTCGACGGGTACCGGTTTATCAGACCGAATTTATGGCCTTGGACTTGTTCTGAGTGCCGCACCGGCAAAGTGAGGGCGTTGCGAACGTGATGTTCCGCAGGGTCCACATGGGGCGTTTGCCCTCAAGGTGTGGTGCGCTGGGAGTGAGCGAGTCCGGAACGAAGAGAAGACACACCCATTGATGAACCTTCGGGTTCTTCGGTGGGCCAAAGGAGAACGCATCTGTGGTCACGCACCCTTGCAGTCTTGGGACCCATTCCGGGAGAGCCAAGGCAATGGGTGCGTTCCCAAGATCGTTGCTGAGGCCAATACATGCCTAATGACGCTCAACTCGTAAAAGAACGAGTTTCGATTAAGGACATCGTCGGGGAGACGGTCCGTCTCGAAGAGAGGGGGCCTGGGGATTACTGGGGATGTTGCCCGTTCCACGAGGAAGACACAGCCTCTTTTCATGTGAGGGAATCAGAAAGATTGTACAAGTGCTTCGGTTGTGGTGAGGGTGGCGACGTCATTGCGTTTGTCGAAAAAACACGCGGACTTGAGTTCCGGGACGCACTCGCATTCCTGGCCGATCGGGCAGGGATCCAACTGGAACAATTGACGCCGGAACAGAGACGGCGCTCAGAACATCTCAAGCAAATCGGGCAGGTTCTGGAGAAGGCGCAGGGTCTCTTTACGGCATGTCTCTTTGACGAAGATGGAAATTCAGCCCTGGCGTATCTTCGGGGTCGCGGGTTTAGCGAAGAGACCATCAAGGACTTTGGTGTCGGCTTCATTCCGAAAAATTTTCTTCAGCGAATGGAATCTGCCGGGGTTACCAGAGAGAAGATGGGGTTGGTTGGCTTTACGCAGCAGTTTGCCGGACGCCTTGCCTTCTCAATTCGTGATCGCAATGGAAAGTTAGTCGGCTTCGGTGCTCGTGCGCTCGATGACTCGCCCGCGAAATATGTCAATACCAAAGAGAGTGATCTCTTCCAGAAGAGGCGGCTGCTTTATGGACTCGACAAAGCCGTCCGGTCTTTGACCGCTGCAGGCAGGCTGGTTGTCATGGAGGGGTATACAGACGTCATGATGGCGCACCAGCAGGGATTGGCCTGTGCGGTGGCGGCCATGGGAACGTCTTTGACGCAGGAGCAGTTTGATCTCGTCAAGGGCAGTGCGACAAACCTGATTTTCCTCTTTGATAGCGACGAGGCGGGGCAACGGGCAGCTGAGCGAGCGCTTGGGTTGGCGCTCTCCAAAGGGCGAGAGTGCCGGGTACTGTCTTTTGCCAAAGGTGAAGATCCCTGCGAGTGGTTTGTCGCGGAACAGCGGACCCTTGATGACTTCGATGCGCATCTCGATCAGGCCGGTGTTGCAACGGCATCATTCCTGGCGCGTTGTGAACTTTCCAGGTGCGATAAAGGTCAGCCCGGGTACAGAGAGCAGGTCGCGAGAATCGTTTTAGAAAAGATCGCCCCCGTTCTGACTGATTTAGACGGGGACAGGCTGTGCGCCGAAGTGGCTGACGCATGTTGTCTTTCTCGATCCGAAGTCCGTAGGACAGGGACAGTGCCCCGGCCTCAGCAAGCAACGGAGGCGAGGCGAGGTGATGTGGAGTTGATTGCACGTCCGGGTCACCCCATCTCACAGACCACGCTTTGCGATTTAGTTGCGGTCGTTGAAATCACCAGCGGAGTTGAGACTTGGTCGGAGATTGACTCCTTCATTAAGGACGGAACGCTGAAGGAGCCACATGCGATCACGTGGTTTAACATTGCCAACAACATTGGCCCGGAAAGCCTCGATACTGCTGTCTGGGCGCAGGCTATTGACGAACAGGCCCCAGACGCCGGTACTCTGTTTAGTTCTGTTCTCTGTCGGGAGGGACCTTTCCAACTCGCGCCAAGCGGTGCAGAGGCGCTTTCAGTCCTCAAACAGCGCCGTATCGAACGTCAATCCCAGGAAGATCGGAACGCGGCCGTTGCGTCGTTGACCGAAGATTCCGATCAAAGCCAACTCAAAAGTCTGATGCAAAACCTAGAAGAATCGGCACGACGTGAAGGGCGTGTCGCTTCGGAAGAATCTTAAGCCCTTTGACCCATACATGCCCACCAATCCCCAGTGAGATAGTCCCTTGAGCCAAAGCGTATCCCTCGACAAGTTTGATCCCAGCGTCCGCGTTCTGATGGAGGCCGGGAAAAAGCATGGGTTTCTTACCTACGAAGAAATGAACCAGATCCTGCCTCGCGATGTCGAGAACATCGATGAGATCCTCACAGTTCTCGAAAGCCAGGGTGTTCAGATTGTTGACGAGGCGGATTTGCCTGATCTTGCTCCCGACGCAACCGCGGGATCTGCAAAGACCGTTGCCGAAAAGGAGCCGGTGAAGAAAAAGCCGGAAGTTGCGAAGGCGGGGAAACCGACTGTCACAGAGCGGATCGACGACCCGGTGCGGATGTATCTGACCCAGATGGGTGAGATTCCCCTGCTGACTCGCAAAGAAGAAATCAGCCTTGCACGTCAGATTGAAGTAACCCGCGCTCACTTCAGGCGTTTGATTATGGCGACAGGCTTTGCGATTAAAGAAGGCTTGCAGATCATTGAGGATGTGGAGGCGGGTCGTCTTGCTTTTGACCGAACTCTGAAGGTCTCGACCAGTGGTTTTGAGGCGGGTAAGCAGGAGGTGTCCGCACGTCTTGAAGGAAGCATTGCAACCCTCCGTGCCCTGCACGGACGAATGGTCGTTGATTACAAGAAATGGTTGGAGGGAAAGGGGACAAAGGCGCAACGCAAACTGTTGATGCAACGGATTGGCTGGGGGCGGCGGAAGTGCGCGGATCTTCTCGAGGAGATTCAGATTCAACTGAAGAAGGTCCGGCCGATGATCGAATTGGTCAAGGAGAAGCACCAGGAGATGGCCACTCTCGAACGACGGATTAAGTACTTCAAGGGGTCGAAGAATAGTCGGGAGTACCGAGAGTTGAAGTCCGATCTAGATGCCCTGCAGATCCAGACTTTTGAGCCGCCTCAACGGCTTGCGGTCCGCCTTAAATTACTTGATCACCGATATGCTCAATACGAGCAGGCAAAACGGGACCTTTCGAGTGGAAACCTGAGGCTGGTGGTCTCGATTGCGAAGAAGTATCGGAACCGCGGTCTCTCATTCCTAGATCTGATCCAGGAAGGCAACACGGGCTTGATGAAGGCGGTCGAGAAGTATGAGTATCGCCGGGGATACAAGTTCTCGACCTATGCCACCTGGTGGATTCGTCAGGCGATCACCCGCTCGATTGCAGATCAGGCCAGGACGATTCGGATTCCTGTGCACATGATCGAAACGATGAGCAAGTTGCGCAATGTGACAAAGAAACTCCTTCAGCAACTCGGTCGCGAGGCCACGATTGAGGAGATTGCAAAGAATTGCGAAATCACCATCGAAGAAGCGAAGCGGGTCATGAAGATTTCAAAGCACCCGATCAGCCTCGACAGGCCTATCGGCGAAGGTGAGGACAGTTACTTTGGTGACTTCATTGAGGATGAGACAGCGGTCTCTCCGGTATCTGCGGCAGCACAGGAAATGTTGAAGGACAAAATCGACTCGGTGTTGAGCACACTGTCATTCCGTGAGCGGGAAATCATCAAACTCCGCTACGGAATCGGTGATGGATACACCTATACCCTCGAAGAAGTGGGTCGAATCTTTAAGGTCACGCGTGAGCGTGTGCGCCAGATTGAAGCCAAGGCCGTTCGTAAACTCCAACATCCCGTGCGGAGTCGAATGCTGGAAGGGTTTCTCGCGGCATCAGAAAACGAAGTCTGATTGGTTTGTACCGAGGATTTAGGCTCTACAGCGTCGAACGGGGTATTGGGAGTTGCGGGCGTCTTTGATACGCTCACCGGTCTTAATTTTACGACTCTTAGTAGCCTGAAGTGAGCAACGACGAGCAATCACAGATCATCATCCAACTTGTCGCCCTGCGCGATGTTGATACTCAGCGCGCGGAAGCGAGAAGCCTTATCGATTCTGTTCCTCGCATTCTCCAAGCGCGGCTCAAAGAGACGACCGAAGCTGGCAAAGCACTCGAGACGAGTAAGGAACGACTGGCTGGTTTTAAGGCGCACCTGGGGAATCTTGAGTCGGATTTGGCGACAAAAGAAGAAGCCCTCGGGAAGGCTTCAAGCAATCTTCTCAATGCGCGCAGCAACGACGAGTACGCTCTCATGCAGATTGAGATCGGGCGCAAAAGAGAGGCCAAGGGCGCTGCGGAAAGCGAGATCATTAATCAATACGACGTGATCAATCAGGGCGAAGAACTCGTCAAAAATGCTGGAGATCAAATCGAGGCGGCACAGGCTGAGTACCAGGCTTTTGAAGAGCGTGCCATGCGGGAGATGAAAGAGCACATTGCGGAACTCGAAGAGTTCGAGGAACGTCGGGAGCAGGTACGCAAGACGCTCAGCCCAGACGCCCTCAACATTTATGATCGGGCGTACAAGGCTCACGGCGAAGGGATCGCTGTTGCAGAGGCAAATGTTTGTCAGGGGTGCTTTTCAGGACTGACTCCGAACGACCAGAGCCGCATGATTTCTGGAAAGGAGATCATCGTGTGCCGTACGTGTCATCGGATTCTGTTCCTGCCAGAGACCCTCCAGGCGAGCCCATCGTGACCCTTTAATGGGTCTGGGGAATCGGACTGATCTCATGTCCGTGATTCGTAGGGTTATTGTTGGAACGGCGGGCCACATCGACCATGGCAAGTCTGCCCTGGTCCAGACGTTGACGGGGACACATCCCGACCGTCTCACCGAAGAGCAGGAGCGGGGGATGACGATCGACCTGGGCTTTGCTCCCTATGTCCACCGATCTGGGGATGTGGTTGGCATTATTGATGTCCCCGGTCACGAGCGTTTCATTCGCAATATGGTGGCAGGCGCCTCGTCTGTCGATCTCGCATTGCTGGTGGTCGCCGCAGATGACGGTGTGATGCCTCAAACGCGGGAGCACCTCGACATTCTTCGCTTGCTGGGCACTGAGCGTGGCATCCTTGTTGTCACGAAGACAGACATCGTGGACGGCGAGATGGTGGAACTTGTGAAAGAGGATCTTCGCGGTTTTGTCGCAGGTTCATTCCTCGAGAATGCCCCCTGTCTTTGCCTGTCCTCTTTGACCGGCGAAGGGATTGAGGAATTGAAGAAGGCTTTGGACGACCTGATTGATGAGATACCCAACAGTGAAGAGACAGGGCCTTTTCGCCTTCCCGTCCAGCGCGTCTTTACAAAGGCTGGGCACGGGACCGTTGTCACGGGAGTCCCCTTAAAGGGGACCGTGAGTGTGGGGGATGTCCTTCAGGTGGTGGATTCAGGTCAGCCTATCCGCGTGCGTGGGATTCATGCCTATGGAACATCGCAGGAGTCTGGGCGCGCCGGACATTCAACAGCGCTCAACGTGACGGGAGTTTCTAAGTCGGAAGTTTGCCGCGGGATGGTTGTGGCGTCCCCGGGTATTTTCCGGCCACACTCCAAACTTCTCGTTTCCTATGAGCATTTCGATCAGGCAGAGCCGCTTGGCAACGGGCTCCCTGTGAAAATGCATCTTGGCACCGCAGAGGTCATGGGGCGCGCTGTGGTGTTGGATCAGGCTGCTGTCGAATACCAGGAAGAAGCCTTTCTTCAGGTGCGCCTGGAGAGCCCCGTTGTGACGTCTGCCGGAGACCGATATCTGTTACGACACGCGGCTTCTTTGCGTCTTCTCGGGGGCGGCGTTGTTTTAGACGGGAGTGACGGGCGACTGAAGCGCTTTAAGGAGAGAGTCCTCGGTGATGCGCGTCGCAGGCTGGAAGCTTCCTCCGATTCGACGGCCCTCGTCGGTGTGACGGTTTTGTCAGCTTCCCGGCGTGGAGTGAACCTGGAGTCGCTTTCCCAATCTACAGGCTGCTCTTTTGGAGAGTTGGCTGAGATTCTTCAACAATTGGAGTCACAGGGAGATGTCGTACGGGCAGGGAAAGACCTTTTTGTGGACTTGCATAGCCTTGAGGAAGTGGGGGATGAACTTGTTGCTTTGCTGGGACAGGGGCATCGGGAGCAGCCGCTTCGATCTTGGCTGGATGTAGGGTATCTCCGGAGCCAGATGGATCTCTCCGAAGAAGTCCTTCAATCTGCCATGGACGTCGATGTGCGCATTGAGCGAGACGCGGGAGGACGGGTGCGGGTGCAAGGCCACGCTGTCACGCTCGGAGATGATCTGCTGAAAGCGAGGGAGAGGATCCTCGACGGTCTTAAGGCGGGGGGGCTCCGTCCTCCGGTTGTGGACGAAGTTTTGGCGGGGATTAGGGGCGCTGAACTCGACCGACTCCTTGAGATGCTATGGCAGGCCGGAGAGGTGGTGGTCATCGGGGGGCACAACTTTACAGCCGAAGTGATTGGGGATCTGCGGGACCACATTTTGGCTCATGGCCGTCAACGGGAGGGGAAGATTGACATTCCTGCCCTGAGGGATGAAATCGGAACCACGCGGAAGTTTCTCATTCCACTCCTTGAGTATTTCGATGCGGAAGGGGTGACGGTAAGGCAGGGGGAGGGGCGTCGTTTGCGCGGAGTCATTAAATCTTGAACCGTCTGTGGTGTGTCTTGTCAGTGTTTTTCGCGGTGGCCTGCGGCGAGAAGGAGCCTCTTCCTTCAGTGCTCATTGTTTCGATCGACACTCTTCGCGCAGACGTTGTGGGTGCATGGGGGGCGACACCCTCCGTAACGCCGCACCTTGATGCCCTCGCTTCGAAGGGGACGCGATTCTCTGCCGCAACGACGGTGACCCCTCTTACTCTCCCTGCCCACACGTCGCTTTTCACGGGGCTGAGACCAACCGATCACCACCTGTCGGTCAACGGGTTAGTGAGCGATGGGTTTGCTGTTCCCACCCTGGCTGAACGACTTTCCTCAAAGGGGTGGGTGACCGGCGCTTTTATTTCCGCGCCTGTCCTAGATCGTCAACACGGTTTGGCGGCAGGTTTCGGTCATTACGATGACGACCTTTTTGAACCAGGCGGCCCTCTTCAAGCCGGCGAGAGAAGAGGGGACCAGACCGTCGAACGGGCTTTGGAATGGATTAGAGACCAACAGTCGTCGTGGTTCACCTGGGTTCATTTGTTCGATCCGCATGCCCCCTACGATGCTCCCGGGGGCGTGAAGGGGCTGGGGCGAGAAGCCTACTTGGATGAGGTGGCGTTTGCTGATGCCCAGTTGGGCCGGCTTGTTGACGAGGTGGCCTCAACGACTGACAGTTCCGTTTTGGTGGTGGTACTCTCTGATCACGGGGAGGGCTTGGGGGACCACGGTGAGGAAACCCATGGCCTCCTTCTCCATGAAGCGACAGTTCATATTCCACTGGTGTTTGCATGGGTCGGTGAGGGAAGTGGCTTCCCACGTGAAGGTGAGGTCCGTCACGATCCGGTGTCGATCATGGATGTCGGGCCAACGGTCTTGGATATTCTGGACCTTTCAGGATGGGATCACGGCGCTGGAGTATGGGGAGGACAGTCGGTCTTGAAACCGGCAGGCGAACGTCCGCTCCC
>JAZALG010000131.1:0-5668 GCA_036229545.1 Planctomycetota bacterium | reverse complement strand
AAACCATGGATCGGATTCGTGAGAAGTTTGGGGATCAAACGATCCGGCATGGGCGTTAACCTTCGCCATCTGCTGAACTCCGGTTCATCAAGTCGGGGCGCTTTCTCACTACTTCCGTGTCAGGGCACATCTTCGACCCAGGAGGGCACGCAGCGATAGGACGGAAAGGAGCACTCCTGATTACGATTGAGCGGGTGACTGGAGCAGGAGGATTGGATCGGGCATCATGTCCTCCCTCTATGAAGAAAAAGGAACCGATTCCAGAGCAGCCAATTTCGCTTGGCCCACCCTGGGCTAAAGCGTCTCGAAGCCGTGAGGACGAGACCTTACTCAGGGGGCCTCTGTCCCGACTTCGGGATGTTGGTCGCGCTGTGCGTATCTTTGGAGAATTTCTTAAGGGCTTCACGGCTCTGAGCCGAATTGGGCCCTGTGTCACAGTTTTTGGATCTGCGCGATTCCCCGAAGGCCATCGTTGGTATCGTCTTGCGCAAGAGGTCGGGGCGAGGATCGGTGAAGCGGGCTTTACCGTGATGACCGGGGGAGGCCCGGGAGTCATGGAGGCTGCAAATCGTGGGGCGCGTAGTGTTGGAGCTCCGTCTATCGGATGTAACATTCATCTTCCCCACGAGCAGGCCGCCAACCCATTTGTGGATCGATTTGTTGAGTTTCATTACTTCTTTGTGCGCAAGGTCATGCTGGTGAAATACAGTCGCGCATTCGTTGTTCTTCCTGGCGGTTTTGGCACCTTGGACGAACTTTTTGAAACGGCGACGTTGATCCAGACGGCGAAGATTAAAGACTTTCCTCTTGTCGTGATGGGGGTCGATTATTGGGGGTCGGCGTTAGAGTTTGTGAATAAGCATATGGTGGCTGAGGGGACCATAAGCGTCGATGACGCTGAGCGCATTGTCATGACGGACTCCCCGGAAGAAGCTGTCGAAGCCATTTTGGCCTCTTCCGCAGCGAGAGAGGGATTAAAAGCACCTATAGCACCTCGCGTTTCGCAAGAAGGCGAGGGAGAGTAAACTGCCTTCATGTCCCGTTGCGGTTTTTTTGCCGGCTCTTTCGATCCCCCGACCTATGGTCATCTTGACCTGATTGTCCGGGCACTTCAGGTTGTGGATCGTCTTGTCGTTGGCGTTGGAATTAACGCCGACAAGGAACCGTGGCTTCCTGTTGAAGAGCGCGTTGATTTGCTGCGGCAGACCGTTCCGGAAACTGTGGAGGTCGTGGCATTTGATGGCTTGGCTGTCGCTGCGGCGCGCAATGTCAATGCGACCCTCTTGGTGCGGGGCGTGCGTTCAGAAACTGACCTGGCCTCGGAGTCAGTGATGGCACGGGTTAACGAGCAGTTAGACCCGGAACTCCATACGGTGATCTTGCTCGCATCTCCAAAAGTCAGTTCGATCAGTTCACGACTTGTACGAGAGATTCATCGAGCAGGAGGTCCCGTGGATCGCTTTGTTCCTCCCGAAGTCGTGGAGAGGTTGACAGGAAAATAAATCGAGAGAATCGGTTATGAGTCTTCATCAGGTGATTGCAACAGATGGTGCACCTGCGCCCATCGGGCCCTATGTCCAGGCTGTTGAGTCAGGTGGGACGGTCTACACGTCAGGGCAGATTGCTCTCGATCCAAAAACAGGAGAGATGGTGGGTGAAGATGCGCCAACCCAAGCACGCCAAGTGTTAGAGAATCTCCTCGCCGTGTTGAATGCCGCAGGGTGTGGGCCGCAAAACGTGTTACGCACCACCATATACCTCGTGGATATGGAAGATTTCTCTGGCGTCAATGAAGTGTATGCAGAGTTTTTTGGGGAGCACCCACCAACTCGGGCAACGGTGGCTGTGGCGGGACTTCCCAAGGGAGCGCGGGTGGAAATTGACGCGGTGGCTTGTACACCCTAGATCGATGGACACTGTATTGGCGAATCCTGACCACCTTCTTGCCGTTCTTGCGATGTTCATCTCGGGGAAGGTGGTGGTCCGAGGGTCCTTAGGTAGTCATGGAGTGCCCTCGTGGCGTCGCATGGCGATCATCCTCTTGGGAGGCTGTTTTGCCGTGTTTGGCTTGGTGGGCTTGCTGGTTTGCAGAACATTATTGCTGGGTGAGACGGCGTTTCTTCTGCCTACGAGTTTGGGTGCCATGGTGGCCTTCTTTGCGGGCCTTTCAGGTGCCGGCGTGATGCTCATTCCTCGTGGAGAAGGAGGTATGACGGAATACGGAGCTCTCAGGGCAGCGAGTTTTTCCATTGCCATGTGGTGTTTTCCTGCTTTTCCGCGCTTTGCACTGATTGCTCTCGGCAGTATTCGGCTCGTCCGTTCTTTGCTTCCTTCTGCAGTCACAAATTCTCGGAATCTGTGGGTTGCAGAAGGCGTTTTGATGATTCTCCTGGGATCTCTCCCCAGCACGGTGATGGGGCAGAGGGGATTGCTCATGCTGGTTGAGTGGACGTAACGCCACACTCAATTTTTTCTGAATTGCTCTGCGGTTGGACTGTTTTGACCGATTTGTGGTGATTCGGGGACTCCAACGGTGTCAGTGTTTTCGTCGGCGTTCGTTATCCCGTACGGTATGCGGTCCTAACCATAGATAAACCATCTCCTTTCCCCGAAAAGGCCCCCGCCATGATCCAAATGTCATTCAAGGTCTTATCTGTCGTGGCAGTGCTTTTCCTGCTTTTGCTCGGGGCTTTGGTGGGGCCAGTCCGTGAGGATGACCGCTTGTCGGACCGAATGCGGAAGATGCTTCAGGATGCGGGAGTGAACCTTGCAGACGTGGAGGGAGCCCACCCTGTCGAGGCGGATCTTTTCCATCCAGATGCGCGATCCTCCACACCAGCCCTGGGTGGGAGGATCATCGAACACATTCCAAGTCAGCCTGCCAACCTGTGCTATCCCATCGAGAATTCTGCCGTCACGCACTGGATCTTGCGGGATATCCACGCCCCCCTTCTGCGATTGAACATGGAATCGTGGAAGTACGAGACCGTCCTGGCCGTGAGTTACGACGTAGAAGATACCGTCATCCTCAAGGGCGGCCGGACCGCGGGCATTGTCTACGGCAAGGTGGAGGACGGTGGAGAGGTCTGGATTGTGACCTCTGGCAGTTCCGCCAACCCGAGAGTTCGCCAGGAGGTTCCTAAGGCTGAGGTTGAGTCTGTTGAACGTGGGACGGTTTTTACCTTCCACCTCAGGGATGATGTCGTCTGGCACGACGGACACCCTTTCGATGCTGCGGATGTCGTTTTTTCAATGCAGCTTTATGGAAACCCTTACGTCGACTGCGACAAAATTCGCAGCGGATTTGCCGACATCGTTGACACAGAACTCATCGACGCCACGACAGTTCGGTTCTTCTATAAAGAACAGTACTTCCAGGCGATGGAGACTTTCGGCGAGACTTTCGTCACCCTGCCGCGGCATCTCTACGACCTGCATGATCCCGATCACGTCGATCATGACCCCGATGCAGATGAGGAGGCCCTTGCCGCGGCCATCAATGACAACCCGCATAATATTGACTGGGTGGGTCTTGGTCCTTATCGGATGACGACCTGGGAGAGGGGGCAGTATATCGAGGCTGAACGCTTCGAGGATTACTTCAAAAAGGATCCTGCTGAAGTGGGATATGCCGATTTCCTTCGGTGGCGTTACATCTCGGATGACGACCTCGCTTTCGAAGCACTCTTGAATGAGGAACTCGACATTTTCGCCAGGATTAAGACCGAGGACTACTTTGGACAACTGACTCAGCAGGAGATATTCACGGAGAAGTTCTACAAGGCGTATACCTACACGGGGGCTTTTGGCTACACCTGCTGGAATCTCCATCGCTCGAAATTTAAAGACCCGAGGGTCCGCACAGCCCTTGCCCTCGCATTTCCTACGGATGAGTGGACGGAGACGAAGTACCTCGGTCTTGCCATGCGTGTGACCGGTTCGATGTTCTTTATGACTCCGTCCTATGATCTGACGGTTGAGCCTGTTCCGTATGACCCCCTGGCCGCCGAAGATTTGTTGGCTGAGGCAGGGTGGTATGACAGGAACGGAAACGGGATTGTCGATAAAGACGGGGAAGAGATGATTATCGAATGGCTAATGCCTTCGGGAAATAAAGCTTCAGAAGCCAACGGCCAAAAGATGCAGGAGGCTTTTCAGCAAATCGGGGTGCGGCTCGAAATCAAGTCGTATGAGTGGGCTACATTTCTTGATCGCATCTACAATCGCGACTTTGACGCGGCAAATCTTGCCTGGGTCTTGGAAGGTTTGGAGTCCGACCCCAAACAACTCTGGCACGGGGATAACGCAAAGTTTGAACTCCGCAGCAGCAATCGAGGCTTGAATGATCCCGAATGTGACCGCCTGATCGACGCAGGACGCAGGGAGTTGGATCAGGAGAAGCGTTACGCCATTTGGCATCAATTGCAGAGACGGATTTATGAACTTCAGCCGTACATGTTTAGCCAGAACCCACCGCGTAAGGTTGGCTTCAACAAGAATCTTCGCGGCGTGAAACTCTATATCTTTTCTCCTGGGTATCGAATGCGAGACATGTATTACGAAGTAGGAACTCCGGGGACACGGCCTCTTCCCGCAGAGTTTGCGGGTGGCTAGACCTCGGACTGGAGGGGGACTGTGCTCAACTACTTGCTGAGGCGGATCCTTTGGATGGTGCCGACTTTGATTGGCATCACGGTCCTTGTGTTCTGTGTCATGCGATTGGCGCCGGGCGATCCGGCCGCCATGAAAGCGACGAACCTGGCGGGTGGTGATGCTGTCAGTGAGTCTGGCGCGGCTGGCGTCGAGAGTGCGATTGCGAAGTACCGAAAGAAGTGGGGACTGGATAAGCCATTACCCGTTCAATACGTCACCTGGGTCGGCAATTTCCTTCGCCTGGATTTTGGAAAGGAGTTCCACCGGCCGAACGTTGAGATCAGCGATGAGTTGGGCGAGCGGCTCAAGGTGACCATTCCCTTGGCGGTTGTGGCCGTCCTTCTCTCCTATCTTGTCGCGATCCCGTTAGGCGTCTTGTCGGCGGTCCGACAGGGCACATGGATGGATCGCATCGCAACCTTGTTCGTTTTTCTCCTCTATTCGCTTCCGACCTTCTGGGCCGGACTGATGCTCATTTTGCTCTTGGGGGCTTCCGGGTTGGACTGGCTCCCGATCTTGGGACTCCATGACAAGGATGCTGCAGCCATGACGGGTTGGGAGTGGTGGAAAGACCTCATCACGCATTGCATCCTCCCTGTAGCAACCCTGACTTACGGTGGGCTGGCTTATCTGTCTCGCCAGATGCGGGTGGGCATGTTGGAGACGGTGCGCCAGGACTACATCCGTACGGCCAAGGCGAAGGGGCTTCCGGAAAAAATCGTGGTCTTTAAGCATGTGATGCGGAATTCGTTGATTCCCGTCGTGACCGTTTTTGCGCAGGTTCTTCCTATCCTCATCGGAGGATCAGTGATCGTGGAGTCGATATTCTCCATTCCCGGAATGGGCCTGTACGCCTATGAGGCCGTTGTGAGTCGGGACTACAACATCGTGATGGCGACAACCACCCTCTCTGCCATCATGACCATGATTGGATTCCTCATCTCGGATGTCCTCTATGCCGTCATTGATCCGAGGATCTCCTATGACTGACGGCAGAGATGAGGGTGGTGTTTAT
>JAZALG010000130.1:0-8689 GCA_036229545.1 Planctomycetota bacterium | reverse complement strand
TCACTCAATTTGGAAGCGTCGAGCATCCGTCGAGCACGACGATCTGTTGCCTCTTTGCTGGATTTATCTCCCCAAGAGGCCACCCTCTTAGAGGAGGACGCCGAGGGGCAGGAAGTCAAACGCAGTGTCCCCGTTTCTGACGTTCCGTCCGGTGCACGCGTGCTTGTCCTCCCGGGTGAAAGAATCCCTGTTGATGGCGTTGTCAGTGAAGGGGCGAGTGCGGTTGACGCATCGACGATCACCGGCGAATCGCTTCCTGCCGAGATCGGTGTCGGTGACAAGGTCTATGCAGGCACGATGAACCATGTGGGGGCTCTAGAAATCCAGGCGAGTGGCAATGGATCTAACACCGTGCTGGCTGGAATCCTCTCACAGGTCCAAGAGGCACAACTCCACCGAAGTCGATCCGAGCGTTTTGTTGAACGGTTCGCGAGGATTTATACTTCCGCTGTTCTCGTTGCTGCGTTGGGCACCCTCTTTCTTGCTGTGTATGTCTTTGGTGAAACGTGGCACGACTCGATTTATCGTTCTCTCGTCCTTCTGATGATCGCCTGTCCTTGTGCACTTGTGATCTCAACTCCAGTGAGCGTCGTCTGCGGCCTCGCCGCAGCAGCACGCCGAGGGATTTTGGTGAAGAGCGGGGCGATTCTTGAACAGCCTGCCACAGTGGATTGCCTCGCTTTGGATAAGACCGGGACGTTGACGTTAGGGCGTCCACAGGTGGTGTCTGTGCACGCTTTAGGCGATCACGAAGAGGATGAAATCCTGAGTAAGGCAGCATGTCTTGAAAGAGGGGCAACACACCCGATTGCTAAGGCCATCGTTGCGGGAGCGAACGCAAAAAATCTCAATCCAGAACGGGCGACCTCGGTGCAGACTCTGGCGGGAAAAGGGGTGGAGGGGTGTATTGCGGGAAAGGACCACTGGCTTGGGAGCCATCGCCTGCTGGAAGAGAGGGAGCAAGAGACCAGTGAAGTTCACAAGAAGATTGTGGAACTCGAAAACGAAGGGGCTTCCATTGTTGTTGTAGGGAATGACGCCCATGCTTGCGGCTTCATTGCCTTAAAGGATGAACCTCGACCGGAAGCGAAGCGTGCCATGAAAAGCCTGGGCACCATCGGGGTTGGGCGTGTCATCATGCTGACCGGAGATAATGAAGGGACAGCCAGAAGTATTGCTGACCGAGTAGGGATTGAAGAGGTCAGGGCAGAATTACTCCCCGCCGAAAAGGTCCAGGCGGTTCGCGAACTTGTCGATGATCACAAAGCGGTGGCTATGGTCGGTGATGGCATTAACGATGCTCCGGCCCTGGCTCATGCATCCCTTGGAATCGCCATGGGTGGTGTCGGCACGGATGTCGCCATCGATACAGCGGACATCGTCGTGATGTCAGACGACCTCACACACCTCACTTGGCTCGTGGAACATTCTCGCCGTGTGTTGTCCACGATTCGAGTCAATGTGGTGTCCTCGCTGGTGGTGAAAGGGGTTGTTTTTTATCTTGCCGTGTCTGGGTTCGCCTCTCTTTGGGGCGCGATTCTCGCTGACATGGGCATCTCCTTGGCCGTGGTCGCGAACAGCCTGCGTCTTCTGCGTCGCTAGGGCGTTTTTGGGGTTGTTAACTCGGGCCGGATTTTCGGAACAGGATGACGGGGCTTTCTTCGACGGTGGCGTCGGGGGCTTGGCTCCTTTCGATTGAAAGGAGCCGGACAACCTGAACCTGAATGACGGCATCGGTAGGGACCTCCGCCCAGAGATCCTCGGGGATCTGAAAACGGTCGAACTGCGATTTTCCAAGCATCTCGTAAGTTTTAAGTGAAGCGGACAACCCCGGCACTGAAACATGAACGGTATATCGGGCGTGATAAAGATCCGCAGTGACCCAGTGGATTGACGGTGCTGCGTTGGTTTGATGGACGATGTCGCCGGCTAAGGGAGGGGTGGTGATCTTGACGGTGACTGCGTGTCGATTAGCAGGAATGGTTTTCATGTGATCGATACTGGCGAAATAAGGATCGTGCTGTCTGGAAGGTGGAAAGAAGGCGGGCCCGAGGACGGATCTTTCCGCATGGATGGTGATGACCCCAAGAAGGAGAATGAGGACGCTCTTGAGGCGAGTACGAGGGAGGGCTGACCAGCCCAGTGCAACCAAAGTTGCAACGACGGCAATGGTCGGGAAGAGATATCGCCCCTGGTGTTGATTGAAGTCGAGATAGAACCGAATCGCGGCGGCTTGATTGACCGCGAGGGCACAGATGAGCAGGGCCACCGTGCCCCATGCGATGTTCGGAGAGCGGCGAACGAGTGTTCGTGCGAATCCCCACAAGCCCCCGAGAACAGCAACCCCATAGGCCAAGGCGACCCAAAAGCCTGCATCAACCTTGTCACCAAATGAAACTGCGTATGAATGGACCATTCGGGGTAGGTACCGCGTGAGGACAGCGGACCCTGAACTGATGTTAGCAGCGCCAAGTTCTGCGTAGCGTTCAACGCCGAACTTGCCTTGGCCAACGGACCATGCGAAGGGGTCACCGTAATGGTAAATATTCCACACCCACCAGAACCCGGAGAGCGACAGGGCGCCAACGAGAAGGAAGAAGCCGTTCCTGAACCCTCGTGTCGCGGAGGGATGATTCCTTTGGCCAATCAAGAGGGCAGCCAGTGCCGTTGGAAGTAGCATGATGGCCGAGAGTTTTGTCAGTAGTGCTGCACCGATGACCAACCCGAGGCGGATGGATTGGCGATCTGTTGGGTTTGGTGTGGCGGCAAGATCCGCGAGGAGGATGAGGGCTCCGGTGCTCAGGGCAATCGCCAACGGGCCATTGGTGATCCCGCTACACAGGAAGATGAACTGTGGGTTGAACGCGACCAATGCTGTTGCGCCAAGTGCTAGGCCTTCGCTGTGACGTGCAATGCGTCGAGCGAGGTGAAATGTGAGGAAAACGGTTGCAGCACCGAAAATCACATTGATCAGGCGAAGAAGATGGAATCGAAGAACGTCACCTTCATATGGCCAGACCTCATCAGCTCCGTGATCAAACAGGTGGGGGCGAGCCGGAGTGATTTCCTCCACGGGTCGAGGTCTTGAGAGAAAGGGGGTCTTTTCGATGTCCAAGAGCCACATCCCCCCTGCAAAGATCCAGTAGGCGAGAGGGGGTTGGACACCTTCATCGAGAGCCCGTCGTGGCATCTGGGTGAGGTTGGGCAGAGTCCCCTCCTGGATCCAGTGTCGTGCAACGGCGAGGTGCTCTCGTTCATCCGAGGTTTCAAAGACCGGGATGAGGAACGATGCGTTGGTTGCGAGCAGTGCGAAACAAAGAGTGAGAGTGACAGCACCGACCTGACTGATTCTGCTTGGCGGGGTGGGGATGGAGGAGTTCACGCCTTCAGACTCGCAAATCAGGGAGGTTCGCTGTAGGACAAGGATATGGGACGTGCGTGGAAAACCATCGGAACGGGTCGTTCCATCACCTATGTCTTGATGGAATTGGCCATGGTGGTGGAATGGCTACTCCTTTTCCCACCACTACGGACGGGATGGTTGCGATTACTGGGGGCTTCAATCGGAAAGGACTCAATCCTGATGGATGTCCGATTCAGCAATTTAGATCGAGGGGGTCTCTCGGGTCTTCGCATTGGAAGAGAGTGTTATCTCGGCCGTGGCGTGCGCCTTGATTTGGCGGGTGCTGTGACAATTGGCGATCGCGTTACTCTTGCTGATGAAGTTCTCATCTTGAGTCATCTCAATGTGGGATATGACGACCATCCCTTGGCAAAGTCTTTTCCTTCACAAATGGTTTCTGCAGTGATCGGCGAAGGAGCCTTTATCGGAGCGAGGGCCGCGATTCTTCCAGGTGCGGACGTGGGTCAGGGGGCCTTTGTCGCCGCAGGAGCCGTTGTGACGAAATCAGTGCCCCCTGGGGTTGTCGTGGGGGGGAATCCAGCTCGGATTATTGGGAAGGTGGAGGATCGCCCTGGCGCTTCAAACGACGGCGAAGGTCAAACAACTGACGAAAAGAACTGAGACTGTCCTTCAGTGGCTTGACGGTTGAGGCCTTGTCGAACCGCCTGCTGTAGGTCACAGGGATCTGACTGATCGAGAGGCCAGCGCGTTCCGCCAGCACCATGATTTCGGTGTCGAAGAACCACCCTTCGGATTGAACGTGATCGAGGATGGGGAGGATTGAGTCGCGGCGAAACCACTTACACCCTGATTCAGTATCACGGATCGAGGTGGCGACGAGGGCCCGAACGATTACAGCGTAGCCACGACTGAGCAGGTGTCGGAACCACGACCGGGGTCGCAGTCGATACGTTCGCTCTCCAAGCGACGCGTCGTATCCTTCGAAGAGGATGGGGACGACGCAGGGCTCGATGACACTTTCGGAGATTTCCAAATCGACATCCAAATATCCTGCAACTGTGCCTGAGGCGATGCGGAGTCCGTTTGCTACTGCGGCTCCTCGGCCACGATTGGTGTCGTGATGGGAGGCGCGGATCTGATCGGGATGTTGTGCAGCAAATTGGTCTGCGCGGAGGCGGGAGTCATCGGTACTCCCGTCATCGACCAAAATAATCTCCCAAGTCCATGGGAGTCGCTCGAGTTCTTTGACAATGCGTTGGAGGCTGTCGGGGAGGGTCGGGCCTTCCTCATAGAGGGCAAGGATGAGGGAGAGATCGGTCATCCTGTTGACTCCGTCATGGGGGGTACTGCACCTCTACTCAAGAAATGATTCACTGGGCCCTTAGGAATAGATTGCATCGACTTTCTTGCGCACATGGTGTGCAAAGGCTTTTGTGCTCAGTGGTTTTCCGGTAACGCGTCGGACCATCTGCTCAGCCGTATAGACCTGGTCATGCTGGTGGATTTGATGATTGAGCCAGGAGCGGAGGATCTTGAAATTGCCTTTGGTGATGCGCTGGTTGAGACCTCGTATGGACTTTCGTGCGGCCTCCATAAATTGGGCGGCGTAGAGGTTGCCCATGCTGTAGGTGGGAAAGTAACCAAAAGCGCCTTGCGCCCAATGGATGTCCTGCAGAACGCCTTCCGCGTCGTTTCGTGGCTGGATTCCGAGGAGTTCTTTCATCCCCTTATTCCAGCGTTTGGGCAGATCATTCACCCTGAGGTCTCCATCAATCAATTCTCGTTCGATTTGGTAACGGAGAATGATGTGGAGGTTGTAGGTCAATTCATCGGCCTCAACTCGAATGGGAGAGGGGCCCATGGCGTTTGCTGCTTTCCATGTGGCGTCAACGGTGACCCCCTTAAGTTGTGGGTGGTGTTTTTTCATGCGGGGGAGCCAGAACGTCCAAAAGGCATGGCTTCTTCCCACATTGTTTTCCCAGAGGCGGGATTGGCTCTCATGGATTGCCATGGAGATCGCGCCACCGAGGGGATGACGCGAGCGACGTTTCGACAAGCCTTGCTCGTAAATCCCATGTCCGGCTTCGTGTATGACGCCGTACAGTCCACTCGCCATATCCCTTGTGTCATAACGGCTTGTCATTCGTACATCATCGGGGGCAACACCACCACAAAAGGGGTGGGTGGAGAGGTCCATACGAGCCCGGTCGAGATCGATGCCCATGGCAGTGGCAACTTCGGAGGCGAACGCTCGTTGAGAGGGAATGTCGAAGTCTCCCACGAAGGGCGTCAGGTCGACGTTGACACCGCTTTCGATGACCTGGGTGACGAGTGGTGCCGTGATGTTTATGAGATCCTCAAAAAGAGGGTCGATTGCCGAGACGGTGAGCCCCGGCTCAAAATTATCGAGGAGGGCATCGTAGAGTCGCCCACCTCGAGCGGTCAGTCGGGCGACCTCTTTGCGGAGATCGACGAGTTCTGAAAGGGCTGGAGCAAATTTTGAGAAGTCCTTTTTCTCGCGTGCTTCGCGCCATTGTCCGACTCCCCGGCTTTCAGCAAGGGCAATCTCTCGCATCAAAGTGGCAGGAACGCGGGTTGCCTTCATGACGCGATTTCGTACGAGGTGTACTGCGCGCCGTTGCTGCGGGGTGAGATCTTTCCGTTGCCGGTAGAGGCGTTGGACTAAACGTACAAGGATCGGGTGTGTAATTTTTTTGTGAATGACCGTCGAGAGAGTCGCGAGTGTCTGTGCTCGCGATTCCCCACTGGCGGCAGGCATGATGACTTCTTGGTCCCACCCCAGGACCTCGAGGGCGTGTTCGAGATCAAGGATCTCAGCGTACTGCCGCTCGAGTTCAGCGTAGGGAGTTGTTTTCATCGGTAGTTCCTCCGTGACAAGGGTGCCATTGTTGTTGTGGGCTGTCCTCGTGCAAGTTCTGGACCGGTATCATGTTTTCATCACACTACGAGGAACCTTGCGATGTCAGCTCAGCCTACTCCCGTTTCAGTAGATCATTTTCGCTATATCGACGAGCACACTGCTCCTGAAGACTCCGATCTTGAGCAACTCAAGAAGGAAGCTGTCAAGGCGGGGCTTCCTCCGATCTGGATTTCCACAGGTCAGGCACGTCTAATCCAGATTCTCTTGCGGGGAATCGGCGCAAGTGAAGTTGTGGAGGTCGGTACGTTGGCTGGATATTCGGCTTTGGTCATGGCTCGTGCCTTGCCGGAGGGAGGATTGGTCAAGACGATCGAATTGAACCCGGCTCATGCTGATTTTGCGACCGAGTGGGTAGAACGCTGCAATGCTGCTTCCCGGGTCAAAATTTTTAGGGGGGCGGGTGTTGAGGTCCTCACGACGTTTGCTGACCGATCTGCTGATGCAGTGTTTCTGGATGCCGATAAGGGGAACTATTCAAACTACGTGGACGCGAGTGCACGAATCTTACGTCCGGGCGGGCTTCTCCTCGTGGATAACGCGTTTGCATTTGGCCAACTTTTTGACGAATCCCCTACTGACCCGGAGGTTGGTGCGATCAGGGCGTTTAACGACAAAATGGCTTGTGACGAACGCTTTTCGAGCACCATTGTTCCAGTGGGGGACGGTTGCTGGGTTGCCGTACGGCTCGAATAGAGATTTTCTACGCCGAAGCGGTGTGCCATTCACTTTGCGATGGCGGTAATTCTCAAAAAGTCAGGAAGCGCATCCCGTGTTATGATCAAGAATCGCTGGGAGTGCCCGATATCGAGGCACTTCTGACTCGGCGCATCGATCGTTGATCTCACAACTCTTGCTTGCCAATCCCTTGATGGAGATTCGTGCCATGAGGCATGTTCTGACTGCTGGTTGTCTTGTCGTTGTTCTGGCCCTTGGTGTTGCTCCGCTTTCTGCCCAGACGCCTACTTCCATTGTGATGGAACAGATCATTCCGTCTTCGGATCTGGCTCGGCCCATGATGATCCATGCAGCCCCAGGTGACGGCACGCACCTCTATGTCATTGAGCAAAATCAAGCCGATATCCACGTCATTACCTTTGACCAAGCCACGGATTCTTACAGCGTCAACACGACACCCGTGCTCGATCTGACCGGGTTGGTGGATACTTCTGGAAATGAGCAGGGATTGCTGGGGATTGCTTTTCACCCGGACTTTCAAAGCAATGGGTGGTTCTACGTCCACTACAACGCGTCGAATCCCAACAATGATTCCGTGGTGTATCGCTACACCATGACCAGTCCCACCTCGGCAAACCCGAACAGTGCCACACTTATCCTGGGGCCGATCGACCAGCCTCAGACGAATCACAACGGTGGCATGATCGCCTTTGGCCCGGACGGAAAGCTTTACGTGGCGTTGGGCGATGGGGGCAATGGCAACGACACGGGCACAGGGCATGTGAGTGGAGGGAATGGGCAGTCCGGCGCTAACCTGCTCGGGAAGATTCTTCGTGTCAATGACGACGGAAGTATCCCGTCAGACAATCCCTTTGTTGGCACGGGTTCTTTTATGAACGAGATTTTTCATTATGGACTGCGCAATCCCTGGCGGTTCTCGTTTGACAGCGAAACGGGAGACATGTGGATTGGTGACGTGGGTCAGGATTCTCGGGAGGAAATCGACTATGCCGCGGCGGGGAGCGCCGGATTGAACTTCGGTTGGCGCTGCATGGAGGGAGACAACTGCACAGGGCTTTCAGGCTGTACCTGCAATGCCGCAAGTCTCACCGACCCAGTCCACGACTATGGCAATCACAGCACCAACTGCACGGTTGTCGGCGGCTATGTTTATCGAGGTCACGATATTCCTGACCTCGACGGGACCTACTTCTTCGCCGAGTATTGCGCTGACAATATTTGGACTATGTCCAGCCCCACTTCAGGGATTCAAGATCGCACGAATGAACTCGAGTCCGGTGGCGTTGTTTCTAACTCCATCGTTTCTTTTGGACAGGACATCGACGGCGAGATTTTCGTGGTTCAGCAGAATGGTCGGATCAGCAAGATCGTCCCGGCCGATCCCATCATCGGTTTGGGAGCGGCAAAGATGGGGAGCAACGGGAAGCCCATCCTTTGGGGTGTTGGTGACTTGACTGCGGGCTCTCCGGGAGAACTCAATCTTGTAAAAGGTCCATCGAATGCGCTCGCCCTTCTCTTTGTTTCACTGGGAGAGGGTCATGTCCCCTTTAAGGGCGGCATTTTGAAGGCCTTCCCAATTGTTTCGACGATTAACCTCGGCACCAACGCTGCGGGACGGATCTTCCTTCCGTTCGCATGGCCGGGGGGCGTTCCGGGAGGAACAGATATCGTCATGCAATACGGATTTG
>JAZALG010000129.1:0-7283 GCA_036229545.1 Planctomycetota bacterium | reverse complement strand
GCACAAGGGGGACACCCCCCTCACCATCCCCGATCTCAACGACATAGACCCCCTCCGCAAAAACGGGCAGCCTGAAGGAAGAAAGAGCAAGGCGAAGAGAGTAGACGAGAGATCCCGAACCATCTCGAACGGAAACGACCGGAGCCTCAAGCCCTTCTACCTCTAGCGGGGGGAGAAAAAGAGAGGGAGAACTCCCCAGGTTGTCCATCTGGGATACCGTCACCGGCCACCCCTCGTACTGCCCTTGTTCTGGATCCAGAGGATCCACATGGCGAGGCCAACACTCGAAAGTGTAGGTCCGAGAGGGCTTGTCGATGACAACGATTCCGTAGCCGGGCATGCGATCGTAGAGGTCGGTCGGGCGCAATCCCGTTCGCACCCCCGGATTGGCTACGGCTCGCACCGTGACACGGTTCCCGAACCCGTCCGTGAAAGGACCAAGAACCTCCGTGCCGTGATCCGGTCGAAAGGGACCCTGAAGAGTGGGAGCCCATGCTCGTGGATAGAAATTCGCCACTGCCGGAGCGCAGAAGGAATAGACCCCATCGTCATGCGTCTCGAGACCATGCTGAAAGACCATGGCCAAATGCTGGTCGCCCGCCACATGAGGGGCCGCAGCGCGCCGCAATGCAGAGACGGCACGATCTCTCCCTGACCGAGGCCATCCATTGGCGTCAAAATCTGCGGCATACCAATCGAGATCCGACCCGTGATGGGTGGACATAGCGGCAAAGGGAGACTGGCTTAAGGCTAGTTTCATGTCCACACCACTCCAATCACCGGCCCACCCCTCCAGGAAAGACAGCTGCCGCTCTCCGAGAAGAACAAGGTCCGGAGCGTCGAGTAGATCGGGGTCGACTCCGGGGACCACGATGTGGTCGGGACGACCCGAGGTCACCTCTGCCGGGGCGACACCATCACACCCAGACTTGAACTTGCGGTCCTCCAAAATCGCCATGCTCACCCGTCCCCACAGGAGCTCCGTGAAATACACCCCCAGCCCCTGACCCACGGGTCTGGGGTCGGGGGAATCGGGAAGATGGCTCGTCTGCGTTCGTTCGACCATGGCAACAAATGAGGCCGGACGAACGTATCCACCCGTGTTATCCCGACCGGGCGCTTTCCGACCTCCCTGCCCCCAGAGATTCCCCTGGTACACGTCATGGTCATCTGGGATGCACACCGATGGAATCGATCGAGTGAGATCCCGGTACGCCCAGCACCAGAGGTACCACTTGTAGAGGTAGTCCAACTCGATGTGAGCGATGTCTGCAAAGGTGGGACTCTTTCCCTCATAGATTTGATCACCCGCAAAGAAGAGCAGGTCAGGATCATGGGCCGCCACGGCTGCCGTCGTCTCCCTGTGGGGAAACCACACACCGTCCACCCAGTCATGGGGAGCTGTCCGGCCCTCTCCTTCTCCCAGACCCCATCCCCCAGCGATGGCATGGGATGTGTTGTGGTTGCAATTGAGAGTCGCCAGGACCAGTTCCTCTCGATCAACAGGATCCAGCCGAATGACCCCTTCCCAGGACAGAGGCTGAGCACTGTCCCCCGGCTCAGACAACCCATAGACCACCCTGTAGGGGGTATCTTTCGCTGCTTCCCAGTCCCCCACGCGAAAAGGAGCCGTCCACCCGGGGGTCACCACCCTTGTCATGGCAATGGTTTCCCATCCCTCGCCCTCGTCGATCTGCAAGAACACCGAGTCGGAGTCTTCCTCCCCCAAGGCCGCCATCTGCGCTGTGAGTTTCAGCATCCCTCGACTCACCGTGTACTGCGTCGAAATCACCGGGCCGAGGGTTGCCGTCGGATCAACAACGACACCCTCCCCCGTCACTCTCCAGTCTGAGAAGGCAAAGCGGGCGGGCTTCCTTGCCCCCCCCTTGGTCCCCGGATGAGAAACCAGCGCCACCCCTCCCGTCATGCGTTCGAGGGGAACCACCTTAGAAGTGCTCTCCAAAACAACCTGAGACTCTGCGCTCCGCACCTCCAAAAAGAGGGAAACGACCCCCTTCTCCTTCGCGACTTCTCCAAAAAGGCGAAGGCGCACCTCCCTCCATTCGGGCGCCCCCTCGGAAAGGGTCCAGGGGTTCTCATGGTCAAAGAGGAAAGGACCGCCTGACCCTCCCACTCCCGCGAAGAAGCCCGCTCCCCTTCCCGGCCACTCGTGCACGAGAGCCGTAGACTCTGGTTCCATCAAGCCATTCCCCACACCCAACAGGAACCCCGCCGCCCCATCGGACTCTCTGGCCTCTTGCGAAGAATCGAACTTCCAGCGGACTCGCGCCTCGACCTGAAAATTTCCGCGCCTGGGGTCAATGGTCTTAGTCAGGTGGTGGGCTGTCCGCATCGCCAGCCAGTCCTGAGGCGTCACGCATTCGATCCAGTCTCCTTCACTTTGCCAATCCTGGAGACGATTCCCCCAGATCTGTGGCCCAAGCCAATGCCGTGCTCCCGTCTCAGACAGAGGGACAAACGCGGGATTTTCTACAGAACCCTCAGCGAAAGGCTCCGCCACGCAACCCGTTGCGGTGAAAAGAGCCCCTCCAAGCCATATGGTGCACAGACCCAACCAACAGAATCGAACAACGTATGGAGTATGTGCTTTCATCAGGGCGCCATCCTAAGACCCCGATGCTCCTTGCGCCCACCCCTCACCCTGCATACCTTCCCTCCGTGACCTATCTAACCCTTCCCCATCAACTGCTCGTCCTCCTCACCACCATCCTGGCAGTCTCCCTCGGCGGCTGCGGGGAACCGGATCCCGTCGATGACGAGGCATTTCATGCCCAGCGTCTGGCCGCCATCGCCCTGTTCGACCAAGGAGATAACCCCGAGACAGCCTTAGAGGCGCTCCTTGAAGTCCATCACCTCAGACCCGATCTCTATGGCATCAACCACCGTATCGGCCGTCATTACGCGGACAATCTCCTCCACGCCAAAGCACTCCGTCATTTTGAAATGGCCTACAGCAAACGTCCCGACGATACTCAGACCCTGCACTCGGTCATCAAGTTGAAGATTCGGCTCGGAGACCTCAAGGGAGCGGAAGAGGCCGTCCCCCACCTCCTGGAAGACCCGAGCCTTCGAGGAGAGGGGCTCTACTTGCATGCCCAGATTTTCGATCGTACGGAACGGCGAGATCAGGCCCTCGCAGCCCTCACTCAAGCCGACGACATCGACAGGGAGTCCTCCTACAGAGCCCTGTCAATGCACGGCGGCCTTCTCGCAGAACAAGGCGACTACGTCGAAGCCGCACAGTACTTCGAAGCCGCTCGACAGGGTCGGAAAGACTACAAAGAAGCGATCAAGGGCCTTGCTGACTGCAGCCGTCGCCTGGGTCAACACGATAACGCCGCCCGATGGGACAGGATCCTTCAGTTGCTTCTCACCCTCCAAGACGACGTGTTCATCAAAACACGAAAGCGCACGAACGAGCGCCTGGAAGTTCTTCGACAGATCACTGCTGAGTATCCTGAATGGGACCGCGGCTTTCGCGACCTCCTCGACCTTCAACTCCAATTAGGGAAGCAAGACGACTCCTGCGCCACACTCGATCAATTTGTTACTCACCACGGAGATCGACTCACGCAACACGATCTGCAGAAACTTCACGAACGGTTCTGTCCGTAAAACCATGAGACTCTCGCAACGCGTCATCTTCTCCCTCGGCACCCTACTAGCATTGGGAGGCTGCACCCCGGCAGAGGACAGCACCGACGGTTCCACTCCCCTGCTCGTCGATGTCACCGCACAGACCGGCATCACCTTCAAACAGGAAACGGGAGCCACCGGGAAGAAGTTCCTGTTCGAAACGATGGGGTCAGGAGTGGCCATCAGTGATTTCGATGGCGACGACCTCCCCGACATCCTCTTCTTGCAGGGAGGGACCCTCCCCGAAGAAGAAGTCACTCCGGCTGAAAGAAAACGAGCTTCTCACCATGTTGGCGCGACTCCACGCCTCTACAAAAATCTCGGAGGATGGCGTTTCCGCGACGTCACCCATGAAGCCGGATTGGACTTGGCCTTCTACGCTCACGGAATAGCCGTCGGGGATATCGACGGAGACGGCGACCGGGACGTGTATGCCGCAGCGTATGGCAAAGACCGCATCTTCCTGAACGACGGTGCGGGCCGCTTTTCTGAAGAAGGATCCGCGCGGGGCATAGAGGGCTCTCACTGGACCATCGGAGGCTGTTTCTTTGATGCCGACGGGGACGGAGACCTCGACCTCTACTCGGTGTCTTATCTCGACATGCCCATCGAGAGCCACCAGTTCTGTGGCCCTCGCGACCTTCGCACCTACTGCCACGTCGATTTTTGGAAAGGCGTCGATGATCGTCTCTATAGGAACGACGGCCAGGGATACTTCACCGACGTCTCCGCCGAGGCCGGTCTCCTTGGCACAAAAGGGAAGGGACTCGCCGTTGTCGCCAGCGACCTGGACGGCGACAGCGATCTGGATCTGTTCATCGCCAACGATTCGGATGCGAACCTAGTCCTTCGAAATGATGGCACGGGCAAATTCGAAGACATCAGTCGGTGGTCCGGAGCGGACCTCAACCGGGAAGGAAAAACCGAAGCCTGCATGGGCATTGCCGCGGGAGACATGGATAACGACGGCGATCTCGATCTCTACATCACAAACTTCGAACAGGAATCCAACACCCTCTACAGGAACGACGGCGGAGGTTTCTTCACAGATATCTCCATAAGCAGCGGTTCGGGAGTCCCGTCCATCTCGGAACTTGGTTTCGGAACGGCCTGCATCGACTTAGAAAACGACGGCGATCTCGATCTCTACGTGGCCAACGGACACATCATGGACAACGTCGAACTCTACCAAGAGCACACTCTGTACGCCCAGGCAGACCACGTGTACTTCAATGACGGAACAGGCCGCTTTGATCGAGGAGAAGAAAACCTAGGTCCCTCACTTCACGAGAAACGCGTCGGTCGTGGCCTCGCCACGGGCGATCTCGACCGGGACGGAGATCTCGATCTCATCATCACCAACATGCATGAGGGGCCCTGGATCCTGAGAAATGACATGGCCACGCATCACCGCATCGCCCTACGCCTCCTCGGCCCGGGAAACCGAAGCGACGCCGAGGGTGCCAAGGTCATGTGCGCTCTGCCAGGAGGGGCGACCTTCGTGAGAGAAATCCTCTCAGGAACCTCCTATGCGAGCCACTCGAACACAGAGGTGATCCTCGGCCTCGGCGAGGCACAAACCGCCACCCTGTCCATCCACTGGCCAGATGGAAGGGAAACGGACCTCGGAGAGGTCGCCGCCGATCAGCGACTCACCATCGACTGGGACGGCCAGGAAATCGGCAGGGAGAATCTCCCCTAGGCCTCAGCCTCCGTTTCCCCCACACTCGCCCGCATCGAGAGAAAAGCATCCACCAATTGGGCCTGGGCCCAAAGAAGAGGCACATTGTCATTGGGTTGCCAATGGTCGGGTTGGCTGCTGTCTGGGAGGTACCAAGCCTCGGGCATCCTTCCCGGGCCCAAGACATGATCCTCCCCGGTCAGAAAGGATAGGGCTCGATGGAAATGGTGGGTCTGCCCGACAAGATCGGCTTCTCCTCTCGTCGCCTGATAACGCCGCCCGAAGATCACTGAAAGCAGGGGATCGAAGAGGGACCACTGTGCTTCTGTCCCGGGTTTCAGGGCTGCGTCACGCTGGGAAAGATCTCCCTGGAATCCCGATGTTCTTGTTTTCTCATCGAAGAGCCGAAGATAGTCCGCGCACCAATATGAATCTCCTTCATAGCGCCGGATTCCGTGGGTCCCGAGAAGTCGTTTCCGGACCAGATCAACGATTCGCCCTGTCATTCTCGGATCGACAATCCAAAGCGGATGAATCAAAAACAGCAGGGCCCCATCCGCATGGCGGTCAAGATGGGGCCTGTCCGGATTCACCGATTCAAACGGGAGGATTTGTTGGAGGGCTTTCTGGCCCCGTGCCACGAGATCAACAAGAAGCCCCTCATTCACGCCCACGGATGCGAGTCGGTCCCGGCCCGCCTCAAAAACATCTGACCGCAGCAACCCTCGCATCGCTCGGAGTCCTGCAATCACCGCTCCAATCGAAGACGCGTTTCTCTTGGGCGTTTCCTCCCAATGCCCACTGTCGATGTCGTCCCAGTAGGCAATGGACTGAAAGTAGCGGGGAAACCGACCCAGAGCGTCGACCCCCTCGATGTCAGGGAGGTGGAGTCCCGAAAGGGCAGAGCGACACAGAAACCAAAGACCGTAACCAAGGGCATCGTTCTGCGCGTGGGGCCACCACTCATCTGACTCCTCAAGGCTCTCACCCTTGAAACGAACATGGGGGCGGGACATGGGGTCGCTTTGATCCGCCGTTCCAGCAATGTGAACTTCAAATCGAGGGGCCTGGAGCACGAACCACTTCAAAAGGCTCGTGGCGGTCTGGCCTACTCCTTCGACCTCACCCAAACGCCACCGCACCTCTGCCACGTGGACCACGTCCCGTACCCAGGTGTGACAATACCCGGTGACAGACCCAACCTCCCCTCCCCCCGAGACCGCTCCATGAAGGCCATTCGCCAGGAGAGGGAAATCGAAGAGCCCCGCCTCGCGAAGAACGTCCTCCAAGACATCCAGATCCTCAGGGGAGTAGCGATCCCTCACCAGGGGAGTCAGTTTTTCCCAGGCCATGGTGGGGATTTGCACTGGAGCCAAAATTTAAGCGAGGTCCGCCTCGATGGCGGATCCCACGGCAGATTCCAACTCAGCCGCCCTTTTCAGCAGTTTCACCCCCTCCTCGCGCACGCCCTCCGCCTGAGAAGAGTCCTTCAGACCAGAGAGGTTCACCAGCACGTTGACCCATCCCGCTCGAGCGGCGGCACCAAGAGCATAGGCCGCCACAGCAACGTCGCTCGCCAGAGAGGGATTCACGTGATGACGGAGAGACTCCAATACCTCCAGACCGGCGACCGCCGCACGACAGGCTCGCAGAGGAGGTCCGAGGGCGACACCCAGAGCTTCCTGAATGGCAGCACGACGAACGTCTTTTTCCTCCTCATCTCCCCGGGGAAGGCCATAGGCAACCGAAACGGTCTCATAGGCCCTTGCGTCATCATCCACGAGAGCAAGCATTTCCACCCTCACTCCGTCGAGTTTCCCGATTTCTTCTGTCAGGGTCGGTTCGTGCGCTTCGAAGCCCTTCTTCCCGTCCGTTGATCGCGCCGCCATCGCCCCCCTCGCAGCACCCGCGGCACCGCAACAAGCCGCGATCGCCCCACCCCCGG
>JAZALG010000128.1:0-5320 GCA_036229545.1 Planctomycetota bacterium | reverse complement strand
TGGGGCGTCTCGATACCCGGACTGAGGCTGCCGTTGCAATTGAATCACTCTCTTCGTCGCGAGATGTGATTGCCGTGGATCATCAGGGGAGTTACTACGCTCCACCCCTACAGAGCACGAGCGCATCTCTCGAAAAAATTGAATCTTTTGTCCCACTCACATCATCTGAAAGGCGCCATCTTTCACAGGTTGCAACCGGAGTGGCCGAAGACTCTCCACGGGCGCGGCACCTCGTGCCGGTTTCCCGTTTTTGGGTTTTTGACAGTTACTACCCGTCCGACTACATCCTGGCGGAAACGGGATTGGACTTGGGAAGTTTTTTCCGTGAGCACGGTGTCACGATGTACGTTCAAATTGACCGTTTCCCCGATGAACAAAGACGCCAGCCTGTGACAGATCTGCTGGCTGAACGAGGGGATCTGATCTATGCCCTTTCCCCGACGGGATCACACCCTCCTTCTACAGCGGCTTTGCCTACGGATCTCGCCTTTCCCCTTGTTGACCTGTGGAAGGCTTTCCGCCCAGGCCCATGGGTGCGTGTCTGGAAACTCAATTAGCAATGAAGATGGACCGTGCTCCTCGAGTGTTGTTTTTCACCCACTCCCTTTCCGATGTGGACGGGGTTGGGCGAGTCGCCTGTTCGATTCTTCGGCACCTCGTGCCCGAATGCGATCGCGCGGAGCTTTTTATAGGTCGCGGCCATCGTGGGTTCTCCGAATCGATGCCGAACGATGAGCGGCTGACGGTTTTTCCTACGCTTGCAACCGGACATTTCCCATTTATGCCACTGACGCGACTGCTTTGGGTCCTTTTACTGGGATTGCCTGAGATGATCCGCGCTGCCCGGAGAGCGGATCTCGTCCATAGTTTGGCGGACTATCCCATGGGGTTGCTCGCGGTGATCGCTGCGCGCGTTGCTCGGCGCCCTGTATTGATCTGGGGGCATGGCACCTACTCCGTGACGCCATGGTCACAGCCTGTCCATTGCCGACTCATTGCGTGGATGTTTCGTCGTGCCAACCTGTTCACGGTGGGCTCGCACTACGCACTCGATCGGTTGCGCGAAGTTGCAGATCCGGGCCCCATTGAGGTTGTCCCCTACGGGGTTGAACCGGACGCATTCGCTGAAGACAAGACTCAAGGAGAAGAACCAGAAGTTCCTACCCCTTTTCTCCTCTGTATCGGTGAAGTGAAAGAACGAAAGGGTTACGGCACATCGCTTCCCGCCTTCCTTGAAGCGTGGAGTCGTCGACCGGACATTCACTTTGTCATCGTGGGACGTTACAGCGACGCGGACCCGTATTTTCGTTCACTAAAAGAAGACGTCGTGGCAGCCGGCGCAACCGAGCACGTCCATTTCCTTGGCCATGTTTCTGAGGGGAGGAAGGTGGCATTGTTGAGGAGTTGTCAGGCCTTTGTGTTGACTTCGATGACGAGTCGCGAGGGTGCCTTCGAGGCGTTTGGGCTTGTGTATCTCGAGGCTGGAGCTGCAGGACGGCCAGTGATTGGCGTGCAGGATAGTGGCGCTGAAGATGCGATTGTTGATGGTGAGAATGGCTTTCTTCTCGATCGCGATGACCCAGGAGGTGTGGCGGGTGCCATCGACCGCTTGTTCGAGGACCGGGATTTGGCGGACCGCATGGGCCAGGCAGGTCTGCACCTCGCTCAGGGGCGAACCTGGGCTGATGCGGCAAGCCAGATCGGAGAGATCTACACTAGTCTCCTGGAGACGGATCGAGGAGCGCGATGAAATTCATGGAGAGGAAGTTCGTTCGCGACACGGTTGCACTGCAGACGACAAGCCTCGTTCAAAGTTTTTCATACCTGCTGACATCAATATTGACGGCGAGGTTTTTGGGCCCGCACGAACTTGGCCGGTGGGTTGCTGGGCGCGAGATTTACACACTGATCTTTCTTTTGCTCAGCCTCGGATTGAGCACGGCTGCGATTTCTCTCTACAGCACGGCAATGGGAAAGGGAGACCGCGCGGAAGCCCGCGATGTGTTGGCGTCTTTGCTCAAAATCGGAGGCGTCGTTGTCCTCGCTGTCATTGCACTCGGATATGGCTTGGGCCCATGGGCGGGAGAACAGTTTTTCGGTGATCGTGGAGTAGGCCTGTTCGTCCGTATCATCTGTTTTGCGAGTGTGGGGGAGATCATGAGGGCGGTCGCGATGGCCGCTTTGAACGGCACTCGGCAGATGAAGCGTTACGCCCTGTTCGATATGACGGCGAATGTGCTGCGGGTGGGGTTTGTCGCGACAGCCCTGATTCTTGGTACAGGGGCTGAGCCTGTTGCTTTTGCTTTTGTTGCTCATGCCCTGGCAACGAGCGTCTTGGCCTTCTTGGCCTATCAGGGAGCCCGCAGGGAGGGTGGTGAGATGGCCCCTCCGCATCTGGGAGAAG
Organism: Planctomycetota bacterium; assembly: GCA_036229545.1. Taxonomy (GTDB): domain Bacteria; phylum Planctomycetota; class B15-G4; order B15-G4; family B15-G4; genus JAZALG01. Next base: position 2,916 of record JAZALG010000128.1, on the reverse strand, counting down.
TTGTTGCCGCGATACCCGCAGCCCCGATACGCGCCTTTCTTGGTCGCGGTTCTCTTCTCGCCTTGAACAAACTTTTTGATGCCCTCGGAAATCGAATCGGAATTATTCTCATCCCGGCGTTGGGGGTGGCGATGGCCTCCGAGACGCGATGGGAGGATAACGCTGCCTACAGTATTGCGACGGTGCTGACCCTGGTCATGGCAGGCCTGGTGGGTGCGATTGCCCGGGCTGTTCTTCCCACGCTGGGTCTTAAGAGCGGTGAGTCAGAAGTCCACATCGAGAACATGGGGCCATTGATCCGTCGCGTGACACTCATCGCTGGCGGACTCTCTTTTTTGGCCATTTTGGCGACGATACCGGTCATGTGGGGGATTGTTCATTGGGGCTACGGAGCCGAATACGGGGAGGCGTTCACCTATTACCTGTGGATTGTCCTCGGCCAGCTTTCCATGGGCTTCATGGTCGCTGTGGACGCGTTCTACATCTATTCTGGGAGGTTACGTCAGTACGTGTTCATCAATATGGTGCTGATTACCGTTGCTCTCGCCGTGATTGTTACAGCGGGAACGGTGTTTGGGCCGATGGGGATAGCAGTAGGAACTGGAATATCTGCCAACTTGCGATTCGTCCATCTGGTGTATATTTGGAGATACTTTAAGCGGGTCAACCTCTCAACGCTGAAGGGTCCGGGCAGTTCCAAGGCCGGTGTGGATCCCTGAGGTGCAAACAGGATCGTCCATGAATGAACCAGTCGAAATCTCCCCTCCCAGCGATGTGACTGGGAAGAAGATTGTCCTGATGTATGTCACCCCACCGGGGCAGGATGACTTTTTCATCGCCATGCCCCTGGGCATCATCTATCTGGGCGCCATTCTCCGTAACGCTGGATGCGACGTGGAATGTTGCGACGAACGGGTGTGTAGCGAATCCGAAGTGGACGCGGCAATTAACAGGGCAGAGATTCTCGGCCTTTCAGCACTGACGCCGCATGTGAATCGAGCGATTCGTTATGCCCAGAAAGCGAAGAAGAACAACCCCAATGTGATTACGGTGATGGGGGGACCTCACGCCACGGTTGATGTTGACACCTTCCTCGATTCTGGTTCCATTGATTATGTGATTGGTGGAGAGGCGGAAGACACCATGATCGATTTTGTTCGAGGGATTGATCAGGGCCGAGATGCTTTGAAGGATATTCCCGGGATGGCATTCGACTGGGAGCCAGGCAATCGCCTCACCAATTCACAGCCGCCTCTCATCAAAGATCTGAACCGCATTCCGTTCCCGGCCTGGGACATGCTTCCATTTAACCGGTACGCGGCCATGAACAAGGAGCGGCTGTTCTACATCTTCACAAGTCGTGGCTGTCCCTTCCGATGCGTCTTCTGTCAGAAAGAATTGACGGGACGGGGCTTTAGGACACGTTCGGTGGAGAACATCCTCGATGAGTTGCAGGAGATCCACGACACCTTCGAGCCAGGCAATGTCCTGTTTATTGATGAACTCTTTACCTGTCAGAAAAAGCGGGTGTACGAGATCTGCGAAGGAATCATGGAGCGCGGACTCAAACTCAACATGTCCGCAGAGACTCGTGTTGACATGTTCGACTATGACATGGCCAAAACGATGAAACGCGCGGGTTTCAACCGGATGTATTTCGGTGTCGAGTCCATCAGCCAGCGGAGTCTCGACACGCTGATTAAGGACTACAAGGCGGAGAAGGTTGTCGAATGCCTCAAGATCACCCGCCGTGCTGGAATCTGGTCGAAGGTCTTTCTCATTGTGGGAACGCCGGAAGAAACCGAGGAGGATATCCAAGAAACGGTGCGCGGCTTGCGTGAGTGCATGCCGGATCGTGTGCGTACGTCTTTGTTCAATCCGCTCACGGCGACGGCGTCCTTTGAAAAATACAAGGACCGGATCGATCCTGATCTCGTTCGTACGGAGTATGTCGATAGTGACCGCAGCCCATACATCCACGAGCATTTCAGCAATGATGAGTTGAACCGAATGAAACGGGATCTCGTGGAAGACTACGAGGCATGGTACGAGAGTACGCCAGCTCGGCTGCGCAGGTTTCTCTACAGACTTCGTTACTACGTTGAGAATCCTGATGAAGGAAAGGCACGTTTGGCTCGTGCTTTCTCGTTTGGCCGAGTGAAGGCTCCGAGTCCGGTAAGTGATGAGGGTGTGGAAATCTGACCGGATTTTCTGCTCCGTCCTGGCTGTGGGAGGGGGGATGGGCTATGAGATCCTTCGTGATCTCTCCTTGAGTCAGTTCATCTCACAGGGGACAAAGGACAGACGGTGAGGATTCTCGTTGCTAACGATCTCTACGGTCGCTCTTCTGCGGCTGGCGTGGCGGTTCAAATCGCTGAAGGTTTAGCGATGAGGGGCCACGACGTTGCATTTCTCGCGACAACTCAGGATCTTGCGGAAGCGCGCGAATTTACGGAGGGGGGGGTGGCTGTCAGGGTGGTCTACACCCCGCCGTACAACCTGCGCTGGCGAGCATGGAAGAGCCTGGATAACCCCGCCGGTGTTGCCGCAATGGAAGAGATGATGCGGGAGTTCCAACCAGAGATCGTCCATGTCCACAACTTGCATCTGCACCTGAGTTACGCCTCACTGAGCGCCATCCGACAGGGGGGTGCTTCTGTCGCTCTCCACGTTCATGACATCATGCCTGTCTGTCACCAGAAGATGTTTTGTCATCTTGATGAGCGGAAAGTGCCAGGCGATCAGGTCCAGTATCAGGCCGGATTTCTCAAGTGTTCGCTCTGTGTCCGTGCTCGTCACAATCCTTTTAGAAATCGCGCAATTCGCCGAGCCATAAAAGGCGAAGTCGATCTTTTGATTGCAGTCTCCGCACAGATGGCGGCGGCACTCCAATCCAATGATTTAGGAGAGCCTCAG
>JAZALG010000127.1:0-11198 GCA_036229545.1 Planctomycetota bacterium | reverse complement strand
GGCATCCGGCTGGCCCGCTACGATAAGCACATTCTCGTGCCTGGGGGTGAAGCGATCCCCTTCGGGGGGATCCTGCCAGAGGGTCTTCGGGAGGCCTACGAGAAGGCGAGCGTCGGAATCGCTGGATTTGTGGCCACGTTGACGCCGGGGGACGGCGTTCAGTTGATGGAAGTAAAAAACGAGCCCTTTGCTGTCACTATCTGCTTTGAAAACGCCTATGGAGATTATCACCGACGGTTTGTGTGGGAAGGTGCGCGTTACGGCATCGTTCTCAGCAACGAAGGTTGGTTTCACGAATCTTCCGAGTTTGACCTGATGATTCTCCATTCCATTCTCCGAGCTGTGGAAACGCGTCGTTCCCTTTTTCGATCGACGAACTCCGGTATTTCCTGTCTCGTTCTCCCCGACGGAAGCGCGCCCGATCGCCTTGTTGTTGACGGGAAGGACCGCAATGTGGCCGGAGTTTTTTCTGCCCGGATCCCTCTTTATTCGGGACTCAGCCCCTACGTCTGGTGGGGCGATCTTTTTGCCTGGTTGTGCCTTGGGTTAGGACTCCTCGCAACATCCTTTCCTCGCAGGATTCGCCTTTCTTGACACCTTCCATTTTCCTTTCTACGCTCGCCACACGTTCGTGTGCAGCGACTCACGGCGGTAAGAGCGGTTCACGGCAGATCGAACTAGAAATTTGTTCAACGTCTTCGGATAGAGAATGACCACTATTGGAAAGATCTTCGTCGTCGCAAATCTCGTCCTCGCGATGGTGATTCTTGGAAGCGCCGGGTCGTTGCTGAATTCGCAACAGGTGACCCGCGCGGACGTCGAGAGGGAGACGGAGAGGGCGGATAAGGCCGAAGCGGCTCTCGACGAGGAATCGAGCGGGTTTGCCGCTCGGGAACGAGGCTTAAAGAGCGAGGTGGCTAGCCTCGTGGACAGCAATGAGAGTTTGGAAGTCAACGTCCAGACCCTTCAACGGAATAACGACAGCCTAGAGATCGATAATCAGCAACTTCGGGACGACATCACCAAGATCAACACCAGTTTGAGTGCGCTTCAACAGGACCTGTCAAATGTGACGCAGCGGAATAATGACCTCGTGGACGGGAATGAGGAACTGCGCACAGAGGCCATGAATGCCAAGGAGCAGGGGCGACAGGCGGAGACAGCTCGACGGAGCGCTGAAGACACGTTGACGAAGGTGCGGGCGGATCTTGAAGAGCAGGGAATCGTGTTGATCGACACTCAGGCTGAGTTGAAAGACTCCAAGAATCTCCTGGAAGTTGCGAAGAGCGCTGGATTTGACGCGTCAGCAATTGTGGCTTCTCCCTCGATTGAGGCGAACGTCGCTAGCGTTGATCTCGAATATGGCTTCGTGATTCTCGACAAGGGATCCAACAGTGAGGTTCAACGGGGATATACCTTCGAGATCTATCAGGGAGGGGCCTACAAGGGGCGAGTCCAGGTCGATGAGGTTTATGCTGACTACTGTACTGCCAAGATCGTCATTCCCGTGCTGGGCGTTCCCATGGAGCGTTTCGATCGAGCGAGTACTCACCTCTAATCCGGAGTCCAGGCGTGGCAAAGCGCAAAAGTGGCCGGGGCAAGTCAAAGAAAAAGGGACGAGAGAAGGATGCGCCCCTCGACTTGGAAGATGTGGATGAGGCCGAACCCAAACCTGAACCTGGCATCGAAACAGGTCTGGCTTTGGTGACTTTTGTTGCTCTGCTTATTGCCTTCTTGATCTACCAGTTGGAACTTAAGGAATTTGGAAAGGGCCTACTGGGGTAGACGGGAACATTGCAGGGAGACGGAGGGGATCTTGGTGGATATTTACCACTGATCCATCGAAGACGCGGCAGAAATTGCTGTTCGCCCAAAAAGGCATTATTTGTCGAGTGGGCGCCATGCTCCAATGCTTGTGGTTCTGAACGAGCTCGTGATTTTCCACTCAGGGAAATCGAGGAGATGGCAACTCGAGAGGGATCCGGTTGAGTGTCTGAGCCGTAACTCGGGCGCATTGAAGAAGAATCGAGGGGCGCGTTGAGCAGGAAACGGGCCCCAGGACCGGAGAGGATCTGTCGATGAAGGCATTCGAGTGGGTCGTCGGGAAGTTTTCCACCGACATGGGAATTGATCTTGGAACGGCGAATACCCTCGTGTGTATTCCCAATGAGGGTGTGGCACTGAATGAGCCCTCGGTTGTTGCCGTAAAGAAGGGCACGAATGAGGTCCTCCTAGACGGCGATGCTGTGGGCCTCCAGGCCAAGGAGATGCTCGGGAAGACTCCTGGGAATATCAGTGCCATTCGGCCCCTGAAAAATGGGGTGATCGCAGATTTTGAGATCACAGAGAAGATGCTTCGGTATTTCATCCGAAAGGTCCACAACCGTAGTTACATGGTGCGTCCTCGTATCGTTATCGCGATTCCCTCTGGGATTACAGCTGTTGAGCGACGCGCTGTGATCAACTCAGCCGAGCGTGCTGGGGCTCGAAAGGTCTATCTGATCAGCGAGCCCATGGCGGCAGGAATCGGCGCAGGAATGCCTGTTGCGGATCCCCTCGCTTCCATGATTGTCGATATCGGCGGGGGCACAACGGAGGTTGCCGTGATGAGCCTCTTTGGCACCGTCCACAGCGAGTCCATCCGTATCGCTGGGGATGAGATGGACGAAGCGATCGTGAACTACATGCGCCGGAACTACAACTTGCTGATTGGTGATCAGACGGCTGAACGCATCAAGATGCGAATCGGTTCGGCGATGCCGGGTGAAGAAGAGCCCGAGATGGAAGTGGCGGGGCGTGACATGATGATCGGCCTGCCTCGCCGGACCGTGGTGACGGCCGGTGAGATCCGGGAGGCTCTTCTCGAGCCGGTGATGGCGATCATTGAGACAATCAAGGCGGCGCTTGAAAATACACCGCCGGAGTTGTCCGCAGACCTCGTTCAACAGGGCATCGTCATGTGCGGCGGCGGAGCCATGTTGCGGGGTATCGACAAGATCATCGAACAAGAGGTCCAACTCCCGGTTCGAGTCGCTTCCGATCCCCTCGGTTGCGTTGCGCGTGGTACGGGAGAGTTCCTCAACCAACTCGATATCTATCGCCACGTGTTGGAAACGAGCGAGGAGGCCGCCTGACCTGCTGACGGGGTTCCCGGGCACGCCTCCTGTGCCCTGGCCCCCCTTGATGAGGCGTCATGCATCGACGGGGCTGGTTTAGACTGCTTCTCTTTGTCGCTCTGGTGGCGTCTGCGCAGGGTGTCCGTCCAGTACCGATGATCGAGGAAGTGCCTGGATTCCTCCTTGCGCCTGGAGAGGCGTTCTTCGGGGCCTTCGTTCGGCCTGTCCCTTCGGTCTCGGATGGATGGAGAACCCAGGCGAGGGAAGGATGGGCAACGTACCTCGAAGAAGTGAGGGTGGGAGCGCCACAGAGAGGCCTGGGGATGGCGTCTCTCCTCGTGCCCGTTACCGGGGCAGGGGAAGAAGGACAACTGTATTTTCGGGCCTCGGCGGGATCCGTGGCGAAGGGCGCTCTTTTGACCCATCGCGGGATCTATGTCGGGCGGGTTGAATCCGTGGGCGAAGAGGAGGCCACGGCACGACTCTTTGGCTTCGAATCTCACCCTCCCATAGGAGGGCAATGGCAGGCGGCGAGTTCTTCCTTCCCGGTGCGGTTTGTGGCAACCGGAATGGGAGGAAGGGTTTCCTACGACCTTCCCTCTCGAACCGTGCCCCCTGTCGACGGACAACTTGCCAAGACGTGGGATGAATCGCTTCTTGGTGTGGCACGGTCCGACGGAGAAATGCCCGGGGGGCTTCTTCTCGGAAGATTTTCTGTGAGGCAGGGAGACGGTTTGGGCGGGGGCAGTCCCGAGGGAGAGGCAAGTATGGACCTTCAACCTCTGTTTGATGTGAGATCCATGCCGGTGGTTGCCGTTGAAGTGAGTGAAGGAGTTGTCTTGCACTCCCACCAGGTGGCGGGACATCTCCTGGCAACAACGGCATTGAAGGACAAGGCTAGGGTGGACGTAGGGTTTTGGGATGGCGTGAAAAAGGGAGACTGGGTTGTTCAGGATGGGTTGTTTGTTGGCCGTATCAAGACGGTTGGGTTAACGACGTCTGTTCTTGAAACAGCCTGTCCGGAAGGACTGGTCCTTGTCCTTGGTACCGATCCTTTTGTGACTCCGATCACCAAAGATCGGGAAACTTGGCCGAAGGACTGGGCACCCCAAAAGGATGCCCTCGTGATCGCGGGGACCTTGGCGACAGGAGGCTGTGTTGTCGGCACGCTTGATCAGTGGGCCGAAGGCAACTTGACTGTGACGCGTCCATCACCAGACCCATCCACGCCCGTGCTGGTGGTCCGACCATGACGATTCTGCTGTTTTTTCTCGCCGTCTTGACCACGCAGGCTTTCATTCTGGGAACGACGTTTTGGGGGGAGTTGACACCTGACCCTCTTGTTCCTCTTCTCGCATGGTTCGGTCTTTGGGGGGGTATTCGAAATCTTTTGCCTTCGGCCCTGGCTCTGGGGTGGGGGCGTGCTCTGGTTGTGCTGGAGCCTGTCGGTGTGGTGGCGTTGGGAGTGTTCGCAACGCTTCTTGTTGTGCGAAGAAAACATCCTGTCAGGACGATGGTGCCCATCGGAACGTTGTTCGTCGCGACCGTGGTGACGGCGGCGACATTGGGGGTTATTGATCTCTGCATGGAATGGATTTTCCACGTCTCTCTTGTCACTTGGCCTGGACTGGCGATGGGGATGGGCCTTGTCTTCCCGTTGCGGCTTGTCTTCCGTTTCGGGTCAAGGCGAACGGGCTGGATGTCATGAGGCAGAGACGCGTGACGGGCGTTTTTGTGGTCATGATGATCGGGTTGGGAGTGATCTTTTTTCGGGTTTTTGACCTTCAGATCTCAGGGCACGAGATCTGGGCCCAAGAATCGCGGCGGACGACAATGCATTTCGACACGCTTCCCTTTGCCCGGGGATGGATTCTGGATCGTCGTGGCGTTCCCTTGGCCATGAGCCAGCAAGTCCGAAACCTCGATTTCCGCTTTCGGACTTGGAGATTGCAAACGGTTGTAGGCCAACTGGCTCAGGCTCAGTGGCTCTGGGATGGTGAAAGACCGAATCTCCACGAGTTTCACACGCACCTCGAAGGTGCTCTTCTCGCCATGGGGGGGCGCACCCTTGACCAGTTGGCCTCCGTTGAACCGCGTTTGAGAAAAGCCGACCTCGAGGCTTATCTGGGATGGGTTTTTGGGGACGAGTTGCTCCAGGAACTCTACCGAGGCATTGAAGATGGGGAAGGGGATCGTCGACTCGCGGATTTTTCCCACTGGGAAAAGGGAATCTCGGCCGCACTGAAACGTGGCGAAGTGGAAGCGGCATCGCTGGCCCGTCTCGCGGAGGAACTGGGGGGCACGTCCTCGGCGCTTGTGACGGTCATGGAGCAGGCGATTGGAAAAATCGATCGGCGGGTGGTCCGGGTTGCGGCAAAAGATCTTCTCGAAGCGGAGGGAAAGTTCCTCTCTTCCATGGAATGGGAAGAGCCTCCCGAATTGCCAGATCCTAAAGCATCTGAAGGGTTTGCCGTATGGCGATTGGCGAACGAACGGGCCACAGTCTTCAATGGGGAGATCGTTGCGCCATGGTTTTCCGACATCTTTAAGAGGGAGCGGCGCCTTCATCTCTCTTTTGATGAAGATCCTTCACTGGTACTCGACGGTGTTCCCTATGACGCAGCTGTTCTCGTCGAACTTCGCCAAGAGACTCTCTCTGGATTCGAGGTTAGCCAGAGAACCCGTCGTGTGTATCCCGACCGATGGGCAGATGTCGCCTCGACGTTGATTGGGCGAGTGGGAAAACCTTCGCAGGAGGACATGCGCCGCAGCATCAATGATCGAGTAGAACTCTCCGACCTTGCGAGCCTCGAAGAACTGACAGCAAGCGAATTGGCTCGGTACGAAATGCTTCGACTTCGCACGCGCGAAATCAACTATGCCTTTGAGGAAGAGCGGGGAGTCCTCGGTTTGGAGCAGGCTTTTGAAAATGTCCTGCGGGGGAAACGAGGTTGGGTCGCGGGGGTGGCGAGTGAAGATGGGATCTCTCGTGAGGAAGAACGTGCTGTTCCGGAAAAGGGACTGAATCTGACGCTGACGCTGGACGTTCGATTGCAGGAGGCCGCTGAAGCGGTACTTGACCGACAACCCTGGCCTGGAGCCGTCGTGCTCCTCAAGCCGAACACAGGCGAGATTCTGGCGATGGCTACCGGGCCTCGGCCGACGCGTCGGCAATTAGGAGAAGAATACAGCAGCCTGCTCGGAGACTCCGCTCAGCCCCTCTCTCTTCGAGGCCTTGGAGCAGGGAATCTCCCACCACCTGGATCGACGTTCAAGCCGGTGACGGCCCTGGCCGGCCTCTCAGAGGGGGTTATCAATGCCCGGACCACCCTGGTGTGCGATGGGAGGCTCCTCCCGGACGAGCGCGGAGCCAAGACCCTCGGTTGCCTTGGTGTCCACGGTCCTATCACGGTGGATGAGGCACTGATCCGCTCGTGCAATATTTTCTTCTATCAGGTCGCAGAGAGGGTGGGGGGTGAGCACTTGGCGAGGTACGCAGGCGATTTTGGCTTTGGCCATCCTCTCGACCTCGTACGCGGAAACGACATCCTCCACAGTCATGGCATTCGCCCAGGACCGGGCCTCAAGGAATGGGTTCGTCCCTTTGAGGTTCCGGTGAGTTTGAGCGATACGATGCGTTTTGGCATTGGGCAGGCGCCCTTGGATGACGTCACACCTGTGCGGGTGGCCTCGGTTTTCGGGAGCATCGGTGTGGGGTATGTGAAACCACCCACTCTCATCTTGGGAATCGAACAGCCCGGGCTGCTCCCACATTCCGAGGGGCAGGATTTACCCGTCTCGCGGGTCGCTCTTGATCAGGTGCGTCAGGCTCTCCGGGAAGTGGTGGATCACCCCCGAGGAACCGCCCGTGCGTTGGCGACGGAATTGAGACGAGGCCGAGTGGCTGATCTGGGTTTGACGGTGGCCGGCAAGACCGGCACACCAGAAGTTGCCAATCGTCCCGACCATTCATGGTTTGCGGGGTATTTCCCGGCAGACAATCCTCAGATCGCCTTTGCGGTTTTTTTGGAACACACCGGCAAGCACGGAGGCGAAGCCTGTGTTGAGCCCTTCGTTCAACTGTTGGACCACCCACTCTTTCGTGACTACTGGAGTCGGGAGAGGCGCCCGTGAAATCGAGAACATGGAATCTACCCCCCCTCGAACCGGGAGTGATTCTGCCTGTGGGCTTGCTCCTGGGGGTGGGCCTGACATTCGTTTGGAGCACGACGCACGATCACAGCGGCTTTCTTTGGGCCAAGCAACTGCTCTTTGTCCTCTTGGGCCTCGGTGCTGCGGGCTTCGTGATGCGACTGGGCGTGGAGAGACTGGTGCATCTTGCTTATCCGATTTATTTTGGCCTGGTGATCGTGTTGGTCCTCCTGCCGGTCATGGGAGAGAGTTCAGGCGGGCTGACACAACGTTGGATCCAACTCCCCTTCGGGTTGAAATTGCAGCCCTCCGAATTCATGAAATGGGGCCTCATGCTGGCTCTTGCCCGACATCTCCAGCATCGAGGAGTGACGGACACTTGGCGAAGTTATCTGTTTCCCTTTCTCCTCGCAGTTGTTCCGTGGTTTTTGGTGATGCGCCAACCCGATCTGGGCAGCTCACTCGTCATGCTCCCTGTCTTTGTTGCCATGCTGTTTGTCAGTGGCGCTCGTCCGAAACACGTCATGTCACTGGCTGCTGCTACCGCTGTGCTCATTCCCCTGGCCTATTTTTCTCCGGGTGTACTTGAGCCCTATCAAAAAGACCGCGTTGACGCGTTTTTGCAACCGATTCCCTCATTGATCGAAGAGGCCAAGGCACTCCATCAGGATCGAAGGCATGAACCGGCCAGGGCAATTGAAAAGCAGGTCTCACAATTGAAGCAGGGAACGGGGCGGCAGCAGTTTTATGCTGTTGTTGCGATGGGGAGCGGTGGCCTTTTGGGAGATGGGTTGGGCCAGGGGACACAAAATGCCGGCAATCTTTTGCCCGTGCAGCACACGGACTTCATCTTTGCCATCATCGGAGAAGAGTGGGGACTTGGAGGGACGGTCCTGGTGTTGTTTTTGTTTGGTTCTTTGGTGACGGGCATTCTTAGCGTGGCGCACAGGACACGGGAGCCGTTTGGTCGTCTCCTCTGTGTCGGGGTTGCCGTTTCTCTCGGCATGCAGGCCATTCTTCACCTTGGTATCAACGCGGGGATTCTCCCCGTGACGGGGTTAACCTTGCCGTTGGTTTCCTATGGGGGGTCGTCCATCGTGGCAAGTCTCTTGGCTGTCGGTTGCGTTCTGGATGTGGCGCGGCGGAAGACGGTGGTGTTCTTTGAACAGTGACGCTGAACAGAGGAAGGAAGCAACTTTGAGGGGCATTTGGGCTCTCTGGCTCTTTTTGTCGCTGATCGCCGGGGCGGGACGTGTTTTAGCCCAGGACCAGGATGTGAATGGTCGTATCGGGGAAGCCATCACCCTGGAGATGGTTCAAGCGGCGGAAGCGCGCTTGGAAGAGATGACCCATCTTGACGATGCCGCCCTCGATCAGGTGAAGGCGATCTACGGCAAGATTCGCGAACAACTTCGCATGGCGGATGATTGGCACAGCCAAGTCAATGAGTATGAGTTGCTTTTGTCTCAATCCCAGGATGATCGTTTGGAGGAAATCCAAACGGCCATCGCAGACCTGGCTTCTGAGAAACCCTGGTCGATATCGGACGAGGATTCTCTCTCGCAACTCGAACAGATGCTGGCACGGGCAGAGGCAGAAATGGAATCTGCTCGCCAGGCCATGGCGGGCGTTGTAGGAGTGCAGCAGCGGCGCGAGGATCGGCGGAATCTTGTTCCGCAGGCTCTTGCAGAGGCGCGTGATCGGTTTGAGGGATTGTCCGGTGGAGGGGGGAGTGGCGGCGACGATGCTGTGGAACTTCTGACAGCACGGGACTGGTTGGTCTTGGCTCGCCGGCAATCCATTTTGGAGGAGATTCGAACTTACGAGCTAGAGTCGCAGAGCGACTCTGTTCGAGGAGACCTTCTTGCCAACGAACTGCAATTGTCGCAGCACGTCGTGATTCAGGCTGAAGCGCGAACCAAACTCTGGCGAGAGAGAGTTCTTGAGCGCCGTGAAATGGAGGCACGCCAAGCCGAGGAAGAGGCCCGGTCTGCAGCAGAGCGTGCCATTAAAGGTCATGTTGCGGTTCGAGATGCGGCAGAACGAAATGCCGTTCTGGCTGGGCTGAGAGTTGGGCCGGACGGTCTGGTTGAACAACTCAAGAAGGCTTCTCGGCTTGCTGATCAGGTGCGACGGGAACTTACCGAGTTGCAGGATCAAAAACGTCGTGTCGAAGGGCGGGTTGCGGCGGCAGGAACGAATTACACCATCGGCCAATTCCTCGTAGACCGGCGTCGCGAGTTGCCCGATCTTCGAGCGCACGAACGTTCTGTTACGACACGATCCGACATTATTGCGGAGATTCGCCTCAGTCGCATTGAGCAGCGAGAGGAAACCGCCCAATTCGTGAGTCTGGACGATCGAGTGAAAGACCTGCTCCTGCCCGAACGCGTCGAAGATCACGCGGATGTGGGGATTGCTCTGAGGAGTGAGTTGGAGACAAGGGTGTCCCTCCTTCAGGATTTGGGGCGGGACCTGGATGCTTACCTCGATCTTCTCTATGACCTTGATGCATCGGAAAGGGCTCTGATCTCTCAGACAGAGGAGTTCGCGGCATACATCGATGAACGGGTTCTGTGGGTGCGCATTGCGCCGCCGGTGATCTCAGATCCGATTGGACTCTGGAAAAAAGGAGTCGACGCTCTTTCCTGGCTTTTGGATGGCAGTGCTTGGAGGGATTTGGCCGGTGATGTGGGGCGCCGTCTCCTGAGTCACCCCCTGGTCTATGGCCTGCAAGTCATCCTCCTGGGCCTTCTTGTTTCAGTTCGTCCAACGCTGCGAGTTCGGCTTCTGGAAACTGCAAATCTCGTGACCCGAGTGCGCACGGACCGACTCGTTCACACGATCAAGGCCCTTTTCTTGACCCTCGCTCTTGCGGTGATCATTCCCGTCATGATCTGGTGTGCCGCGGGCCTTCTTTCCCAGGCCTCTCCCGCATCCGCTCTCGCTCAGGCTGGGGCTGCTGGGCTCCGTTCCGTCGCAGGATTGCTCCTCGTGACAGGGTTTCTCACTCGGGCTTTTCGTGAGAACGGCCTGGCGGAGCATCATTTTCGATGGAAACGAGAGAGTTTGTCTCTCGTGCGAGGCCAACTTCGTCTCTTGCTCACAATCTTGCTCCCCGCCCTCTTTATCGTTCGGGCACTGGAATGGGAGGGAATGCCGGCGCACACCGAATCGCTTGGTTCTCTCGCCTTTTGCGTCATGCAGGTGTCGGTATGCCTTTTTGCTGTCCGAGTCCTTCATCCTCAATCGGGGGTGTTCGCACCCATCGTGGAAGAACATCCGGATGGCTGGGTCAGTCGTCTCCGGTGGCTTTGGTATCCCGTTGCGATCGGCCTTCCGATTCTCCTGCTCGTGTTATCGCTCATGGGGTATCTGTACACGGCTCATCAGTTTCAGATTCGCTTGACCTCCACACTCCTCCTCGTGGGGGGGGTGTGTCTTTTTCACGCTGTGGCGCTTCGTGTTTTGCGGGCGACGGAGCGTCGTCTCGCGCTACAGCAATACATCAAGCGTCGTGAGGTCTCCCAGGAGGTGGCTGATCAAGGGCACCTGTTTGACGACGAGGGCATCGGTGAATTGGCTGAGGAGGAGATTGATGTCGGCCTGGTGACAGGACAGAGTCGGCGACTTGTTCAAATCGCGGTTGCGGCGGCCCTCTTTCTCGGGGCCTGGATGATCTGGTCGGATGTTCTCCCAGCAGTCCGCGTCGCTGGGGATGTCCCGCTTTGGTCACATCAAGTGGAGGCATGGGAGCAGGTCCGTATGCCTGACGGCACGTTGCGCACCCAGTCTTACATCGAACTGCAACCCGTGACCCTTCTCGATCTGCTCGTGGCCTCGGCCCTCCTCGTCCTGGCCTTTGTCGCCGCGCGCAACCTTCCCGGGCTTCTGGAGATGTTGATCCTTCGCCACCTTCCCATTCAGAGG
>JAZALG010000126.1:0-12682 GCA_036229545.1 Planctomycetota bacterium | reverse complement strand
TCCGTTTACTGGGCGCGTACTCCTCTTTCACCCATTCAGCCCAGCGTGCGTCGAACATCAACATGTTCTCGTCCAAAGCTTGGCTGAGAATGTTCCGCGTGGCCACCTCTTCCTTGCACAAGCGCATCGCTAGGCCAACATCAAGATTAAGCCCCTTGTCGTCTTCGGTCTGGCCCTGCTCCTCGTCAACCTCACTCTGGTCATCCTTCGGTCGCATGAGATAGTCCACCCAGGACCAAACGAATTGATGTTCTCGGGCCGTCAAGGCCTGGGTCGGTTTGTAAATGGTGTCCGCAAAAAGAGGCGACTCTTCAGCGACCACCGATTTGTAGATGTTGTTATGCCAGTCAGCACCCTTCCACCGATCCGTCGTGTTTTGTTCACGGATGCAATAGGTGTCGGTCCTCCCCTCAAGACGCCTCTCAAACCAGTGCGCCAGACCCGCATCAAGCCACCCGTATTTGTCGGCAAGCCAAGGAGGAGTCAGGCCGATTTCTCCCGGTTCAAACCAGTGAACGTCGTAATAGACAGCCGAGATCTGGTGAACCATGGAGTGCGTGAGATGACGAAAGAAGTCATCGTCCGTGGGGAACTCTCCCCGATCCAACCACGTGACCACCGCGGACTCATGATTCGCCCCGCCAGCCCTCTTTACCGTGGAGGTTCCGATGAGCCCCGTGTACACAGGCGCCGCTGACTGGAAGTTCAACTGCCGTTCAAAGACATAGAGGTAGTGCTTGTTCTTCATGTTCTCTTTGTCAGAGATTCCGAATCGCTTCTGAAAGTCGGCGTAAAGGTCTTCCAACCGTGCGCCATAAAGATGCGCTGCATGGTGTGCCTTGAGCGTCTTTTTCTTGTTGGTCTTGATCTTGGGGATATCCCAGGCAATCACGAAATGGGTGGTTTCCAAGTGCACCATCGGCCTCTTTAACTTCGCCACAGTGTCCACGCGACGACGCACTGGAAGCCATGAATCACCGCGAGCCTTGACGGCATTCCACTCGGACTCTGCGGCCTCTTTGAGAGACGGTGTCTTGCACCGCCCACAGGGCATCCAAGGCAAGGCCATGTTGTCGGCCTCGTAGGCCTCAGAGCAGTGGAGAACCTCCCACGTCTCTCCATGATCACGTTCTACTTCAAAATTGCTGTCGACTTCGAACTCCAAGCGCCCCGTAGTCTTGCAAAAACCGCAACGCGATTCCCCAGGAAGGGGCCGGGGGCCGTCGTCAGCCTCTTGAGCCGAAACTAAGCCAAGGCAGAGAAGACTGAACAGGGCCACCCTCAAAAGGTCGGCTCTAAATCCAGTGCGAACAAAACTGTTAGGCAAACTCATAAAATGCGACTACCCCGTGATGAAATGAGGGCCAGAATCTACCACGGCAAGATGGAATAGATCCTCAGCGCTGCCAGGCAACCTCTCCATTTTTGACCACAGCACTTACAGGATTCCACCCCATCTGGTAACCAAGAAATAGGTGATTGGGCACATCGAGAAGCACCAAATCCGCCAGGGCTCCCGGCTGAATCCGCCCTCTTACCCCGCTCACCCCGAGAGTTTCCGCTCCATTTCGCGTTGCCGCCACCAAAGCCTGAGCGACAGTCAAACCCAATGTCCCGCAGGCAAGAGCAATAATCTCAATCATGGAAGAAATGTGGCATGTCCCTGGATTAAAATCGGAAGCGAGGGCAAGGGGAAGCCCCGCCTCGATCATGGCGTCCGCGGGAGCCTTGTTTGGAAGTCGCAGTGAGAAACTCGTCCCAGGCAGAAGAATTGGTGTCACATTCTCATTCACCATCGCATCAATACCCTCAGGGCTCACCATGACGAGATGATCCGCCGTCCGCGCCCCCATCTGCGCGGCGAGTTCTGCCGCGCCAACGGGGGCGAGTTCATCCGCATGCACCCTCAGATCCAGTCCTACCTTCTGAGCACCAGCAAGAACGGCTCGAGACTCCTCGACCGTAAATGCCCCCTCATCACAGAAGACATCCGCCGATCGCGCGATCCCTCGTCGAGAGACCTCCGGCAGGATCTGGTTCACCACGAGATCCACATATGCCTCCCGGTCATCCTGAAACTCCGGAGGAACTTGATGCGCCGCGAGACAGGTCGGGTCGATGTCTACTCGGTGGTGGACATCCGCCTCCATCAGAAGTTCGAGAGATAGAATCTCGTGCTCAAGAGAGAGTCCATAGCCGCTCTTTGCCTCAATCGTCGTGGTCCCGCACGCGAGAAAACGGTCCAGATGAATTTTTAACCGGCTCTCCAACTGATCCCGGGGAGTCTCTCGTAGAGCTCGGACGGATGAAAAGATTCCTCCACCCGAAGCCGTAATCTCTTGGTATGTCGCTCCTTTGGCCCGCATGTCAAATTCCTCTTCGCGGGTAGTGGCAAAAACAGGATGGGTATGAGGATCGATCAGCCCTGGGATAATGGTTCCTCCCCGAGCATCGAGCACATGCTGCCCCTCGTAGACAGCATCTAGGACAGACCTCTCATCCACGGCAACCACCACACCATCACGCATGGCCACGGCTCCCTCTCGGACAACGCCACAATCATCCATGGCGTGACCACAAAGGGGACCGTCTCCACCCCCCGAGACCGTGACGACCTCGGAAGCCCCTGTGACAATCAAGTCAACCTGTTCTTTCATTCCTCATTCCCAGACAAAACGCACGGCAAGACTGAGCATGCCATATCGACCGGCTTTTCAACGAACAAGCCTCTTCTCTGTCCGCTCTTTCCGTCTCCTGATCTCAGGGCTATACTTCCATTGCACGCGGGGAAGGACCCAGCGTGCCGCTCGCGGCGGGACGTCGCTCCGCCGCAGGACGCAACACCAAACTGGAACCTCCACCTGCTGTTTTCTTCTTTGGCCTCGTACCCGACCTGTCCTCGGTCTGGACCACTCTGGGTTTAGGCCTGCTGTCCATCGTTCTCGCTACGATAGAGCGAGGATGGCAGAAATTGAGCCATTCCAAGCTCATCGAATCGGAAGTCGGCCCCGATGCACGGGCCCGGCTTGAGAAGGTGCTCAAACGCAGTGAAGAAGTCGAGTCTTCGCTGATGGTCGCGCGAGTCGCTGTCCTTGTCGCATTAGTCATGTCCCTTCTCGGGTTCATCCAGACCCGTCTCGGGTCTCCCTCAACCCCAGAGGCCGTCCTGTGGACTGGCCCGATCGCTTTTTTGTGGATCACCATTTTCTGCCGCATCCTCCCTGACGAATTGAGCCCGGACCGGCTCCAAGCCATTGTGAAGGCCACCATTCCGGCGGCAAAAACGCTCGGTGCCATTCTCGGACCACCCACCGCCCTCTTGCGGTCTCTCATGCAACGACTGACGGGGCACACCGCGGAGGAAGAGGCCGAAGCCCTGGCGGATGAAATCCTCGCGACGGTTGAAGAAGGAGAACGAGAGGGACATCTCGATCCTGACCAAGTCACCATGATCGAACGGATTCTTGAGATGCAGGATGTGGAGGTGCACCGGCTCATGACCCCTCGGACAGATCTGAACGTCATTGACGTGACATCCACCGTTGCTGAAGCGCGAAACACCGCCACAAAAACCGGGCGCAGCCGTTATCCCCTCGTAGAAGAAAATGACGTCGACAAAATTATGGGTGTCATCCACGTGAAAGACCTCCTCACCGGCAAAGATGACGTACCGCTCCAAACCCTGGCGCGGAAACCCTGGTTCGTGCCTGAGAGCAAATTCTGCACGGAACTTCTGGCTGAGTTTCGAGAGCAGCGCACGCATCTGGCGATCGTCCTCGACGAATACGGGGGGACCGCCGGCATCGTCACCATCGAGGACGTTCTGGAGGAAATCGTCGGTGAGATCGATGACGAATTCGACAAAGCCAAGGACACTGCAGAACTCCAAGTCATCGACAACCACCATGCCGTGGCATTGGGAACAATTCATCTCGACGAGTTGAATGACTCCTTGGGCGTGAGCCTTCCCGAAAGCGATGACTGGACCACCCTGGGGGGATACATCTTCAACACTCTGGGACGCCTACCCGAGAAGGGGGAAGAACTCGTCCACGAGAATGTTCATCTCATCGTGGATTCCGTGGTCAATCGACGTGTCGATCGCGTCCGGGTGAAGATTCGCCAGCCTGCTGCCTGAGTGTGCCAAAGGGCTAAAGGTAGGCGTCCAGTCCCTTGTCCTTGAGGGCCTGGACAAGTTCCTTCACCCGCTCAGCGTCGTTTCGAGGGCACACCAGAGTCGCATCAGGCGTGTGCACCACGATGAGATCATGGACACCGGACACGGCGACGACCCCCTCAGTTGCTGACAGCAGATTATTTTTTGAATCAAGAGCCACGGCCTGTCCATGCTGGACATTGCCAACTTCATCGGCTTCGATCAGTCGGCCAAGGGCATCCCAAGCACCCAAGTCATCCCATTGCACCGGGAGGGGCATCAGCAATGCTTCTGTCACCTTTTCCATGACGCCATAGTCGATGGATATCTTCTCCAACTTTGGAAACGTCGCCTCCAAGACTTCTTCAAATCCATCCGAGCTAAAGGCTCCTGAAATCACGTCAAAGAGAGGCCCCATCGCGGGCAAGTGAATGTCGAAGGCGGCTCTCAGAGCTGCGGGACGAAAAGCAAAGATGCCTGCATTCCAACTGTGGCCCCCCTTCTCCAGCATCTCCTTTGCGGAGGCTTCCTCGGGTTTTTCCACGAAAGCATCCAGCCTGTGGACGGGGATTCCCTCCGGCGACGATTGCAAATCTCCCGCCCGCAGATACCCGTATCCGGTAGCGGGACGGTCAGGTTCAATGCCAAAGACCAAGATGGACTCTGGCCTCTCAGCAAGCATCGATTCTGCGGCTTTGAGATGGTCCCGAAGAATTTCTTCCGGGCGGATCACATGATCGGAGGGCATGGCCACGACCGTTGCCTGGGGATCGACTCGTCTCGCCAGTTCGGAAGCCAGGCCGATGCAGGCAGCGGTATCCCGTCCCTCCGGCTCGCCGACGACCTGCGCGGGAGGAATCCCCGGCAGGAGTGCTCGAACGCCGTCCACATATTCCCGATTCGTCATCACCAATTGGCGCTCAGGGGGAATGAGATCTCCCAGGCGCGAACTAGTCTGAGCAAGCAGTGCCTCACCGCCGGCAAGCGGGAGAAGTTGCTTGGGTCGGCTTGCTCGACTCGCCGGCCAAAATCGAGTCCCGGAACCACCCGCCATCAGGACAGCAAAGAGGGTTGTCATGGCAAGGTCACATCCTGAGACGTCGTGGCCGATGGCTCTTGGGACTTCGATGGACGGTGGTACACCCGCCGGACCCTCTTCCCAACTGAGCATGCAATCTCGTAGGGAATCGTCCCTGCCATGCTGGCGATTTCCGCCATCGTAATGGTCTGATCCCCGTCATCCCCGATGAGCGTCACCGTATCTCCCACTGAAACACCGGGAATGTGACTCACGTCCACCGTGGTGTAGTCCATCGAGATGGCCCCCACGATGGGGGCAGAGCGCCCCCGGATGAGACATCGCCCCCGGTTGCTGAGACGGTAGGCGAGGCCGTCGTTGTATCCCACGGGAAGAGTTGCAATGCGCGCAGGACGAGCGGTGACGTAGGTCCCGTTGTAGCCAACAGGACTGCCGGCAGGCATGTCCTTCAAGTACACCACCTGCGTGCGCAAACTCATGATGGGCTCGAAAGGAGAGGATGGATTGAGACCTCCGGTCAGAATGCCGTACAGAGAGATCCCCGGGCGCGCGAGCGGCAGATCCACGCCCGTCCCCTCCAAGAGGGCGGCGGTGTTTGAAAAATGTACCAGGGGGGGGACGATTCCCAACGTCGCTAACTCCTGGCGCATCGTCTCCAACCTCTTCAGTTGCACCGCCGTGAAGGGATGCCCAGGTCGACTGGACGAAGGATGGGTCCCCAGCCCCTCTAAAACCAGAACATCGGATTCCGCCACGACACGAGCCAGTTCCTTCGCCCTGGGAATCTGCGCCCCTAGGCGTCCCATCCCTGTATCCACCATGACGTGCACCTTGACTCGCCGCCCCTGGCGACGTGCCTCAGCCTCCAAACTTCGAATCCGATCCATCGAGTGGATACACACACGGATGTCATGGCTCACAACTTGGGGAACCTCGTTTTCGATAATCGTCCCCAGGATCAGAACGGGAGCTGAGATCTCTGCCGCAATGATTTCCAAGGCCTCCGTGCTGTCGCCCACTCCAAAGCCCCAAACACGGGGATGATCGAGAAGGGCCCGAGAAACCGGGACAGCACCATGCCCATAACCGTCCGCCTTGAGGACCACGAGCAACTGGCCTTCCGGATGGAGGAGACCGGCGACTTGATCGACGTTTCTTACGAGCGATCCCAGATCGATTTCCGCCCAGACACGATGCTCTACCCGCTCCGATGATCTGGTTACATCATTTGAATCGGCCGGACGTTTGCCGGATGTCATGAACGAGCCCTCTCCTCCAACGCCATCTCCGCGTGAGAACGCTTGAGATACAGTGGCAGCACCGTCGCGGGATCATCCCCTCCCTCTGCAAGACGTGGACGCCCCAACACACCCACATCGTACGCATCTGGAATAGGATCTCGAATAATGGTCACGGGAGGCCCTTCCGGCTCATCCGTTTCACTAGGGGCAAGACGTGGAGGCGAAACCTCTAACAACGCGCCTTCATTCGCTCCACGCTCGTACACCGCACGGTAAACCTCGTCTCGGCGAGCATCGACAAGAACGATGATTTTTTCGAGTTTTGCATCCGACCTCAACACAGCACACGCTGCTGCGGCCGAAGAGGGGACCGCCACAATCGGGCAAGCCGCTGCAAGAGCAAGCCCCCGAGCAAGGGCAATCCCGGCTCGAAGGCCGGTATAGGACCCGGGGCCCTGCCCCACAGCGATCCCGGACAAATCCTGGACGGAGATTCCCGCCTCGCCCAGTTGCTTTCGCACGATCGAAGCCACCTCAGCCGTCCCTCTTTTTTCTGGGTCTTGCTGCCAATGACCCACCAATTCACCACCGTCTCCAAGAAGTGCAACACTCGCTCGGAGAGTCGATGTCTCAAGAGCCAAAACAGGCCCAGTCATCCCGATCCCCCCTTCGTTGCAATCTCTTCGGCCCAGATCTTTGCGAGATTCTCTGACACCTCTGCAACAACACCCTCCTCGATCCCTTCCACCATGACCCTCGCCAGATTCTCCGTTCCCGAGTAACGCAGAAGGATACGGATCTGATCTCCGTGAACCTCCTCCGCTTCACGCTGGGCGGCGGTAAGTTGAGGGAGATCCTCCAAAGGGGGACGGGATGTAACCGGAACGTTGAGCAAAACCTGGGGGACCTTGACCACTCCATCCACAACGCTCGTGAGATCTCTGCCTGTCTCAACAAGGGCTTCCATCACAGTTAAGGAGGTCAAGAGGCCATCACCGAGCAACTGCCCATCAAAGCGCTGGAGGAGATGGCCGCTGTCCTCCCCTCCGATGGCAAGATCACTTTTAACCATGGTCTCCAAAATATGGCGATCACCCACGGGTGTCCGGACCATCTTTAAACCAGCATCGGACAACATCCGTTCGAACCCCAGGTTGCTCATGACCGTAGCCACAACCGTTCGCTCCGGCAGTTTTCCCAATCCATCTAGCCAAATCGCGAGAAACCCCAGCATGTGATCCCCCGTGCACACTCGCCCCCTCCTGTCCACCATGAGCACACGGTCCGCATCCCCGTCAAATGCGAGACCCAGATCACACCCACCCTCCTGAACATGCTCGATCAGCAGTTCCATGTGGGTCGAACCGCATTGAGCGTTGATATTTCGACCATCGGGACGATTCCCTAGAGGGCGAACCGTCGCACCCAGCGCAACCAAAACAGCCGGAGCTGTGTCTGTCGCAGATCCATGTGCACAATCCACCGCCAGAGTCAGGCCCGAGAGGTCGAGGTGTTGGTGCTTTTCGATCATGGTCTTGCGGTACGCTGCAGCCCCGTCGATAGAGCGTGTTGGCGGAAGGTCAAGGGGAAGAGGCCTCCGCATGCAAGCCTCCATGGCTTCTTCAAGGGCACTTTCGCGGTCGTCATCGATCTTGTACCCATCAGCGCCAAAAACCTTGACGCCGTTGTCCTCCCAGGGATTGTGACTCGCTGAGATGACAAGGCCCACATCCGCTCCGGACTGTCGCACCGCCAAGGCAAGTCCCGCTGTGGGGAGTACGCCAAGATCTGTAACGGCCATTCCTGAGCCGGCTAGGCCCCTCCCCAAAGCTGTGGCAATGCCAGGGCCCGATTCCCGCGTATCCCGAGCCAAAAGGGCACTGCCCTTTCCCTCACAACTTTCACCTAGAGCAAGGCCTAGGCCTGTCATCAACGGGAGGGTGAGCGGTTCCTCCCCCGCCTTCCCGCGAATGCCATCCGTACCGAACCATCCTTTGGACATGGCTCTTTCCTTCCTCCAACATCCTCAAACCTTCGAAATCAGCCATCACGAAGTTTACGGAGTTCATAGCGAATTTCTGGATCTCTGCCACTGGTGTCCATCACCCGAAGAGATGCTGCATCCTCTGCATCCTCAAGAGTGACCGAGACACTGACCCTCTGGGTCGCTTGTTCGAGGTCCCCCGATCCGGTCCAGTCATGCCAGAGAGTCACCCGCCCCCTCAGCCAATCCGGCCCGCGATTGAGAATCGCCCTTGGCCCTTCGATCACAATGTCGATTTCCTCAGTAGTGCTCACCAACTCCATTCCATGAATCAACAAAGCGTCTTCGTTGAGATAGTGAACGGGCATACTGGAAAGATCGACTTGGCTCCGCACCGGGCGAATCGGAACGATCACATTCAGCGTCTCGTTTGAAGAGTCAAAGCGGAGCAAGCGATCGACGAGTTCCGGAGCAAGGGAAACCGACTGGCTCACCTCTCCAAGCCGCCCCTCCACGGATACCGGAGAGAGTTGCAGACGCTCGGGGTTTTCTACGACCCAGTCCACTTCCTTGCTTGGACCAGAGATCACGACCCGATTGGGATAAATGCGAACCAGCGAACTCTGCACTTCATACCCCTCCTGTGGAGTACCTGTGATCGGTGCATTGGCGGAAGACAAACTAATCTCTGCTGTACCCCGTCGTGCCACGCTCACCACGATCTCATCCACCTTAGGGGTAAACTCAATCAAGGAGGGTTCTTCACCTCCTTCGAACCGGAAGGTCTTGCGGGTGATCTTCCATCGATATTCGCCTTCGTCCTGGTCACCCAGGGTGTCCGGATCGAGGCTGAGAATCGCTCGGAAACGAAGTCCGTTCACCACGTCCTTCTCTCCTTTGACATCAACCTTGAGACTCCCCGGCGCCCAATTGCGGATAAGGAGGTTCTCCGGAACAACAAGATAAACAGCCGAGGAAGCCTGCTGCTCTGCCTCGGCAACAGTTGAGACTCTGACGAGATTCAGGACGATCTCCCGCTCACCCACGACGAACAAAAAGAGCAACCACCAAAGCACGAGTGCGAGGAAAAACGAGAAAAGTTTTCGGCCGATATCCCGACGAAGAAGGGAATAAGCATGCCGTGCAAAATCAAGAACGCTCGTCACGATGCCCCCTCCGCACCAAATCCCTGCAAGAACCTCTCCAAGAGTTTGACCAGTACGGCTCGATCATCAGCCGGATGCAACTCTCCGCGATGGACGACTGTAATTTGCCCCGTTTCCTCAGAAACAATGACAACGACGGCATCCGATTCCTCTGTCACGCCGATGGCCGCTCGGTGGCGTGTTCCCAACTGACGGGACACCGACGGATCATCCGTCAAAGGCAGCATGCAAGAGGCCGCCACGATCCGCCCCTCACGAATGATGACAGAACCGTCATGCAATGGGCTCTTGGGAAAAAAGATCGACTCAATCAGAGTGCCTGATGCCGCCGCATCGATGGGGACACCTGAATCGAGTAACCCTTGGATTCCAACTTGCTGTTCAAACACGACGAGAGCACCTGTTTGCTGGCTCGATAGACGGAAGAAGGCATCGACGACATCCCCCATACGGCCCAGTTTTCCGTCGCCCTTCCCCGCACGCCCCCCCGCTTCCGACAAACGGGTAAACCCGCGACGCAATTCGGGCTGGAAAAGGACAATCAAAACCAGAGCGAGAATCTGCAGGAGATGAACACCCGCGACTTGAAGTCGCGAGAAAGTCATCTCAAAAGTTGCCCCGACAAAGACAAGGGCCAGGACGATCGCTACAACGCCAAGCATGACCCCCTTCATGATGGCAAGACCTCGAGTCCCGTGCAGAAATTTCAGAACAACATAGAAAAACGCCCACAACAACCCGATCTCGATAACCGCTTCTCCGACTTCTTTCGGGCCGTACTTCCCCAGGTCAATGGACTGCATCAGCAGGGCTGACATCCCACCCGAGGGGAAGGCACTCAAGGCGGCTAAGACCGGAGAGATCAAGAGGGCAGGACCAATTCCTCGAAAGTGCCCGCCACTTCCAGCACCCGCCGAATCGTCTCGGCGAGCAGGGTGTCCGGCGTTGAGGCTCCAGCAGTAAAACCAATCGTTACATCACCCTTTGGCAGCCAGTCGGAAGTGTCAACGAAATCATGTGACTCGGGACAGCGGTGGTGAATGCTCTGCTGATCAATCGCATCCGGGCCGTCGACGTGATAACTCGGGAACCGGTCGTGCCCAACTCTCGTGAGGTTACGCGTATTGCTGCTATCAAACCCCCCCACCACGATCAGAAGAGTCAACTGATCTCCTTCGGCCATCGCTTCCACAGCATCCTGGTTGTCCTGTGTCGCACCGCAAATGGTGTTCAACTCTCTGAAGTGTTGGTCAACATCCATGGCGCCATGCTTCTCGATGAGAACCTTGCGCACCATTCCTTCGATCGAGCGCGTCTCAGAGGCAAGCATGGTGGTCTGGTTAATGGTCCCCACCTTCTCAAGATCTTCTTGTGGCTCAAATCCTTCGCTGACAGCTCCGTCCGGCAAACGTCCGAGCAAAGTTTCACCACTCAAGACCCCCGAGATCGTGTCGCAAACCCATCCCGCCTGCTCGCGATCAGCGACCACGAGATAGGCACCGCCTTTCGAAGCAATCAAACTGCACGAAGCCATGGTCTCCTCATGGAGAACGAGGCCGTGGATGAGCGTCGTGAAACCGTCCTTCACGTAATTCAAAGAACGCTTATGCGGTTTGATAACCCACGGGCAGGTCGTATCCACAACCGTACACCCCACGGTCTCAAGCCACTCCGTATCCTCCACCGTCGCTGAAAAGGCAGGGATCACGACCATGTCCTCCGGTTGTGGCTCCTCCTGTGCCTCCTTGTCCGCGAAGGGCCCCCTCAGGAAGCGGACCCCCTGCTCTTTGAAATCTGAGTTCACTCGTGGGTTGTGAATGATCTGATCAAGCAGCCAGATCTGTCGTCCGGGATTCTCTTGGATCGCGTCCCGAACCATCGCCACAGCCCGATCGACCCCCCAGCAGAATCCAAATCGGTGAGCCGACTGGACCGACACACGACCAAACTTCACGGGGGTCTCTGTTGACCGAAGGTGTTCGATCAGTTCACTGCGGTAGGAATACCGCTCGAAGGGATTGTCATATGCATCACCCACTCGTCAGAACTCTCCGTTTCACAGATTGCTGTACAGAATCCATCAATGTAGCGGTCGGAGGACGGCCTCGCTACCGGAGACGGCCTCCACCACGGCCAGAGCATCAACTGCAGCAGCAACATGATGCACACGTAGGTAGTCCACTCCTGCAAGTGCGGAGAGAACCGTTGTGGCTGTCGTCGCATGATCTCGATCACTTACGCCACGACCAGTCACATCCCCAAGAAATGCTTTTCGTGAACATCCAAGCACGACGGGATAAGGAAGATCAACAAATTCAGAGAGAGATGAAAGAAGCGCCAAATTGTCTTGGAGGCGTTTTCCGAATCCAATCCCTGGATCGACAAGAATCCGATCAGAACGAACTCCGCACTCCTCCGCTCGGGTGGCCATGCGTTGCAGTTTTTCACTAATCTCGCGGGCGGCGTCCTCATAGCGCGGGTCATCCTGCATCGTGGCAGGAGTTCCCCGCATGTGCATCAGAATCACTGGCCGTTCACTCTCGGCAACAACCTGCGCCATGTTCGGATCCCCTGACAGTCCCGTGACGTCGTTGACGAGATCCACACCAACCTTGAGGGCCTTCTTGAGAACTTCAGCAGAAGAGGTGTCGAGAGAAAGAGGAAGGGCCACTGCTTTTCTCAGAGACGCCAAGACAGGCTCCAGACGATTCCACTCATCCGCCGGATCCACAGGAGCCGCTCCAGGCCGAGTGCTCACGGCCCCCACGTCTATCACGGAAGCTCCAGCGGCCTCCATCTCCTGCCCCGCGAGGACAGCCTCCTCAGGACTTCCAAAACGCCCTCCGTCGCTAAACGAATCAGGCGTCAGATTCAGGACGCCCATGACGCGAGGCTTGCCCGCCAGTGGAAGAGGCCTAATCACGCAGGCTCAGGAGCCGGAATCGGCCCGCTTCCGAATTCATCTCCGAGATCATCCGCCTCGCGTTTTTTCCCATCCGTTTCTACTGGGGCATCCGAGGCAATCTCCTCCTCGTCGGCTTCTCGCAACTGTTCTATCGTCGCTCCATCCGCCAACGCCACGACCTCGTCACCGGT
>JAZALG010000125.1:0-15166 GCA_036229545.1 Planctomycetota bacterium | reverse complement strand
ACATTGCTGGGGCTCATCGTTGCCGTCCCCGTTACCGCCGCTTTCGTTTTTCTCCGCAACCGCGTCGTCTCTTATTCCCTCGAAGTTTCTGCTGTTGTCGAAGATCTCTTCGAAAGATTCCGTCCCCGGAGTTAATCACGGAGACCGCCCGTCTCCATGAGATAAAACATGGTTCGCAAGCGACCTGCAGGCACCGAAGTCAAGATGGACATGACGCCCATGATCGACGTCGTGTTTCTCATGATCATCTTCTTTTTGATCGTGAGTGATCTCACTCAACAGGACTTGGCGGAGATTTTTCTGCCCAAAGCGGATCAAGCACAAGAAGATGAAATGACCAAGGGAAGAATGATCGTCAACATCTACGGTGAAGAACAAAGCAAAGACGGGGAAATCGAGATCAAGCGCCAAGCGTATCCCACGCTCGATGACAGCAGCGCCGTGGCAGCGCTACGAAACTATCTCGCGGTGGAGGTCCAGAAGGGCGAGATTGAACCCGACGGGACATCTGAGCGCCCACTTCTTGTTCGCGCGGACAAAACAACCCAGTTCAAGCATGTTCAAAAAGTCATGCGCGTCTGCGGCGAAAATGGGATCCGTATCTACAAGATCGAACTCGCTGCTGCACAAAACGAGCAATAAGAGAAAGAACCCGACCCACCAATGGCCCGCAAAAAAGCTGAACTCGAGGAGGTCGAATTGGAACTCACGCCGATGATCGACGTGACCTTCCTCTTGCTCATTTTTTTCATCTGCACCATGAAGTTCAAAGTGCTTGAGGGAAAGCTCGTCACCAATCTTCCGAAGGACGTCGGTGTGAACAGTTCTCCGGTGGACGACATCCTTGAGAAGGTTGAAATCGACATCGTTTCAGATCCAAGTCGTGCGGACGGGTTCAAAGTCGCCATCAACAGTCAGGTCCTTCCTGACCTCGATACGTTTACTCAAAGGATTGCCGCTTTTGTCGCACAGGACGAAGACACACGAGCGACCCTTTATCCTCGAGATGGCGTCAACTACGAGCAGGTTGTCAAAGTAGTTGATCGATGTCTCACTGCAAGACTGCAAGACATTACCTTTGCCGGCGTGGCCTACGAGCAATGATACCCGTCCACCACAGACCATCTTCTTCATCGCAGAATCAGTGGCGTAGGATCGCCCCATTCTGGGCGGCACTACCACTCCTTCTGTCCTGTAGTTCACTCGAGTTTTGGACACCCGATTCGGACCCAGCACCTGTCGCAAACCCCGATGAGGAAGTCACCGCCGTCGCTCATGAGTATGGAAGCGAGTCCGATCCAATTTGGACACCAGTCATCGCTCCGAACGGTATAAGTGACCCAGAACCCAAAGAGATTGCCGAGGCCCCCGAAGAACTCTTTTCGCCCCCTGATCCGAAGGTGGTGGCAGGTGATGATGATCCTGTCACGATGGAACAGAAACGCCTCGACCTCCTGGCCCAGAAAACAGAGATTCTCGTCGCCAACTACGTGAGCAACGCGCAGTCCTTGGAAGAGCGCTTTGATTTCGTCGGAGCCGAGGCAGAGTTACTCAAAGCCCAAGACCTTGCCCCCACAAACCGGAGCGTGGCAGACCATCTCGCTCGGGTCCAGTCGGTCCTTGGCCGATCTGAGAAACAGATACTCCCCCTCACCCAATCCGCGACCGAACGCTATGCCGCCAAGAATCAGCAACGACGGGTTCAAGCCATGCAGGACCTCGCTGATGCTCGAAAGGCGATCACGACCGAAGACTACAACCTCGCGGTCATTCTCGCACGGACCGTCATAAGCACCATCGAGGCAACCCCAGAGA
This sequence comes from Planctomycetota bacterium, assembly GCA_036229545.1. Lineage (GTDB taxonomy): Bacteria > Planctomycetota > B15-G4 > B15-G4 > B15-G4 > JAZALG01. The sequence goes on along the minus strand of JAZALG010000125.1, from coordinate 13,351 downwards.
TCAACTGGGACGATGTCACTGAGGATGCCCATCGAACCCTTGCCCTAGCTGAACATGGTCGTAGTGATCTTGCAGAATCCACCCGTGCTCAACGCGAGGCGGAGGCGTACCGCCGGCTACAGGAAGAAAGCCGACGAAACGCAGATCAGGAACAAGCAAAGATTGAGGCCCTGATCGAGACTTCAACGGAACGATTTCTTGCCAATGATTACCTCAAAGCAGAGGAACTGGCCCGCGCCGTTCTAGACTTGGATCCTCACCACCCCCAAGCCTTTGAAATTCTCGATGCATCTCGAGATGCGTCTCGTGGTTATCTCAAAAACCGAGCTCTGCAAAAACGGCGAGAGCAGTTTCAAATCTGGCGTGAATCCATGGAAGAAGTCCGTGTCCCCTATTCTGCCATCCTCACTGCGCCCGACCCCGAACAATGGGACAACATCACCCGCCTGCGCGGCGGTGACAAATCTCTGGGCCTCCCGGAAATCCCTCCAGAAGAAACCACTCTTCGAGCCCGACTGCAAACATCTCGAATGGATGCGGACTTCGACGATCTGACGATTACACAAGTCGCGAACAACATCTTCTTCAACACCGACGTCCCTGTTTCTGTTGATCCAGAAGTCGTTATGGACCTGGACGATATCGGGGAGTTGGTCCAACTCCGAGGCCTGACCAACCTCACTGTCGAGAGCGTCCTCAACATTCTCGTCGGACAGGTGGGCGATGAACTCGCCTGGACAGTCAGAAATGGGCGGGTCTACATCACGAGTGCCGAAAAAGCACTGGGCGTGCCCATGCCTAAAATTCACAACATTCAAGATTTGACCTTCCCCCTCACCGACTTCAAAGGTGCCGACCTCCGAGAAATCCCACTTCCTGGAGAAGCCGGAGACGACAATGAAACAACGGTGTTCAGTTCCGAACTGGAGCGAATCAATCTCATTGAACCCGATGAGATTGAGAACCTCATCCGAGAGAACATTGGCAGAGAAACGTGGGATCTCAGCGATGCCTACAGCATCGGGTTTGTTGACAGCAATAATCTGCTCGTTGTCCACACACCAGAAATACAGCGTCAAGTCGTCGACTTTTTGAATGCTCTCAGAGCCTTCTCGACCAGCATGGTCACCTTAGAGGCCCGGTTCATCGCCATCACGGACGCTTTCATCGAGGAAATCGGATCGGATCTCCGTGGTCTCGGTCCAAGCGGAAACTCTGGAACCGAAACGGAATTGGATGATGTCGATGAGGGCGCCGGCGAGGGACAAAGCAACAGCGGGGACGGAGGCGACGATGCTGCAGGAATCCTCTACGACGACCCCGATGACTTCATGGTCGCAGCTCAATCAGAACTTTTCTTCGGCAACCCCCTCGGTGACTTGCTGAACACCGTCGGTGGCGGTGCATTTCAGTTCACCATTCTCGACGACACTCAGATAAACATCGTTATGCGCGCCGTGGAGAAGAGCGTCAATGCTTTCGAAATGACCGCCCCGATTGTGAGCGTGTACAACACCCAGCGAGCGTTTGTCACCGTGGTTAACCAAAAAACCTTTATCCAGGGTTTCGATGTCAACGTTGCCAATGCCGCCTCTATCGCTGACCCTGTCATCGGCGTCATCCAAGAAGGCATCGTCTTGGACGTTCGGCCAACCATCAGTTTTGATCGAAAGTACATCACGCTGGATGTCCAAACGACCATCGCCGATCTCGTAGAGCCGATGAAGACATTTTCAACGAGCCTCGCCTCAACCACGAGCGCTTCGGATGTCGTGTTCGATCTTCCCGAACTCGATGTTCAAGACGCTCGCACCACAGTTGTCGTCCCGGACGGCGGGTCGGTTGTGATCGGCGGATTCAAGAACATCACCTATCGGAACAGGACTGCAGAATCACCCTGGCTCGCACAAATTCCAATCCTTGGATTCTTCTTCCAAGAAAAGGGCCTCGCGGACGAAATGGAAGACTTGATCATTGTCATCACAGCTCAGATCACAGACTTCTCAGACCTCCAAAACCATCCAGTGAGCCGGCGCTAACAACGCTTTGTTATTTTTTTGTGAGACGAGTCACGGCCTGCAGGAATAAACCAGGCAAGCGCCAGACTTGATCGGCCCCCGGACAGCATTGAGAATCGATCCCCGTGATCACCCTGCGCGCCATTCTGTTCGACGTCGACGATACGCTGTATTCCACCACGCAGTTTGCTGCGCTGGCTAGAACGCGCTCTGTGCAAGCGATGGTAGATCAAGGGATTGATCTTCCGGTCGAAACCGTCAGCAAAGAACTTGATGAAGTCATTGCGGAGTTCACAAGCAACTATTCACACCACTTTGACAAATTGCTCCTCCGGCTCCCCCCCGAGAGTTGGCAGGTCACCAATCGAGCACTGATCGTTGCCGCAGGGGTCCTCGCGTACCACCGAACAAAAAATGAACTCACCCCTTTTCCCGATGTTCTTCCTTTCCTTCAGAAAGTCCATCATCGAGGCATGCCCATTCTGGGTATCGTGACCCATGGCCTAGAGATGAAACAGGCTGAAAAACTGCTGCTCTTAGGGGTGACTCCTTATCTTCACCCAGATGGAATCGTGATCAGTGATCAGGTTGGCATCGCCAAACCCAACCCAAAGATTTACCAGCGTGCCCTGGACGATCTTGGCCTGCAGGCGGGCGAGACCCTCTATGTCGGCGATAATCCTCTCCACGACATCGACCCACCCAATTCACTCGGAATGATCACCGCGCGCATTCACCGCGAAAATCGCTTCGAGATGGTGACGGGGGAAACCATGCCAGACTATGAGATTCACTCTCTCTCGGAACTCGATGAGATCCTCTCCCGAGACTTCGGCTTCCCGGCTGAGGGGTGAGGGCGTTGGATGGGTCCTGACCGCCTGCGAAGCCTTGCAGTAACTGGAATCATCGGCGCCTTTCTCTTTCTTTTTTTCTCTGCGTCTCAACAGTCTTTTGAACCCAGGGCGGACTTCGCATTCTGCAACCAGTCGGAAATCAGTTCTCTCGACCCACATCTGGCATCCGGCATCCCGGAAGGACGAATTCTTCGAAGTCTCTTTGAAGGACTAACCCGTCTCGACGGCAAGACCCTTGAGGCCCTTCCCGGCATGGCCACGTCATGGGAATCAGACACTGACGGTCTCACATGGCGGTTCCACCTCCGCTCAGGCAGTCGGTGGACAAACGGGGACATGGTCACCGCCCATGACTTCGTCTTTTCAATCCGCCGGCTGCTCGACCCTCGGACTGCCGCTCCCTACGCCTACATGGGTTGGTTTATTAACGGCGGAGAAGCATTAACTTCCGCAGACCCGACGGACCCACAGATGGACGCTTCCAAACTTCCCCTCGGCGTTCACGCCATCTCAGACACAGAGTTGGAAATCCGTCTCGACGCCCCCTGTACATTCCTCCCACGCCTTCTCGCCTTTACGCCGTTCCTCCCAGTGCATCCACACTCTGTCCAGTCCCACCCCGATGACTGGATTCACCCCGACTACCTCGTCACCAACGGTCCCTTCCGCCTTGTGGACCGCCGAGTACGAGATCGCATTCGACTGAAGCGGTTTGGTGGTTATTGGGGGCAGGACGAGGTGTACCTAGAAACCATCGATGCCTACGCCGCCGACGGCGAGACAACTCAACTCAACATGTACCTCACAGGGCAGGTGGACTGGGTCATTAAACCGCCTCCAAGTCTCTACGAAGAAGTCCTCCCCAGGAAAGACGCGCACGTCGGACCTCAAGCCGGTGTCACTTTTTTGCGGTTCCAAGTGGAACGCCCGCCCTTCAATAACCCTTCTGTCCGCCGAGCACTCACCCTTGCACTCGATCGCGAGGCACTCGCCCAGAACGTCATGCGAGGAGGTGAAGTCGCCATTCACTCTTTTGTGCCTGGAGGAATCGACGAGTATTCCACTGCCCATCTTCCATCTTTTGATCCGCATCTCGCCCGGGAGTCACTCGCCGAGGCCGGATACCCCGATGGCAAGGGCTTCCCCCCCTTTGAACTTCTCTATCCCACCAATGAGATCACCCGCGACTTCTGTGAGGCGATTGCTCAGCAATGGCAAGACGAACTCGGCATCCGGGCACACCCCACCAATGAAACATGGAAAGTCTATCTCGACAGTCAAACACAGGGGAAATACCAGGTTTCCTGGAGTGCGTGGATCGCTGACTATCTCGACGCAAGTTCCTTCCTAGACATCTTCACCTCCCAGAGCAGCAACAATCGAACCGGTTGGAAAAACGCGGTTTACGATGAGTGGGTCGACAAAGCCAACTCCGAAGTCACCTCTCGCCAGCGTGCTGCATACCACCGTCGCGCAGAGCAGATTCTCTTAACCGAACTCCCCATCGCTCCGGTTTACCAGCGAGTCAACGTCAATCTCGTTCATCCTCGCGTCGCAGGCTTTAGCGACAACCTTCTGGATGAACATCCACTTCGCGACCTCCGAATAACGGCTCCCCCTACTCCTCCAGGTCTGAACCCATGATTGGCGCACTCTTCCGCCGAATCGTCTGGCTAGCCGCTGTGATGGGCCTAGTGCTTACGCTCTCCTTTTTCCTCGTGCGCACCGTCCCTGGCGGACCATTTGATACGGATCGCCCGATGCCCCCCGCAATCCTGGCCAACCTGCTCCGTGCTTACGAAATGGACGCCCCGATTCATGAGCAGTATGTGCAGTACCTCACTCGAGCCGTCGGTCATTTTGACCTGGGTCCCTCCCTGCGGTATCGCGACTATGACGTCACAACCATTTTGTCTGAGAGCCTGCCGATCTCCGCAAGCCTGGGAGCTTTCGCTCTCGCTTTTGCACTTATTTTTGGGCTCACTGCGGGGATCATTGCTGCCCTACGCCCGCGATCGTGGCTCGACACCTTGGTAATGGGTACAGCAACGCTGGGCATTGCCGTGCCAAACTTCATCGTCGCCGGCCTTCTCATTCTCGTGTTTGTCTTTCATTGGCAGTGGTTTCCCGTTGCTGGATGGGGCTCTCTTTCCCACCTTGTTCTCCCCTCAGTGGCGCTGGGTCTGCCCTTCGCCGCGTCGATCGCGCGATTGTTCCGAGCGGGACTACTCGAAACACTCACGGAAGACCACATTCGTACCGCCCGTGCCAAGGGCCTCTCCTCTCTCAAGATCATTACACGCCACGCGACTCGGCAAGCGCTATTGCCCGTGGTGAGTTATCTCGGCCCGGCGACCGCCGGCATTCTCTCCGGCTCCCTGGTGGTAGAAAAAATCTTTGCCATCGCAGGCATGGGGAGTCACTTCGTCGAGTCTGCCTTCAATGCTGATTACAACCTCGCCCTAGGGGTCATCATTGTCTACACAGCCCTTGTCTTAATTTTGAATCTCATGGTCGATCTCCTCTACGCCGTCCTCGATCCACGCGTGGAAGCGCTATGAACGCTTCCCCTGAAAAATTCGCCATGCCCCCTCCATCCCGCGCTGGGGTCTGGCAACGTCTGAGACGTCGCCGAGGGACAGATTTCGCTCTTTGTTTCCTCACCATCACGGTTTTTCTTACCGCGCTTGCCCCGCTCTTCCCCCTTCCGCCTCCCGACAGTATGGATCCTTCAATCCAACGAACTGCCCCCGACGTTCACTGGACATCACTCGACGACAAGGACTGGACTCGTTTTTCAGAGCGGCATCCAATCGGCGCCTCCATCCGAAACGCCCTTTTCGGAACGAACACACTTTTCGGTCTCTTGGGGACAGACACCATGGGGCGTGATGTCTTCTCCCGAGTGGTTTGGGGTGGCAGAATTTCCCTCATGGTCGGACTCGTTGCCACCATCGTCAGTGTTCTCATCGGTGTCACTTGGGGAGCCCTTTCCGGCCTGGCTGGGGGCAAGGTTGATCAAGTGATGATGCGCGTCGTCGATGTCCTCTATTCCGTCCCACTGCTATTTCTCGTCATCCTGGTCGTCGCGCTCCTTCGAGAACGGTCACTCCAACTCAGAGAACTCGGAATCGACCGTGTCATGATCCTGTACATCGTCATTGGAGCCGTGAGTTGGCTCACCATGGCCCGAGTCGTACGTGGACAAATGCTGAGCCTGCGGGAAAAAGAATTTGTCATGGCCGCTCGAGCACTTGGAACGAGACCGATGAGCATCCTGTTTCAACATCTCATGCCCCATCTCTGGGGGCTGGTTGTGATCTATCTCACACTCACGATCCCGCGTGTCATCCTCTTTGAAGCGTTCCTCAGTTTCCTCGGACTCGGTGTCGAAGCGCCTGGCGTGAGTTGGGGGCTCCTGGCCAGCGAAGGGCTCGAAAGCCTCACCGCCATTTCGGTCACGTGGTGGCTGGTCTTGTTTCCCGGCTTAGCGATGGTGTTGACCCTCTCGGCGCTCAACACCCTCGGTGACGCTCTCCGAGATGCACTAGATCCTCGCCTCGGCCAGTCCTTCTGAGAAATGCCCCACTCAGCGAATCTGGAGATTGTCGATAAAAATCGACGAAGCGTCCGCCAGCGTCGTTGACGGGTCAACCTCCACAATCACAAGAACATCCTGGCCAGACCACTCTCCCGGGTCAGTTTTTATTGTTGTCCAGGCTCGACTTGACGGAGCATCCCCAGGCTCCACGACGGCCGTTGCAAGACCGTGGTAGACACCATCGTAGAGTCCAAGCCTCACTCGAGCCGCAGCTGACGTCCCGACCAATTTCGCATCTGCGCAAAGTTTAAGAGCAATCTCCTTGGCTCTGGCTGGAAGGACAGTGCGAAAAACAAGACGTGTGGGATCTGTCGATGTCCCCGGGCCAAGACGGAGAATCCCCTTTGCACCAGGATGGGGTTGCGGACCCGTCTCGCCCTTCTTATCTCTCGACACCCACTGTGGAGGATCAGTTCCCATGGGGCCAATCCCAAGAAACGCCAAATCTCCTGCCTTGCCAAAGTCCTGGCGGGGTGAGACTTGAGGCATCCATTCCAAGAGTTGGGCTAAATCGAACCGGCTGGGCTGATCGAGTACCTCAAGGTCAAGTGTTGGGCCATCTTGAGAAAGTGAAGGGTGCACCACCCCGAGTGCTCGGCCTTCTCTGTCCGTAAGACGCGCCCACAGGCCAGATTCTCCATCCCAGGCCTCAACCTTTAACAACAACCGATGGGCACCCCGGGCAAGGTGGAGATAGACACCCTGCTGATCTGGCTGAGCCTCTCGATGCTCGTGATGGCTAAAAAGAGGAGCCCCGTCAAGCCAGACGCGAACCCCATCCCCACTTCCCAGCCAAAGGACTGATTCCACGGTTTCTTCTGCATGAAGCCAGGTAAAAACATATGTGGAAGACCTGTCTTTATCCGTATCTACCTGAACCAAGGGAAGCCACCCTCCAGAAGTACGCTGGTGCCTCCAGCGCTTTCCGCCTCCCCGCTGCCCCTCTACAGGAATTGATTCTGCTTCGGAAATATCCGAGGTGTAAGAGAATGCGTGGTCCTCATCTTCAAACTCCCCTAAGACGAGCCAACGCCGCAAAAACGGCACCTCCGGACCCGGGTTATTCCCCCACCAAGCATCCCCTGCTTCGAGATCCTCCTCCACAACAGACGCCGGCGGTCGAACCCGCACATCAATTGATTGGTCCCCACCAATATCATGGCAATGAACCGCCAGAACATTGGCCCCTTCAACGAGGGAGGACTCCACTTCCTTCGACACGTCGTAAGTCGCATAGCGCCCGCCACTCCAGACAGCCCCATTTATGGCAAGGTGACCATTCACATAAATTTCGACAGAATCGTCGTGAACGGCATAGAGATGCGGAGTCCCTTCGTGCCCTGGGTACCACTGGAAGGTCCTGCGTAACCAAATATCTGGAGTATCCCATGGCGTTCTGACAACCGCTCCCGAAGCTCCCACCGTGCCAAATCCTGCCATGCCTTCCTTCCATCCGGTGTCGTCAAATGAGGGAACTTGCCACCCATCAGCCGGTGGAACCGTTGTAAATCGCCAAGTCGCATGTTCAGAGGAACGAGAACTGACGTCTGTGACAGCCTTGCTGCTCAGAGTTACCCGCCTTAAAAACTGGAGAGCAAAACAGGTATTCATCGTTTCCGAACCCCAACCGCCGTCGTCTGCCTGATGACGAAACAGTTCCATCACCGCTTCTTGGTACCAGTCCATTCCTCCAATCCGCGCCCGACCTGAGACAGCACCGAGGCGTTCAAGACTCGCGAGATAGTAAAAATGTCGGTTGTAGAGGTGGTCGTCGGGGTAAGTTTCACGCAGAGCGCCACTCATCCAGGCTGGGTTCCCCGTCACAGTAAATCGCGGCTCCAGCCAAGCCCAACCTCGATCAATCGCAGCCTGCCCATTTTTTTTGCTGACGTGTACCCCGGCTTCGTATTCAGTCGTTCAAGCGCAACATGGAGGACAAACAGACCGGCGGCTGTCATGGAACCAGACGACTCAGACCAAACTCCATTCTTGTAACGAAAACCCCCATCGTCGTTCTGACGACCCACCGTTCCCTCGACCACCCTCTCCCAAGTTGTGGTGGGAATAGGAAAGCCGTTTTTCTCGGCCATCTGAAGTCCCCACACGGCATATTGGGTTGTCGACATCTCGGGTTCTCCACCAGCGCCCGTATATGCCCAGACCCCCGCTTTTCCTTGGTGCTCGTTCTCAACAATCCACTGGGCCGTCTCGCCAATCCATTCGTCATATTCAGAACTTTCCAATGCATCGAGACCCATGATCAATGTTCCCGCGTCATAGACATCGTGGATCGGCAACTGTTTTAGGTACGCAACAAGATCTCGAATCACAGGATCTTCAGCAGGCAAGCCCCCTGATTTCACCAGGGTGTAAAGAACATAGGCGTTCGCCCCGAGCGCATTGTGACCCGGGAGCCATGGGCCCATCTTGAATGAGCCATCCTCCCTGCGGCGCGTCAGGAGATTCTGAACACCCCGATCAATAGACCGATTCACGTCTGACGATGTGAATTGGGCAACTGCGGGAGAAGCAAACTCCATTCCCAGCAACACGGTAGTGAGAATGCACGTCCTGAGGCCCATGGAACACCCATCATAGCCCTGCCGACTCGTTCGTCGGCGAATTCCCTGACTACGGAATTATACCTTCACCAACGCCCGGGGCATCTTCTGGATCAAGGTGACAGACGTAACTGTGCCCGTCTGACGCCATCTTGGTAGAGGGGATCTCTGTCTTACAGTGATCCATCGCCACAGGGCAACGCGTGTGAAAAGGACAGCCAGAGGGTGGATGAATGGGGCTCGGCACATCTCCTTCCAAAAGAATGCGACGACTCCGTTTTTTCGGATCGGCCTGTGGAACAGCGGAGAGCAAAGCCGCCGTATACGGATGCTTGGGAGACTGGAGGAGTTCCTCTGTTTCCGCCTCCTCTACGATTCGCCCCAGATACATCACGGCGACGCGATGGCTGATGTGGCGCACCACTGAAATATCGTGAGCGATAAAAAGATAACTCAGCCCCATTTCATCGCGGAGATCCATCAGCAGGTTGATCACCTGCGCTTGGATGGAGACATCAAGCGCGGAAACCGCTTCATCGCAAACAATCAATTTTGGCGACAAACTCAAAGCTCTAGCGATCCCGATGCGCTGGCGCTGCCCCCCTGAAAACTCATGTGGATATCGATTCACATAGGTTGGATCCAACTGGACCTTTTCGAGCAGATCCGCCACGGCTTCTTCAATCGCACGACGCCCATGAACAAGCCCATGGACCCGCAGCCCTTCTCCCACAATATCGGCGACCGACATCCTCGGATTGAGAGAAGCGTAGGGGTCCTGAAAAATTACCTGCATGTGGCGGCGCATGTTCCGAAGTTCCGCCGGGCTCGCGGACCGAACATCGTTCCCATCAAACCAGACCTCGCCATCCGTCGGCTCGATCAGCCGCAGCAAACTCCGCCCAACGGTCGTCTTCCCGCATCCAGATTCCCCCACAAGACCAAGAGTCTCGCCCTCACGAATTTCGAACGACACGCCGTCGACCGCCTTCACCTGCCCCACAACCCGACTAAACACCCCCGCCCGAACAGGAAAGTGCTTCACGAGGTTTTCAACACGAAGCAGAGGTTCGCCAGAGATGGCTTCCTCTACCTTTCCTTTTGCTGTGACCGGTGTTGTCATGACTGTTTCCCCGAGATGGTTGACGGAGCAGAAACTCGCTCTTTCTTTGTCACCTCATCAAAACAGGAAATTCGATGTGCCTCTCCCTCAAGCGGAGGCTCGGAGTCAGCACATCTCTCAGCCGCCTTGAAACAGCGTGTTCGGAATCGACATCCAGAAGGAAACTGCAACGGATTTGGAACCGTCCCCGGAATCTCTCGCAAGCGCGCATCCCCTCCGCCGTGCATCTCGGGAAGGGATTGGAATAAACCGAATGTGTAAGGGTGACGTGGAGTTGAAAAGAGCGTCTCGGTATCCGCCTCTTCCACGATCTTACTCGCGTACATCACAGCAACTCGATCGCACATCTCCGCCACGACACCGAGATCGTGAGTTATGAGGAGAATCGACATCCCAAACTCCTCCTGCATCTGCCTGAGGAGGTCAAGGATCTGCGCCTGGATGGTGACGTCAAGGGCGGTCGTTGGCTCATCGGCAATGAGCAACGCCGGATCACATGCGAGGGCCATTGCGATCATAACCCGCTGTTTCATCCCCCCTGACATCTGGTGCGGATACTCATCCACTCGACTCCCTGGAGAGGAGATCCCCACCCGATCGAGCAATTCGATCGACGCAGCCCGCGCTTCTCTCGTTCCCATGCCCTTGTGCAGTTTCAGCACTTCTCCAACCTGGTTCCCAATGGAGTACACAGGATTCAACGAGGTCATCGGCTCTTGAAAAATCATGGCAATCTTATTTCCACGCACAGTTCGCATCGTGGCGTCAGACACCGTGAGAAGGTCTTGCCCTTCAAAGAAGATTTCACCCCCCGAGTAGAGAGTGGGCGGCTCAGGGTTAAGCCGAAGAATGCTCATCGCCGTGACGCTCTTGCCACAACCCGACTCCCCCACCAAGCCGAGGGTCTGACCTTTTTCAATCGTCAGATCCACGCCATTGACGGCCTTCACCAGCCCCTCTTCTGTATCGAAGAAAGTTTTCAAGCCACGGATTTTGAGAAGTGCTTCAGTCATCGTCAGGCCTTCTTCAAGCGAGGATCAAGAGCATCTCGAACCCCCTCACCGAGGAGGTTGTAGAGAACCACAGTGAGAAAGATCATCAGCCCAGGAAAGATCTGAATCCACCAATACTCTGCTGACTTGCTCTCTGTCACCAGCGATCCCCAAGAGGGGATGGGGGCGCTGATTCCCAGGCCGAGGTATGAAAGGGCGGATTCGGTAAGGATGCCGGAGGCCACAGCAAACGTTGCCGCCACAAGCACCGGCCCCATGGCATTGGGCAGGACATGCCGAAAGATGGTACGGCGAGGAGGAACGCCAAGGGCTTCGCTGGCGACAACGAAATCCTGACTACGGAGGCGCATGAATTCACCCCGCACAAGACGGGCGACGCCCGTCCAACGAAACACTCCAATGACGATCATAATGTTGAGAATGCTCTGCCCCACGAATGAAACAACAATCAGGATGAGGAAAAACACGGGGAAGCACTGAACCACTTCAATGACACGGCTGATGACCACGTCCACCCACCCCCCGTAATAGCCTGCGAGAGAACCCACAATCGTTCCGATCAGCAGAAGAAATATCGTGCTGACCAGGCCCACCGAGAGACTCACTCTCGCCCCCCAAATCATTCGCGCCAAAATATCTCTGCCGAGACTGTCCGTTCCGAGGACATGGCGAGAGAGAGCATTTCGAGGTGGTTCGCCCCGTCGCACCTCCACGGGTTTAGGCGGCGGTCGGTAGCCCGTCACCACGTCGACCATATTGCTCCGAGGACCTCTCGCGTAGTACCCCTCCTCCGTAATTTCGGACATCTCATTCCAAGTGGGAGGGCGAAAATATTCCCGGTCATGGATTTCAGCAAATCCAAAGGGAACCGGTGTAAACACGACCTCGACCGCCTCCATCTCTCCGCTCGTCAGCAACGCTTTGTAACGGCTCATCTCAAAAGACACATCTGCACTCTGCCAGAACAGGGCCGGCAAGAGCGGGAGAGCCACAACGGAAAGCAGTTTATGGCGACGCACGCGCCGGACTCGTTCCCTGTCGGATCCCAGAAACCAACGATTCACGAGTCGGTTCCATAGAGGGCACAGTAAGACAAGCGTCCAAAGTCCCATGAAGTACACCTCTGGGCTACTGATCGCCTCAAGTGCTGGATATGAACGTATGGGCGCGAGTGCAACGGTCTTACCGGCCTGGGGTTCCTCTCCCCGCCCAACAGGCTGCAGACTTGCTCGTGCTTCTCCAGCCGCTTTTACAAGCCGGTCAGCAGCTTCCAGGGCTTTTTGCGTCTCCCCTCGCGTGGCAGCCGTCACGGTTTCATCGAGAGACTTTGAAAGGTTCGCTAAGGAGTCAGGCTCGAGGCCCCTCAACTGGGCCTGGACATCACTCAGCCTTCCAGCGATGGCCTTCTTCTCCGCGGCAAGGGCCTCGCCCCAGTCCACCTCATCACTCGAAGCCGTGTCTTGCTCAGCCTGGACTCGTTCGCTCCGCCGCTCTTCCATTCTCGCGACATAAGCGGCCTCTCCATCTCGAATCATCCCCCTCAGGTTGAGCGATATAGGTCGAAGGCTGTTCAGAGACCGTCGGTAAGTCGACGGGTCGATTGCATCAAGAATGAGGGGGCGATCGTTGGCAAGCACCGGGGCGAAAATCGCCACGGCATACAGAAAAAGCAAGAAACACAACGCAATAACAGCAGAAGGCTTCGATCGAACCTGGGAGAGAACGAGATCCCAGTAGTCCTTGCTATAAACACCGCCCTCATCTCTGCCGTCAGTCATAGGAGATCCTCGGATCAATGACGGCATAGAGGACATCCGACATGAGGAATCCAATCATGGTCATGATGGCAGAGAGGGTGGTTGTCGCCATCACGACGTTGTAGTCCCGGCTCACGACAGCCTCATAGGCGTATAGGCCCATCCCGGGAATAGAAAATATCGACTCAACGATCACCGACCCTCCAATGAGGATCGGAAGGACCTGCGCAAAAACGGTCACGACGGGAATCAACGAATTCCGCATCACATGCTTAAAAACCACGATTTTTTCCGGAAGCCCCTTCGCCTTGGCCGTGCGGATGTAGTCCTGACGCACCGTCTCCAACATGCCCACCCGCATCTGGCGAGACAGATAAGCCAGCCCACCGTAAGTCAGGGTTGCTACAGGGAGGATGCAATGCGT
>JAZALG010000124.1:0-6599 GCA_036229545.1 Planctomycetota bacterium | reverse complement strand
TTTGGCAATTTTTGCTCTTGGACATTTAGCCACCGAGCGATGCGTCGATTGGCTCCAGCGAGCAGTATTCCACCTAAGAGATACAGAAGTGGTGCTCCTCCAATTATGGGGGTTAGCCAAACCACCAGTCCTGCGAGAATTAAAATGATCCCTGCAAGGAGAAGGACGGTGCGTTTTAGCAGCCCGTGCCCTTGTTCTCTCTCGTCAAAGAGAGGACGAAGATCGGTGTCGTCGTCTTTCGGCTTTGGGGAAATATTCTCGTCCATCTGCTTCATGATACTGTTCGACTCCTGGGGCGAAGAGAGGGTAGGTCAGGATTCATACTGGCGATAGGATCTAAGCGATGACCGATCAACCACTCAATGCCACAGTGATCCACCGGGAAGATCCCTTCGAAGAAACCGCCATTGTGCGAGTTGAACCCGATGGATGGGATCTTCCGGCCTTCACCCCGGGCCAATTCGCCACGCTCGGTCTCACAGACCCAGAGAATCCGGGAGACAAACTGCTCAAGCGGGTCTACTCCATCGCCTCTCCTCCTGGATTGCCCTATCTGGAGTTTTACATCCGACTGGTCAAGGCCGGAAATTTCACGCAGCGCCTCTGGCCCTGTGAGGTTGGAGACAGCATTTTTCTCGAACCGAGGATCGTGGGTACCTTCACCTTGGATCCCATCCCTGAGGGATCCAATTTGATTTTGATCTCGACAGGAACGGGGTTGGCTCCCTATGTGTCGATGACCCAGCATTTTTCTGGGAAGGGCCGCTGGCGGCACCTCGCTGTCATTCACGGCGCTCGAGTTGTGGGAGAATTAGGTTACAGACAGATGTTGTCGGAGATGAGTCAGGCCGACGAGGCGATGGTCTACCTTCCCCTTGTAACCCGCGAGCCCGAAGACAGCCCTTGGACAGGCCTGCGGGGTCGAGTGCAGTCCATTTTTGAAGAAGGAGTCTTTGAAGACCACGCTGGTTTTTCTCTCGATCCTGAACAATGCCAGGTCATGCTCTGCGGCAATCCTGACATGATCGATGAGATGGAAAAGCGGCTGAAGCCGTTGGGCTTTAATCGACACACTTCGTCAGAGCCGGGAAACCTTCACTTCGAGAGATACTGGTAATCCCAGTTCTTTGTCGTGAACTAGAAGCTTTCCACTCCCTGGCGATTGCGGAACCGCTCGATGTGCCCGGCGAGCCAGGAGCCGTGGGCCTGAATGGCCGGGTTGTCGTTCGTGGCGTACTGACGGCAATAACCAAGAGCCCCCGTCAAAAGTCCATCCATCAGCGCAGTGACATCTGGGGTTCCGTCCCGATCGAGGTTGTTCATGACCATGTCGACGTAGTCTTTTTGGGTCCATCGATCATTTTCGTCGGGGCTTTGGGACCAGACGGCGTTCTGTGTTCGGTCCGTGATCGCGTAAATCGACGGACCTGCTTGGTCACCCAGATGATGCTGGTTGGCCACGCGCTCCAAGAGGTAAGTGTTGAGCAGCGAAGAGAGGGCCCGATAGCGGACCAGATTAATATCTCTTCGGACGGGGTCGAATGACCACGGATCGAACCAACTTCCCCAGGAACCAACCTTCTTGTTGGCCATGAGTTTGTGCTCAGCCGTTGGAACTCCGCCGGTCCATCCCAGCCCTTCTTCGATCAACAGGTCGAGTGCGCGTGACTGCATCTCTCCGTCCACGGGGACGATGGGAGGCCGCCCTCCTTCTTGTCCCACGAGGTCGCGGTTCATCTGGTAGGCACCGAGGTAAGACCCGAGCGGGCTGAGGGCCCGTCTGTGTCCCGAGGAGAACATGGAATAGAAACGCGAGTATTCGTAGAAGGCTTCCCCTTCTTCGGCACCGCGTTCGGTGAGGACAGAGAATCCTTTCTTGGCCAGAGCGACTTGATCCGCGGCGAAGGCGATCGGATCGGTGCCGAAGTCCCAGGTCGTCGTCATGGGATCACCGAGGTAGCTGTCCTCATCCGTTCCGTAATCGAGGCCTTCCTCGTGGGATCGAGAGGCGATTGCCTCCAGAGCCTTCTCCTCGTTCCCTTGGATCTCGGTGTACCCGTATTCAATGGTCCACATGTCATAGGGGCCGACGCAGGAGGGGAAGTACTCACCTTGCGTTTCGCCGGGTGCGGCGATGTTAATGGCGTTGTAGTCCATCACAGAGCCTGCGAGGCCGTGCTGAGCTGTGAAGGCGGCGTCGTGAGAACGGGCCTTGTCGTTGTAGGTCGAAGACCGGAAGTTATGTCGCATGCCGAGGGTATGTCCGACCTCGTGCATGATGACGTCCGTCAGCATCTCGGAGAGGAACGCGTCTCGGTCAAACTCTTCGTTCAGAATGGAAACAACCGCCGCGGCACGAGCGATTTCGGCACCCCTTTCCGTTGTCGTCATACGGCACTGCTGGAGGGCCGAAGGATCGAAGTCCTGAAGATTCTTGGGAGCGAACATTGCGTCGGCTTCACGACGAATTTGCTCCTTTGACATGCCGGAAAGATCGTCGATGAGTGTGTCGAACCGACGGGCATAGGAGGAGAGGAAACTCTCCTGCATAGTGATGTCCGCGTCGAAGATCTCACCGGTTCGTGGATCCACACGGGATGGTCCGATCGCAAACCCAACATTTTCATCTGTTGACCAGCGGACGACGGCGTACCGGACGTCGGCTGGATCCCAGTCGGCGTCATCGGGCATTTGCTTGGCGACGATTCCATTGGCAAAGCCGGCCTTCCGGAATGCAGGTTCCCACCCCTCGATTCCTTTTCGGACCGCATCGCGCCATTTTTTCGGGGTGCTGTTTTCGATCCAGTAGGTGATGGGCTCGACGGGCTCACTCACGTCAGCCGTGGGGTCTTTCTTTTGGAGACGCCAGTGGTTGACGAAACGATGGACGGGGTCCTTGGCATCCCAAGCGAAGAGATCCTTGCGCTCGGTGACGAAGTAGCCCACACGTTGGTCGTAGGGCCTGGATTTAAACCCTGGTCCCGGGAGGGCACAGAAAGAATGTCGCACTTTGACTTCAAAGCCGCGACTGTCTGCCATCGCGAGGGTGCCGCCACCCTTCGATCCGACCAAAACCATGTTCATGCCGATCTCGATGTTCTGAGGGAAGGCATTAACCATGGCGAATTCTGTCAGGTCCTTTGAGACGGAGTACTTGCCGCCGACGGACTTGGCTAGGCAAAGATTGTCTCCGATGAACCATGAACCAAGATCGATGATGTAGCGGCCCTCATCGGGGTGCTCTGCGGCGATGTCGAAAATCCGAATGATGCTCTCGGAAGTTGATTCGGCGAGGCGGCGCGCATCAAAACTGTCACCTGGCTCCACGTATCGTGTGGGCTGGGCGACGATCACGATCTTTGAGTCGTTACGCTTTTCAAACCGAAGAACCTGATCGGTGTCTTCAAGAAGAGCTCCACGATAGAGGCTGGATGTTCCGACCCCACTGTTGAGCGCTGAGACGTAGAGGAACTCCCTCCCAAGGCTGTCCTCGTCGAGGTGCAGCAAGATTTTGTGGTCGTCGTGGAGGAGAGTGAAAAGACCTTCGACGGTGGTGTAGTCCTCGTTTTCAAGGGTCTCGGTGAACTTCTTGATCTTCTCCTCTTTCTCTTTCTTCTCTTTTTCTTCTTTCGCCTTTGCCTTGTCTTCTTTTGTTTCCTGCTTTGCGGCGGCGGGTTTGGCGGGCGTTTCTCCCTTAGAAGGGGCGCTAGCCTGTGTCTTGCTGGCGTCTGCGGTCTTGCTGTCTGAGTCAGCCTTGGTCGTCTCTCCCGCGGGTGTTCCACCCGCTGTTGGAGGGGCGTTGCAGCCTGTCACGAGAAGGAGCATGAGAGGGAGAGAAAGGAAGCCGTGTCTTACTGAATGCATGGGAAACTCCTGATTCTTAGCGATGGGGTGACAGGAGACTGAAGATACCAGAATGAAGGCTCGGCTGGCTTCTCTTGCGAGAGGTCAGGGCGTGGAAATCAGCCCGTATCGGCGGTCTAGTTCCGCCAGATAGCCTTCATCGTCCAATTGAGATAGAGCCTGATTTAGCCGAATTCTTAAACTCTCGGCATCCGGTCGAACAGCGAGCGCATAGTGTTCTGGCGCGATGGGTCGGGAAAGGCGTTGAAAAGATCCCTCCCCCTGAGCAAGGAGGACCTCGGCCGCTGGGCGATCCATGACGAGGGCATCCACTTCTCCCAGAAGCAGTTGTTCAACGGGGCTGGGCTCGCCCTCGCTGATGAAAACACCTGTTGATGAGGTGAGGTAAAGACGAATGGCCCGCTCAGAGGTGGTTCCCTCGCTGGCGGCGACCCTGCGTCCCGCGAGATCATCGAGTGACTGAGGCTCTCCTGCCCCTTTTCGTACCACGAGAGCCAGTTCCGTGAAGAAATAGGGCCTTGTAAACAGGACCTGTCGAGATCTTTCAGGAGTCACCCCCAACGTGGCGCAGACAATGTCCACTTCGCTGTCAGCGACACTTTCGAGAAGTTCTTCGAAAGGCATGGTTTTCCAGTGCAGAGGGCGACCGAGGGTTGCCGCAATGCGGGTCATCATCTCCACGTCTCTTCCGTAGGGGATTCCCTGGTCATCCGTTGTCGCGAAGGGCGGATTGTTGAGATCGCTGGCCACGGTGAGAGGCAGGCGCATGGTGTCACCCACGGTCTCAGCCGCGGGAATTTGTCTTGGCTGGGCACAGGCCAAGGCGACAAGAAGACTGACTAGTGGAAAGAGGCTACGCATCGGAATCATTCTTCACCCATGTGGGGATAGCGATAGTCGGTGGGCGGGTCGAAGACTTCCTTGATGGTCCGGACGGAAGTCCATCGGATGAGGTTGAGAAGGGAGCCTGCCTTGTCATTGGTCCCTGATGCTCGACTTCCGCCAAAGGGCTGCTGGCCTACGACCGCGCCCGTGGGTTTGTCGTTGATATAAAAATTCCCCGCGGCATGACGCAGCCTCTTGGAAAGGTGTTCGACGGCATCTTTGTCTTGGGCAAAAACGGCACCGGTCAGCCCATAGGGCGAGGTGCTATCGCATAGATCGAGGGTCTCCTCCATGTTGGCGTCGTCGTAGACGTAGATGGTCAGGATAGGACCGAAAATCTCCTCGCACATGCTGGGAGCCTTGGGGTCTGTCGTCTCAAAGACGGTGGGTTGGACAAACCAGCCTGAGGAGTCGTTGCACTCACCTCCGGAGAGCAAAGTACAAGCCGGGTCCGCCTTGGCCTGGTCGATATATCGCTGACACTTGTCAAAGGATGCTTGGTCGATCACTGCACCCATCAGGTGGGAGAAGTCAGTGACATCGCCCATGGTGACGGTCGCCAGGGTGTCGACAAGTTGTTCGCGCACGCCACCCCACATCGATTGAGGAATGTAGGCGCGGGACGCTGCGGAGCACTTCTGCCCCTGATATTCGAAGGCGCCTCGAACAAGGGCTGTGACGAGGGCGGCAGGATCTCCGGAGGGGTGAACAAAAACAAAGTCCTTTCCGCCTGTTTCGCCAACAATGCGCGGATAGGAACGATACCCAGCAATGTTCTCGCCGATGACGCGCCACATGGTCTGAAAGGTGCTGGTTGACCCGGTGAAGTGGACCCCAGCAAGTTCGTGGTGGGGGAGCGCGACATCACCGATTCGGGGGCCTGGACCGGGGAGGAAGTTGATGACGCCCGGGGGCATTCCGGCTTCCCGCAAGAGGTCCATCATGAGCCAGTTGGACAGGACCGCAGTCGAGGCGGGCTTCCAGAGGACCACATTGCCCATGAGGGCTGGAGCGGTCGGGAGGTTGGCTGCAATGGAGGTGAAATTGAAAGGGGTCACGGCGAGTACGAAACCCTCTAGGTTTCGATACTCGCATCGGTTGTGCATTCCCGGGGCCGAATTGGGCTGAATGGAACAGATCTGCTGTGCGTAGGCCACGTTGAAACGGAAGAAATCAATCATTTCGCAGGCGGCGTCGACCTCTGCCTGGAAGACCGTTTTGCTTTGACCGAGCATCGTGGCGGCATTGATCCTGTCGCGCCACGGACCCGCGAGCAGGTCGGCGGCTCGAAGGAAGATGGCTGCCCTGTCGTCGAAAGAGAGGTTCGACCATGCAGGGAGGGCTTCACGTCCGGCGTCGATTGCCGCCAGAACCTCCTTCTCAGAGGCCTGATGGCAATCCGCGAGGATCTGGCCGTGGGCGTGAGGCTCGACGGTTTCCTTGAGATCACCCGTGTGAACTTCTTTGCCTCCGATCAGGAGGGGAATTTCAGCCCGATCATTCTTCATGTCGGTCAGGGTCTGAGTCAGAGTCTTGCGTTCGGGAGATCCCGGGGCGTAGTCCCGCACGGGTTCGTTCTGAGGCAGGGGAACATTTGTCATGGCATCGTTCATGGATTCGATTTTACGGGAAGTGGGGTGGGGAACGCCTCCCCTTGATTTTGGCCAGTCTCTCTCAGGTAGTCTCTGTTGACGGGGGGGGGCGCTGTGATCGAGCCCCCCAGGGGAGGAGATCCGCGATGAATCCGCCCAGGTCATCAAGGAGGGAATAGGCCCAGGGGACGATGATGAGCGTCAAGAGGGTCGAAAACGCGAGTCCTCCTCCAATGGTGAAGGCGAGACCGGAGTATC
>JAZALG010000123.1:0-7312 GCA_036229545.1 Planctomycetota bacterium | reverse complement strand
TCCCGCCTGATTCGACAGCATGGAGACGGCCGCAGAGGCGACATCCCTGTACTCATTTCCGTCGACGTGGATCCCGGAGAGGCCGTTGAGTGCGTTTGGGAGTACGGTGGGTCGTCTGAATGCCATGGTCTGGGTTGCCTGTGCATTTCCAGACGTAGATTTATCGACCCATGTATTGCCTCCTGAGAAGTTACCACCGGATTGGAAGTTGCCGTTGGGATCAGAGCCATCTAGCCAGACAACGTTGCCAGGGAGATCGCGAGGATCTCCGATGGGGGTCTGAGAACTGAGCGGGGGCGTGATGATCCCTACGAAGAGGAGGAAGAAAAGAAGGCGATTCATGACTGTATCAGCCTACCCGGTTCTGATCGGTTCGGGGGAAACTGGACTCGTTCAACAACAGAGAAGAACTGAAATGGAACGAGCCCTGTCACCGAAGGCGACAGGGCTCGTTAAAAGCCGGAAATCCCATCTTTACGGACCTACGGGGTCATGAGAGACAGCCCGTTGGTCGCGGCATAATTCCCGGCTCCTCCTCCATCTTGGATCCAGAACTGCACCTGCAACTGGAGGTTAGAGGGCAAACCTGCTGGCCAAACGGCCGGAAGGTTGAGATCGCCCGTGGTACTGGTGATGAACGGACCAAAGGTCGCAAGATCCAGTGAGGGGATGCAAACACCACCGAGCAGGGGGGCGTTCATCACACCAAATCCAGCCAGCATGAACGCGGGAGCAGACTCCAAAGCTCCTGAGATGTCGATCGACATCGGCGTGCCACTGACAAGCGTTCCCGTGCCGCTCAAGACTGGAACTCCGTGAGTTCCCACAAGCCCGTTGCCAATGTTGACAAAGGGAGCAGGGATTCTGGAGCGCAGATCACTGAAGTCTCGAGTGTCGAGGAGATCATTTCCGTCCGCATCGGCCAGGATATTCCACGGCCGGTCAGGAATGGCTGCATCCACGACATCGCGATTTGCCATCGCCTGACAGACGAGAGCAAGGTCGGCATCGTCCAAACTTCCGTCACCATTCAGGTCGCCTGTGGCGTCCGCACCGCGGGTGAGCGTTTGAAGGCCCGTGAGCGGAGTGCCTGGCGTGGGAGACAGCACCGAATGGCCGCCGTCAAACCAACGCACGGCGACGTAGTCAGCATCCGCTTCTCCCAGACCAAAGTGTTGCCGGTAGGGTTCCTGGGTGAGGAAACTGCTTCCTGCAATGACTTCTCGCATTTGAGTCGTCCCGGCAGTTCCGCCTGTTCTGACGAAGATCCGAGCACCGATAGTGTTCAGACTTCCACCCTGTTCCACGAGATTGACCTGAATATTTCGGTTCGTGTTCACAAGGGTGTTCAAGAAGAACGGGGCATCCAACTTATCAACAGGGAGTGGGGGGCTATGCCCTGAGCGAGTCATGAGGACGTCGAGATCCCCATCGTTCTCTGCGTCAAAGGCAACCAAGGCGCGGGACGTATCCCAGCATCCACCTGCTCCAGTGGCTTCGGGGAAGTAATCGGTGATTTCATCGAATACCACGTTGCCATTGGAGGTTTGGGGATAGAGGTTTTGGAACATGGCGTTCTCAGCAGGGCCGAATGGCCCCAATCCTCGTGACGTCAGGAGATCGTAATCACCATCGTTCTCCAGATCTGAGAATGTTGCACCCCAGCCCACGCCCTTCGCGTCGAAAGCGACGGATTCTGCACCGATGTAGGTGAACTGGATCCCCGCGCCACCGAGAGAGAGATCGGTGTCGTTGCGGTAAAAAGCATCGAACTTGTGCCAGATGCTCAGGTTGCCGGCATTGGTGAGATAGAAGTCCAGGTCGCCGTCATGGTCGAAGTCACCGTGGACTTTGCCCATTTCGTTGCCCTGCATGGCACCACCTGTTCCGTCGTTGTAGTTCATTCCGGTGGAGGTGGCGATATTCGGGCCGAAGGTCCCGTCACCCTGGTTGAGGAGGAGGAGGTCTTCCTCCTGCTCCACATTGATGTGAAGGTCCATGAGGCCGTCTCGGTTGATGTCGACCCAGGAGGGGGCCCAGATCCAACCGTCGAGTTCTGCGCCGTGGCTACCCAGGCCGATCAGTCCGGCTTCAGCGGTGGCATCCACAAAAATCCGTGGTGAATAGCCGGGCGCACTCGTATTGCGGTCCGGATTGGGTTGGCTCTTCCAAAGACGGAACTGATCCTCGGATCCGCCGACGATCGAGTTGTTTCGATGCCAGTAATTGACGATGACGTCGAGGTAGCCGTCGTTGTTGTAATCAGCGATGGCGGCTCCTGCAGGATCACCCACCGTTGTCGTCTCTACGCTGTTGTCGGGTATGAACCCGCCAGCAGACACAGTGACATCGGTGAAGGTGAAGCCTGGGCCTCCGTCGTTTCTGAACATGGTGTGGAGATCTAGGTTCTGATAGGGCTTGGATGGGTATCCAAAGGTCATCAGATCAAGATCACCGTCGTTGTCATAATCGAAGAACATCGCGTTGCCACGGCGCTTGGTGGGCTCGTCGATGCCGAAGGCTGCTGCCGACTCGGTAAAGGTTCCGTCCCCGTTGTTGAGATAGAACTCGTTCGGGTGGCCTTCAATCGCACAGAAGAGGACATCTAAGAAACCGTCTTGGTTCACATCGACCACGGCCACGCCATTCGCCTCCGCGAAGAAATCACTGATCGGCATGTACTCGAAGGTGATTCCCGGGTGCAGAGGATTGCCAGGAGTGTTGGTGCGAATGAGGTCAAACCCCAGAGGGTTTGTCCCAGAACTGAAGCACTGTCCGAGGGCCGGGCCGGCGACCAAACCAAGAAGAAGAGCAACTGAAAGGAATGTGCGTGACATCGTGTCGCCTCCAATGGCGAGGGTTGTTTTCTCTGAGTTCATTACTTGTTCACTCCATCCTTGTAGCCAGGCACAGTGGGCGCGGCGTCCCAGACGTCGGGCCAGCCGTCCAGGTCAGTGTCCTTGCGATAGGCGAGTCCTAATCCGTAGGCAGACCCACGGTTGACTGCGGCGAATGAACGAATCTGGTAGCTGGCATGCTTCGGCGTCACCATGCCCTGAATCTGGACGGGTATCCTGAAGAGCCACTCGGCATTGAAGCGTTCGATGCCCGTATCGACGCCGGCAACGGTGAAGTTGTTGCTGATCGTTCCATCTCCATCGATGTCAGTGGGCATATTCTCGATGTCATAGAGTTGGAGTTTTCGGAGGAAGTCGATCAGGCGGTCTTGGTCGTCCTCATTAGCGGCGATGAAGGCGTCGCGAGAGGTTGCTCCCTCGCCACCGTGACGGAGGATGACATCCTTCAGAGTGAGGGACTGTCCATCGTGTCCCCAGGGGAATCCGGATCCGACACCCCACAGGGGCGCCGTCCGCCACATGGTTTGGACGTTTCCGTCGTACCCCAACTCTTGGAAGTCATAACCCATGTCGTGGTGAAGGAAGTCGGTGAAGATACCTTCGACGAGGAACTCGTCGTGTTTCAGGATGTAACTGTCCCCGCGCTGGTTGTAGAGCTTGACCAGTTCGGCTTCCAAGGTGCCTTGCTGGGTGTATTCCACATTCAGATCGAAGAAGCGGCGATCACCGGGGTGGCCATTTCTGTCTTTCTTGGCGATCTCCCAGTCGGCGACGTGGCACGTCGTGCAACCCATGCTGTCCATCAGGCCCAGGCCGTCGAGGTAGTCCGCATTTCGTGCGGCAAAAGTCGGACGGGGTGAGTTCAGCATGAACCACTCGGCGAGGTCGAGGTCGCCTTCGCTGAACTCGGTCATGTGCCCGTCTTCGTCGTTGTCATCCAAACTGAACCCGAGAGGATCCATGTAGAAGCCTCTGTCGGGGGGAAGGTGGGTGACGGGGAACTGAATGGCTCCCGCGAGGGTGGGCTCTGAAACGCCGTTGAGATCCGGGTCATCCATGGTGGAGGGATCAAAGGCTTCGATGCCGCTGTGAGCATTGAGCGGATCCCACATGAAGGTTCGGGTCGTGGGGTTCAGCGCGTTTTCCGGTTGGAGTTGGCCCCATCCGAAGACCGTGTGATGGAAGCTGTAACGATCGGCGCCGTACTGTCCGTAGTGCTCGGATCCAGGAACGTAGGTTAGTCCTCCGCAGCCCCAGAAAATTTTCAGAATCTGATTGAGGCCGGGTTCATTTGTGACGGGGTCAATCTTGGGGCTTCCAAAGTTGATGAGGGGCCCGTCTGGTGTTGCTGAAACAAAGATGGGGTCGGGACCAGCTTCTGCTTCTGCGTAGTCGACCCAACTGTCGCCGTTGAGGTCGAGTTGGGCAAGTAAGTCAGTCCGGATCTGAATGGCGATCATTTCCATCAGCCCGGCGCCGAAGTAATGCGGGGACTGACGTCCCAGGCCGGCGTCCTTGGCGAAGGACACGGCACCGCCCGGGGTGCCGTAGGGGATGTTGTGGCAGCCGCTGCAACTGACCTGATTAAAGAGGGTCAGTTTGTCCACGGTCTGGTTCTGCATCGGTCCGCCCAGATCTGAGGCGCCGCCGACTTCGTAGCCATACTCGTTGGCGTGGAATCTGCTGAAGACGCCGTCCCGCTCTCTGAATTCACGGAAGTTAAGGTTGCGACCGAGTTGGTAGGCCAGGAAGGGGTCTTTCGCGAAGAAAAAGGCTGTGCCACCCTGGAGGGCGGGGTCCGTGGTGTGGATTGCGCGAACTCTGGGGTTCTTGACAGACCTTCCGGAGGCGTCGACCTCTTCGTTAAAGCTGTTGACCAACCAGGGGCGCTCTGCGTACTGGGCGGAGGCAGGCTGAGTTGTTGCCAGCCCAACGAAAACAAGAGCGAGAATTAGCGCACAACGAGGATCAGAGAGAAACTTCATAGTGGATCGCATCCGTGGAACGAAGTGTGTGGGCAACAGCAAAACGCAGGGTACACGCGTTATTTCCGACGAATTGCATGGGGATGCCCGGAGAGGTGGGTTGGGGAGAACCTGGGGAGAAAAGTACTACGAGACCCCACAGTTTCCCCCCGTCTCCGACCGCTGTCAAATCTGTGCGGTGACTATTTTTTTCGATCGAGACCTTATGACTTCTAGATCGGTTCTTCTCAGGAACAAGTCAGGCGTGTGTGGGAGGGATTACCCTACGACCGAAGAGGCGAATCTGCTGAGATTTGCTGATTCTCGACCGTTTAGGTCGTGTGGTGGATCGCAGGGGAGTTGAACCCCTGACCTCTGCATTGCGAACGCAGCGCTCTACCAACTGAGCTAGCGACCCATAATAGGAGCGGCGCGATCGTAGAGGGGCTCGCTAAGGGTCGTCAACTGGTCCTGGATGGGAAAGAAGGGGTGATTGCCCCTATCACGAAGTTTTTTGTCGAAACTCGGATCTTCTTTCCACCATGACGTAGACCGTTGGGATAACGATCAGGGTCAACAGGGTTGCTGTTGCGAGGCCGGCGACCACCGTGATGGCCATGGGAGCTCGCAATTCAGTGCCTTCTCCGCCCGTCCCTGGAAGCCACCCAGTGAGGGGTAAGAGGCCCAGGATGGTGGTGAGGGTTGTCATCAAAATGGGTCTGAGACGCATCTCACAAGCGAGGGTCACGGCATCGACGAGCCCATGGCCCTCCCGATGCCTGCGCCGGTTGATGGCATCGATCAAGACGATGGCATTGTTGACCACGATGCCCGCAAGGATGATGCCACCGATAAAGACGACGACCGAAAGGGGAATATCAAAGAGATAGAGAGCGAGGATGGCTCCGAAAAGGGCGAGAGGAATCGTGACCAGGATGACCAGGGGCTGGAGGAGGCTCTCAAAGATGGAGGCCATGACGACAAAGACAAGAAAAACAGCGAGGAGCAGGGCCCGAGTCATCTGTGAAAGGGCTCCTTCCATCTGCTCTCCCTGTCCGCCGAGGGTGATATTGAGATCGCTCGATTGCCGAACGTGTTGAATGCGCTGGTCGATTTCTGCTGTCGCTCTGCCAATGTCAAATCCGGACAGGGAGGCGGAGACAACGGCGGCTCGCTGCCCCCAAATACGGCGGATCTCCCGCGGACCTTCACGCACGTGACTCTGGGCGAGAGACGAGAGGGGTTCAGAACCCTCCCCCGATGGGTTTGTCGGAAGGTCTAAGAGGTCATCAATGGACTGCAGGGACGCCTTGTCCGTAAGGACGAGGACGTCCAATTTGTGTTCGTAGTCATTGAACCGTGTCGCCACATTTCCTTTCACCGAATCGGCGACAAGGGATGCCACCTGCCTCGTGTCGAGACCAAGACGGCTGAGGAGGTCTCGGTCGAACGACAGCAGGATCTCCGGGCTTCCTGGCTGAACACTGTTGGTGATGTCCTCAAGTCCCTCAATGGTGGCCAGGATCCCAGCCACCTCCGTGGCCGTGGCGTTGATGGAGGCGAGATCTTCGCCTTTGATCTCGACCTGGATGGGCGAGCGAATGGTGAACAGAGCTGGGCTTTCAAAACGCGTGTCGCGAAGTTCGGGGAGAGAGGCCAAGGCCTCACGAAGATGTGTCTTGACGGTTTCTTCGAGATCTTCCATGTCTTCGCTGCCTGTTCTCAGTCCGATGGAAATCTTGGCGGTGTGCTCACCCTCATCGGCTGGACTGACCTCGTCACGAGGGACACCGATTGTTGAGGCAAGCCAGCTCACGCCATCGAGGCCTTCGAGGGCGTCCTCAGCTTGGCGGGCTACTCTGTCCGTTGTCTCCAGTGGGGTGCCGACCGGCATGGTCAGTTGTCCGACAATTTCTCCCTGATGTACTTCGGGAAGCAGTTCACCGCCTAACGATTGCCCGAGGCGAACCGTCAGGATGAGGAGGACAGCGGCGAGGACGAGGGTGGAGGAAGACCGGGAGGGCGAGGAAATGATCGCCCGGATAAAGGGAGGGTATTTTTGATGGAGGATCTCGAATGCTCCGGAGAACACCCGGGCCGGAAACTTCATGACGCCGAGAAACACGAGGGCCGCACCTGCCATCGCCAGTCCGGCAAGATTGATCGCGATTCCAAAGGCGATCAGGGAGAGCCTTCCGACCAGTTCGAGAGCCAGTTGATACAGGCGGAGGATGAGGAAGAAGGGAAACAACAGGAATTTCGCGCCTTTCGTCCTTTTTGCCATGGAGCCGCGATCTGCCTTCCATTGTGCCCTGGCCACCAGATCTGAGCGTGCGAGATGGAGGGTTCGCTTCCAACTTCTTCCCCAAGCCTTGCCGGAAAGAGAGTTGTCTGAATTTTTTTCGACCAGCCCGGCCAGCATGGGCACGAGAAACAGAGCGACGACCAGCGAGACGAGGAGACTCGCGACCACGGTGAGAGCCTGATCTC
>JAZALG010000122.1:0-14899 GCA_036229545.1 Planctomycetota bacterium | reverse complement strand
AGGCAGCGGCCTCGGAGGGAATGGAGATTCCTCATTACTGCTATCACCCCGACATTGGAGTTGATGGGAATTGTCGCATGTGCCTCGTTGAGGTGAACGGCAACACGGACAAACTCGCCATCTCATGTCAGTTGCCCGTCGATGAGGGGATGGAGGTCGAAACGAAGAGTGAAGCGGTCAAAAAAGCTCAGAAGGGGGTGCTGGAGTTCCTCCTGATTAACCATCCTCTCGACTGCACCATCTGCGATCAGGCCGGAGAATGTCCCCTGCAGGACTACACCTATCGCTATGGACCCGGGGACAGCCGTTTCGTCGAGGAGAAGGACAAGAAGGACAAGAAGATCCACTTTTCTGACAAGGTGATGTTCGATGCTGAGCGGTGCATTCTCTGCACCCGGTGCACTCGTTTCTTTGAGGAGGTGCGGGGAAGCCGACCCATCGGTGTGGAGAACATGGGCGACCAGAGCACCATCACCCTCGGTCCCAATGGCCCGATCGAGGATCCCTACCAGATGAACATCATCGATATTTGTCCTGTCGGTGCTCTCACCAGCAAGGACTTCCGCTTCAAACAGCGGGTGTGGTTTATGGACTTTGCGGAAACGGTCTGTCCGGGTTGTTCGAAGGGATGCAACATGACCGCCGGGGCCTACCAGGGCAAATTGCTTCGATTTGTGCCCCGCCGCAACCCCGAGGTGAATCGTTCCTGGATGTGTGATGACGGGAGGCTTTCCTACGATCTCTACAACCTTGACGAGCGCACTCGTGGCGCGGCGATTTCTGGAGAACCTGCGAACACGGCCCAAGTTCTCGAAGAGATTTCACGTCTTGTGGGAGACGGAAAGGGAGTCGGTGTTCTGGCTTCCACACTCAATACCTGTGAGGAGTTGTTTGCCCTCTCGCACTGGGCGAAGAAATCAGGGATTGAGCATCGCTGGCACGGTGAGCGAACCTGGGAGGCAGATGGTTTTCTCAAGCAGACCGACGCGACACCCAATACTGCGGGAGCCCAGGCTCTCGGTTTCGAGGCGATTCCCGATCAAGTCGAAGGATTGCGAGGCCTCGTGGTGGCCGGAGACGTAGACGTCCCCTCCAGTGTTCTCGCGGGCCTGGACTTCCTCGTTCTCCAGGCACCCCAAAAGGGTGTCTTGGGGGATGCGGCGATGATCCTTCTGCCGGGCCGGACACCGCTGGAGAAAAAAGGGACATGGATCAACCACGAGGGCCACCGTCAGTTCATCCGGCCGCTTCTGGACCCGGGAGTTGATGTTCCTGAAGACTGGGCGATCTGGAATGACCTGTCAGGAGGGGAGTGGGCTGACTATCCGTCCTTGAAAGCGGCGACGGACGTGTCTCTTGATCGAGGCGACGGAGTGAAAGAATTGTCCTCTGAGGTGACTTCGTCATCGTGAACGACGACCTCGTTTTTTCCATTGTCGCGGCGCTGGTGAAGATCATCGTCTTCACACACATTGTGCTGATCGTGGCGGCCTACGCCGTTCTTGCTGAGCGCAAGGTGTCTGCCTGGATGCAGGACAGACTCGGACCGAACCGAGTCGGGCCTGTCGGTCTGCTGCAACCGATTGCCGACGCTCTGAAGTTCTTCTTCAAGGAAGACGTGGTGCCAGGACATGTGGATAAGGTGATTTACGTTCTGGCCCCGGCCATTGCTCTGATGCCGGCCTTGATTGTGCTCGCCGTGATTCCCTACGGCCCGGCAGTCACCGTGATGGGGAGGACGGTGCCCATGGTGATCGCCGACCTGGACGTGGGAATCCTCTTCGTCTTTGCGATTTCCAGCCTCGGGGTCTACGGCATCGCACTGGCGGGTTGGGCTTCCAACAGCAAGTACTCCCTCCTGGGAGGGGTGCGAGCCTCGGCCCAGATGATCAGTTACGAGGTCGGTTTAGGCCTCTCTGTTGTGGGGATCTTCATGGTGACAGAGAGCCTGCGTCTTACGGATGTCATCGTGATGCAGGCGAATGGGACGTGGTTTGTCTTTTCACAACCCATCGCCTTTGTTGTATTCGTGATCTGCGCCTTCGCGGAGACGAATCGTCTTCCCTTTGACCTTCCCGAGGCGGAGACAGAACTCGTCGCCGGGTATCACACCGAGTACAGCTCCATGAAATTCGCCATGTTCTTCATCGGGGAATACGCGGCGATGTTTGTCTTCTCGGCGCTGGTCGCGGTTCTCTTTCTAGGGGGATGGGATATCCCGTTCATGAGTCAGGCTTCCTTCGATCTCCTGGGGAATTGGGGCGCGCTTCTGGGGTTCCTGTCTTTCATTACCAAGGTGTTGTTGTTTCTTTTCTTCTACATCTGGGTGCGGTGGACGATTCCAAGATTTCGTTTTGATCAGTTAATGAAACTGGGCTGGCAGGTGCTGTTGCCTCTGGCCCTCCTGAACATCGTGATTACAGGGTTTTTAAATCTCCCCTAAGGGGGAGAAATCGGAGCAACATGGTCGGCAAGATCGTTGAACGTCCCAAACTAAGGTGGTGGCAGCAGTTGTATTTGCCACAGATTGTCCAGGGGCTCCGCTTGACCTGGAAGCAGATGTTCAAAAAGGGCATCACCGTGCAATATCCCGAGGAGCGGCAAGAGTTCTTCGACGACTACCGAGGAGCTCCAGGCCTTGTCGAAGATCAAGAGGGGCGAGAGAAGTGCGTTTCCTGTCAGTTGTGCGAGTTCATCTGTCCTCCGAAGGCCATCGTCATTGAGCCGGGAGAAATCGGGATCGACAGCGATGCTGAGACAGATCTGAACCAGAACATCGAGAAGGCCCCCAAGGCCTTCTTCATCGACATGCTGCGTTGCATCTACTGCGGCTACTGCGAGGAAGTTTGCCCTGAAGAAGCGATTTTCATGACGGACGTCTACGAACTGAACGGGGCCACCCGCGAGGAGTTGGTTTACGACAAGAAGAAGCTCTATGAACTCGGCGGGACTCGAGTCGACGCGATCCAGAAATGGAAGGGCAAGTAGTGGAAGGCTTCCTCTTTTATCTCTTCGGCGGCGCCATGGCGTTCTTCACGCTGGCGACGATCTTTGTCAGGACTCCGGTCTATAGCGCGATCTTCATGATTCTGTCCTTCGCCTCGACGGCAGGGCTCTTTGTCCTCCTCGACGCGTACCTGATCGCCATTGTGCAGGTGCTGGTCTACGCCGGGGCCATCATGGTGCTGTTCCTCTTCGTGATCATGCTGATCAATCTTCGGAGTGACGAACTCGAGGGGCTCAAGATCAATCCCGTGATGGTTCTCGCGGCGGGGACCTTTCTCGGGCTGTTCTCGAAGGCGGTCGCTGATCTTGGACCAGCCGTTTCTTCTGAAAGCAATGCATTGGTGGGTTCTCCGGGGCTCCTGGCCGAAACGTTGTTCACCGAATATGTCGTTCCCTTCGAAGCGGTTTCCCTTCTTCTCCTTGCAGCCATTCTGGGCACCGTGGTCCTCTCTCGAAGGAGTGGAGACGGATGATCACCCTCGAGCACTACCTCTACTTGTCAGGAGTCATTTTTACCCTCGGGTTGTGCGGCGTGATGATGCGTCGCAACGTGATCCTCGTGTTCATGAGCATTGAGATCATGCTCAATGCCGCGAATCTGGCTCTGGTTGCCTTCAACAAGTTCTTAGTGGCGAATCCTCCGGGAGGGGTCTCCCCTGACGGCCAGGTGATGGTGTTCTTCACCATCGCCGTTGCGGCGGCAGAGGTTGCCGTGGCTCTTGTGATTGCGGTGGCTCTGTTCAGGCGACTGGACACGGTCAACGTCGACGACGTGGCGAATCTACGGTGGTAGGGGAGCGATCATGATCGAGATGCAGTGGCTGATCCTGCTCCTGCCCCTGGGGGCGGCCGTCTTGATTGGGTGCGGATTGCATCGCGACCACAAAAAGGCGGCGTTCTTGTCCCTGGCCGCGGTCTGGGGAGCCTTTGCGATCTCTGCCAGTTCCCTGCCGGAGTGTTTTGCGGCCGGCCCAGGCTGGTCGATCACCGGCTCCTTTGACTGGTCACCCACCCAGGACCATATTTTTACCTATGGTTTTCTCATTGATGGGCTGAGTCAGATCATGTTGTTAGTGGTCACAGGGGTGGGGGGCCTGATTCACATCTATGCCCTGGGTTACATGAAGGGTGATCCGGGTTTTGGGCGCTTCTTCGGGTTTTTGTCCCTCTTCATGTTCTCGATGCTTGGGATTGTTGTCGCCGACAACCTCTTTCAGATCTTTATCCACTGGGAGTTGGTGGGCGTCAGTTCTTTCTTGCTGATTGGCTACTACTACACCAAGCCCTCTGCGAATGAAGCAGCCAACAAGGCCTTCCTCACCAACCGCGTGGGTGATTTTGGTTTCTTGATCGGAATCCTCATGGTCTTTTACGCCCTGGGGACTGCCGATTTCGGGCTGATGGCCGAGCGGGTGGATCGAGCTTTTCTCGACACGCCCATGTTTGAGGTGGGTGGAGCGGGTGGATGGCTGGTGAGTAACGAGACCTTCCTTTGGGTGGCAGGGATTCTGCTTCTCATGGGTGTCATGGGAAAGAGCGCTCAGTTCCCCCTCCATGTCTGGCTTCCAGACGCCATGGAAGGGCCCACGCCCGTCTCTGCCCTGATCCACGCCGCGACCATGGTGGCAGCGGGAGTTTTCCTCCTCGCCCGGCTCTTCTTCATCTATCTGCCCAGTGAGACGGCGCTGACGACCATTGCCTGGATCGGTGCGTTTACAGCATTTTTTGCGGCGACGATTGCTACGACTCAGTTCGACATCAAGCGCATCCTCGCTTTTTCGACTCTCTCCCAACTCGGCTACATGGTCATGGCCATCGGACTGGGTGGGACCGACGTCGCCATGTTCCACCTCACCACCCACGCCTTCTTCAAGGCCTGTCTCTTCTTGGGGGCTGGCGCGGTGATCCATGCCGTCCATACCAACGACATCCGTGAAATGGGGGGGCTCTGGAAGAAAATGCCCGTCACTTTCTGGACCTTCTTGATCTCGACGCTCGCTCTGTGCGGAGTTCCGCCTCTGTCGGGATTCTGGAGCAAGGACGGCATCCTTCACCTGACCCATCATCCGCCTGCCTACGCCGACAGTTGGATGATCACCGTTCTGCCGACGGTCACGGCGGTTCTGACCTCCTACTACATGTTTCGTCTCATCTTCATGGCATGGTTCGGTCAGCCAAGGGATGCCGAGAAGTTTGAGCACGCCCACGAGATGCCCTGGACCATGACCGGACCCATGATGGTTCTGGTTGCCTTGGCGGTCCTCGCGGGCTGGGCTGTTCTTCCTGCCGAAACCATTGAGACCTTCCGAAGCATCACACGCCCGGCGGGAGCTTCGCCCTTCGAGCCGGTCCATCTGGACCTCTCCACAGTGACGTCGGCCCTTGGGATCTTCTTTCTCGGCGCCGGGGCAGCGTGGCTGGCCTTTGGTCGGGGGATTGTGAACCCCGACAAGGTGGCGCGGGCTTTGGGGCCCGTCCATGCTCTGTTTTATAACCGTTGGTATATCGACGAGATCTATGACTGGATCGTGGCGAAGGTGCAGCAGAACTTTGCTCGTCTGTGTGATCTGTTCGACAAAAAGTTCCTCATCGGGTTCTTAGTGAACGGTTCGGCGTGGACGACTCGGGCTGCCGGAGCTGTGACAGCGCGGTATCAGACGGGGTCGATCCGCACCTACGTCTTCCTCTTTCTCGCAGGGGTCGCGGCCCTGCTGGCACTGAACCTCTGATGGCCTTTCTCCAAGCCCACATTCTTGACGCATTGATCCTGGCGCCTTTGGCGGCTGTGGTCGCCCTGCTCCTCATCGGAGAGGGGAATCGTGTCGCCATTCGCGTTCTTTCCGTTGCGACGGCTGCCTTGACTCTCCTGATCTCGATCTGGCTTTTCTTTGTCTATGACCAGGGGAGTGGCGGATTCCAATTTGTCGTGCGCCATGAATGGGTGCCATCCCTCGGCATTGCTCATCAAGTGGGCGCGGACGGCATTACGGTCGCCATGGTCATGTTGACCGCCATTGTCTACACGGCGGGAACCCTGGTGAGTTGGTTTGTCGATTCCCGGACCAAGGACTTCTACATCCTTCTCCACGCTCTCGTCGCGGGAGTCTTCGGGGTGTTCGTGAGCCTCGATCTCTTCTTCTTTTACTTCTACTACGAACTCGCCGTCGTCCCCATGTATCTGCTCATTGGGTTCTGGGGTAGTACGAACCGAGAGTACGCGACCATGAAACTGACCCTCTACCTGACGGCGGGGGCGGTGGTCGCCTTGGTTGGCCTCCTCATGGTGTACTTCTCAGGGCTTTCCGCAGAGCCGACCTTTGATCTCCTCGTTCTTCGAGAGGCCGCAGCCCAGGGCGGTCTCTCCTCTTCGGCCCAACAGTTCCTTTTCCCCATCCTGTTGCTCGGTTTCGCCACGATTGCCCCGATGTGGCCCCTCCACACCTGGTCGCCGGGCGGCCACGCCGCGGCTCCTGCGGCCGCTTCCATGATGCATGCCGGCGTCCTGATGAAGTTGGGCTCTTACGCCATCATTCGTGTGGCGATGCCTCTCCTTCCCGAAGGGGCGGTGGTCTGGCTCCCCCTGGTCGCCGTGTTGTGCTGCTTCAACATCATCTATGGCGGCTACGTGGCGATGACCCAAAGAGACATGAAATTTGTCGTGGGCTACAGCAGTTCCAGCCACATGGGATACGTCCTCTTAGGCCTTGCCTCCTTGACGGTGATGGGGCTCGACGGGGCGGTGTTCCTGATGTTCGCCCATGGCGTCATGACGGCTCTCGCTTTTGCGCTCATCGGTTTCTTCTATGACCAGACCCATACCCGGGAGTTGGATGACCTGGGAGGGCTGATGCAGCAGATCCCGTTTGTCGGGACGCTCTTCATGATGACGGCCATGGCTTCTTTGGGACTGCCGGGATTTGCCAACTTCGCATCAGAGTTGCTGGTGCTCGTCGGGAGTTGGGAGCGGTATCCGATTCCGACCATTTTGGCGATCTTCGGTCTGGTGATTGGCGCGACCTACCTCCTGCGCATGGTGAAGGAGGCGTTCCTCGGTCCGCGGATCGAGCGCTGGGACGGCCTTCGGGACGCGTCCACACTTTTAGAGCGCGCACCCTTCCTTCTCCTTCTGGGAACCCTCCTGATCTTTGGCATCTATCCCGCACCCATCGTTCGACTCATCGAGACGGGAGTTGTCCCCCTCATCGACACCCTTCTCGCCGCCGAATCCGCCCTGGGACACTGACCTGTGCCGATTGACACCACGCAACTCTTCGCAGTTTTTGGGACGGAGGCCTTCTTGGCCCTCTTGGCCTGCGCTGTGGTTGTGGTGGACCTCCTTTGGGGGAAGGGGCGTCTGACAGGACCGGCAGAGATGCCCCGTCTGACCGCTGGGCTCGGTCTGGTCGCCATCTTGCTTCACAGTTTGGGGCAGTCTCCGGAGAGTTGCGCCTTTGGCAACCTGGATGGTTTTGCCCTCTTCTTCAAGCGGTTCTTCCTGGTGACGGCCCTCTTCACTTTGATGCTGTCCGGTCCCTACGAAAATCGCCTTCGGGCAGGCCGGGGCGAATTCCCAGCTCTTCTCGTTTTTACCACCCTGGGCCTGTGTCTTTTGGCCACGGTGAACGACTTCGTCACGCTTTTCGTTGCCCTTGAACTGGTGACCGTGACCCTTTTCCTCCTCGCGGCCTATCGGCCTCAGTTGCCCCGATCGATCGAGGCGGGAATCAAATTTGTCGTCGTGGGGGCCGTCGCGGCGGCGTTCCTCGTCTACGGAATTGCCTTTGTCTATGGAGCGACGGGGAGTTTCGACTTTGCGGCGGTGACTGCGGCGGCGAATACCCCAGGAGGTATGAGCGGAGCGTTGACCTTCGGGCTCCTTCTGGTCCTCGTGGGACTTTGCTTCAAACTCGGTGCGGTTCCTTTCCACGTGTGGATTCCCGATGTGTATCAGGGGGCACCGACTCCTGTCACCGCGTTCTTATCGGTGGGGAGTAAGACGGCCGGGGTTGTTCTCATGATGCGGCTGGTGTTCACCGTTTTAGGACCGGCCGTGGCGGAGTGGACAGGCCTCCTCGCCGGTCTGGCAGGGATTACCCTTCTCATGGGCAATCTGGGCGCAATCCCTCAGACGGATATGAAGCGCTTTTTGGGCTACTCAGGCATCGCCCACGCCGGCTTCCTCATGATGGCCCTGTCTGTGCACACCCAAGATTCGGCTGTGTCCATGCTCTTCTACGTTGTCGCCTATCTCTTCGCGAATATTGCAGCGTTTCTTGTCCTTGTCGTGGTTTCTCGCACCGAGGACAACGCAGACATGACTCGGATTGACGGGCTGCGGGACCGGTCTCCCTTCCTCGCCCTGGTCTTGACGGTTTCTATGCTGTCTCTCGCTGGGGTCCCACCCACAGCCGGTTTTTTCGCGAAGTTCATGGTCCTTCGGTCAGCGGTGGAGGTGGCCCTGGTTGATCCGCGGATCATGGCCCTGGTGGTTCTCAGCGCGGTCATGATTGTTGTGAGCCTGTACTACTACCTGTGCATCGTGAAGCGGATCTTTATGCGAGAAGCGACGGACACCGGTGTTTTGGAAGTGTCTGGCTGGACGCGAGGGCTTCTCCTTTTGTGCCTCGTGGCGATGGTGGTGTTGGGCTGCTATCAGCAGCCTCTGGTAGAGTGGGCTACCACAGGGGCAAGGGCTCTCTTTTAAGGGAGACGGCCCTGCCATCGGAGCCCATTAGTGAACCCCATCCTCTTTTCTCTGCTTGTCACCCTGCTCTTTGCTGGAGCTCGATTCGACGAAGAGGAAGCGCCCTCAGACCCCATTCTCGCTGATGATGTGGCCGATCACGTGGACGTTCTAGCCAGCGACCTCTTCGAGGGACGGCACGCAGGTATGAAGGGTGAGCGGAGAGCGGCAGGGTACATCGTCTCTCTTTTGGAGGAGTACGACGCCATTGAGCCGGGAGGAGAGGAGGGGACCTGGTTCCAGTCGTTTGATGTCCAGATCCCTACAGAGGAGGGTGGTCGAGAGACGGCGGCAGCCCGGAATGTGATCGCTCTTCTTCGGGGATCTGATCCAGATCTTGCCGATGAGTTCATTGTGATCGGTGCCCACTACGACCACGTGGGTTACGGAAGGTCTGGAAACGCCCTCGATCTAGTGGAGTCGATTCACAACGGCGCCGACGACAATGCGTCCGGATCCTCGGCTGTTCTTGAACTCGCTGCAGCCTTTGCGACTTCCCCAACCAAACCTCGCCGCTCCCTCCTCTTCCAGTGGTATTCAGGGGAAGAGTTGGGCTTGATCGGAAGCAAGTATTACGCGGCCAACCCTCTGCACTCCCTCGACGACACGATTTTCATGCTCAACATGGACATGGTGGGGCGGCTGACGGGCAGAACTTTGCTCGTGGGAGGGACGGGGAGTTCACCCGGATTTGCGGACATGGTCGAGGGCCTCGCACCGGATCTCAATCTGAAACTCAAACTCGATCCATCGGGCAGTGCCCCCTCCGACAACACCAGTTTCTACGCCAAGAAGATCCCTGTGCTGTTCCTCTTCACGGGTTTGCATGACGACTACCATCAAGCGACCGATGATCCACACCTCGTCAACATGGACGGCGTGGCGGATATCGCGAAACTTGCCTACGGCGTGGTCCGCGCGGTAGACGCCCTCGAGGAGCGACCAGAGTTTGTTCTCGCTCCTGGGGATGCCGAAATGTGGCGGCCTGTTCCCTATCTGGGAGTGGAGTTCTTGGATTCCGATGAGGGAGTCGAAGTTGCCGTGGTGGTTCCCGGATTTCCAGCAAGTCTTGCGGGGATCGAGGAAGGAGATCTGGTGTTGTCCATCGACGGGACCGAGGTGGTGAATGCCACCACTCTCCGTGCGGCGGTGAAGAGACTCGCCCCAGAGATTCCTCCCATCGAACTCGTTGTCTTGAAGGGTGGAAAAGAAGGCGACGAAAACCGACGGACATTGACGATCCAGGCGATCGTCCGCTGAGAGGCGTCAGTCCTCTGTCACTTCGACGTGTCCGGCGGCTGCGAGAGCCTTTCGGATGGCCTCTGCAGCCCCGTCCAGTGCAGCGATATCGGGAGAGAGGTCGGCGTTGTCAAAATTGAGGTCTCCTTCGCTCTCGATGGGGAGGACGTGGAGGTGGACGTGGGGGACTTCGAGCCCGGCAACCATCATGCCGACCTTGGTGGGCTGAAAGGCCGAGGCTTGAGCCTTGGCGATCGTCTGGGCCACGCGGGTCAAGTGGGCGGCGAGGTCTTGATTGAGGTCTATCCAGTGGTCAACCTCTTCGATGGGAACGACCAGGGTGTGGCCGTGGGTAATGGGGTGGATCGTGAGAAAGGCGACAGCTTTTTCATCCCGCCAGACGAATCGACCGGGTAGTTCTCGATTGATGATGCGGGTGAAGAGGCTGGGCATGGGAACTCCTTCCGTTTTCTCACATCAGGACTTCCGGGGTATACCCCCTCCCGGGGAGAGAAGAAAGGGTCCCCTCGGCTATGATCGTGCGCCTCACATAAACCGAGGGGTGCCTCGTATGTGGAGTGGTGTCCGAGAAAGGGCTGAAATGATCCCTGTGAGTACGCGACCGTGGTGGCTAGGGCTTCTCCTCGTTGTCGCCTGTCATTCTCCAGCGCCGACGATTCCTTCTTCTCAGATCGTTTCCACCCCACCGGAGCAAACCGAAGAACCCAAGGGGCTTGTCTTTCGCCTGGGCGAGGAGGAGGGGGCCGGGGAAGCGTCGGTTTCCCCTGCCACGAGATCGGTCAAGGGCACGCCTTTGGACCAGGAGGTGATCGATGCGTTGACGGCAAGGCTCGGCGATTTACCTGAGCCGGAGAGACCCTCCAAGACCTTTGCTTTTCCTGTGGCCTCTCTTCCGGCGCCCATTCCGGGAGATCGCATTGATCTGCCCTGGCCTCCGCCTGAACGAGAGGACTTCGAAGGAGTGGATGACCCCGGTTTAGAACCCCTGGTGGTGCTCCGGCACACGCCGGACGGGGAGATCCTGAAAGCCCGCGGGATCACGGTGACCTTTTCTGAGCCCATGGTTCCCCTCTCCTCGGTCGAAGATGCCGCGAAAGAGAGACATGGAGTGGTGATGGAGCCGGAGGTCGCCGGTTCCTGGCGATGGCTGGATGTCCGGACCCTGGTGTTTGAGCCCCCCTCCCGTCTTCCCATGGCGACCCGGTACACCGTGACCGTGCCTCTTGGCACGGAGGCCATGAACGGTGCTCGGCTGGCTCTTCCCTACACCTTCCATTTCTCTACACCT
This sequence comes from Planctomycetota bacterium, assembly GCA_036229545.1. Classification (GTDB taxonomy): domain Bacteria; phylum Planctomycetota; class B15-G4; order B15-G4; family B15-G4; genus JAZALG01. The sequence continues at coordinate 3,602 of JAZALG010000122.1, read as the reverse complement.
GCTCCCCGACTGATCCGCCAGATTCCCTCCGGAAAGAACCCGGTTTCCCGCCAGCCACTGATCTTTCTGGCCTTCGACCAGGAGGTAGAGAAGGACGAGGTCGCGGCTCGGTTGCGGCTGAGAGAAATTCGTCCGCTCATGGTGGACAGGAACATTGAGTTCGAGTCTCTCGACCCCTCTCGCCCCACGGGGGATGAAGCACTCGACGAAGAACTCGCCCAAAGGGTGGAGGAAGCCGGGCCGGGGCGTTGGGCGGCCTTTCGCTCCATGGTGCCTTTGCAAATGGGCGTGACGGGCCAACTTGAATTGCTTGCCGGAATGCCTTCTCGAGAAGGGCCGGAAAAGACACACGGGTCTATCACGTGGAATTTTCAGACCTACCAGCCTCTCAAGGTGACGGGGAGTGACTGCGGAAGGCATGGAGATTCACCGGAGGCCTGTCAGCCGCGAGAAAACCTGTTGATCACCTTCAACAATCCCCTCGACGAGACGCAGGATTTCGAGAGTCTGCTGACGCTCTCTCCCCCCGTGGAGGGCTTGTCGGTTGCGTCTTACGGTACGAGCCTTTGGGTGAGGGGAAAGACTCTGGGGCGAACAGCCTATGCCTTGCAATTCGATCCGGGGCTTCGGGATATCTTCGGGCAGAGTCTCGGTGAGGTCGAGGCGTTCACCTTTGATATCGGCTCGGCTCGCCCATGGATCGAGGTCGAGAGAGGGATGAAAGTTCTCGATCCATATGGTCCCCCCGTTTTCCCCATCCGGACGATGAACACCGAGGCCGTGGAGGTGGAGATCAGAGCGGTGGAACCCGAGGACTGGGAGCAATACCTCCGGGCCTTGGGGAGGGTATGGGACGATGGGGAACCGGAACTTCCCGGTCGACAGGTTCACGCCTCTCTTCTTCCTGCCAAAGGATGGGGAGAAGAGCGTCTCGTCACGATTCCGGTGGACCTCTCTCCTTATCTGGAGGAAGGCTTCGGACAGTTGCTCGTGGCCTACCACTGGGTGCCGGGAACCACGGAGATCTCCGGTCGTGGTTCAGATCCGCGACGGTGGGCGGGATTGTGCTGGGTACAGCGGACCAACCTTTCCTTGGACGTCTTTCGTGATGACACGGAAATCACGGCACGTGTCACAGATCTGAAGGGGGGCGTTCCCCGATCCGGCGCAACTGTTGTGATGCTTCCCGAGGGCAGCCGTATTGCCACCGATGATTCGGGGTTTGCCGTTTTCCAACTCTCAGAGGGAACGCATAAGGGAGCACGCTCCTTAGTGGGGGAATGGGAGGCGGACAGAGTCTTCCTTCCCGAGACGACTTCGTATTGGAACTTTCGCAGAAACCGGACCTTTACCAGTCAGTGGTCCCAAAAGGATTCCACTGCGGTGCCTCGCGGCTTCGCTTTCGATGATCGCGGTCTTTATCGTCCCGGAGAATCGGTGCATCTGAAGGGGTGGGTCCGGCACTACGATCCGGGAGAAGGGGGTGACCTCTCTGCTCTCCCCTCGGGCTGGGTCGATGGACTTCAGTGGACCTTGATCGATGGTCGAGGCAACGAGTTGTCTGAAGGACGGGTTGACCTCAATGCCGCGGGCGGGTTCAACCTCGAGGTGCCGCTTTCGAGAGCCATGAATCTCGGCCGGGCACGGGTGAAACTAGAGGTGATGTCTTCTAACGAGATGAAGGGTTTCTGGTCCACGTGGTTCAATGTGCAGGAGTTTCGTCGCCCCGAATATGAAGTCACGGTGGCCCATGATGGAGGGTCCCTTCTCGTCGGTGAGTCCGGTGAAGTGACCCTCACGGCGCGGTACTACACCGGCGCCCCCTTGAAAGAAGCACCCGTTACCTGGGCTGTTTCGGCCAGCCGGACCACCTACCGCCCTCCGGGATGGAAAGGCTGGGTTTTCGGCACCTGGGTCCCCTGGTGGGACGCGAAGCCGAGGCAAGATCAGAAAAATCTAACCCACGAGGGGCAGACCGACGACGAGGGGGTGCATCGTTTGGGGGTTCACATTGACGAAGCGGATCCTGCTCGTCCCTACAGCCTCTCGGTCCACGGAGCGGCAACGGATGTGAATCAGCAGGAGTGGACCGGGCGTACCGACATGCTGGTCCATCCCTCCGAAGTGTATGTGGGACTGGAGACGGAGCAGACATTCCTGAATCCGGGGCAGACCGTTGTCTCCTTCCAGGTTGTGGCCGTCGACATCGAAGGTGAGATCACACCCGGGAGGGAAGTCGACCTGACGCTTTCTCGTCTTTCATGGGTCCGCCGAGAGGGGAAGTGGAAAGAAGAGGAGGAGATCGTCCATACCCTGGCCGTAGAGAGCGGGGAGGAGCCCCTTCCTGTGGAGTTTGACTTCTCCGAGGCGAAGGAATCGGGTCGGTGGCGTCTTAGGGCCGTGGTGACAGATGAGCGGGGTCGTCCGAACGGGACGGAACTGACTTTCTGGTCTCCCGGAGCCACGCGGCCACTCCTGACGGGGGGGCAGGAACTCTCTCGGGAGGGGGTCACCCTCGTTCCTGATCAAGAGATCTATGAAGGAGGACAGGAGGCACACATCTTCGTCCAGGCGCCCTTCTCCCCGGCCGAAGGCGTCCTTCTGGTTGGCCGTGGCGGGCTTGTGGAAGCTCGGCCTTTCCAGATGGACGGTCCCTCGACCACGTTGACTGTCCCGGTGGCGGAGGGAGATGTTCCTGTCCTGCACTTGGATGTGGAACTGGTCGGCGCGGCTACCAGGCTCGGTCCCGATGGAGAATCCCTCCCAGATCACCCACCTCGTCCGGCCTATGCGAGTGGGTCTCTTCGTCTCCCTGTGAGTCGTCAGAAGCGAGAACTGACCGTGACGGTGACGCTGGGAGCCGAGAGTCTTCGACCGGGGGGGACGACGCAGATCGAGGTCCAGGTTGTGGATGCCGGAGGAACTCCGGTTAAGGGGGGCGAGGTGGCCGTAGTGGTTGTGGACGAAGCAGTCCTGGCTCTCGCGGGATTCACCCTCCCCGATCCCCTTCAAGCGCTGATCCTGGATCGAGGAAAGGGGATCTGGACAAAGCGCCTGAGGGACTTTGTCCTGCTCTGGGTCTCTCCTGTTTTCCCGAGCGAAGACGAAGAACTGGAAGACTTCGGGTTCGAAGGCGGGACATTATTTGACGGAGAGGAAAAGGTTCTCGAGGCCCTCGGCTATGGGGCTGGGGCCGGGGGGGTGAGTTTGGGTGCACCTGCATCTGCGGTGGTGGGCATGCGAGCGAAGGGAGGGAAATTTGGAGCGCGGGAAAGGGTTGAAAACGATGGAGATGACGACGCCATCGTTCCCCGTTCACGCTTAGACGCTTTGGCCCTCTTTTCTCCGAGTCTTTCCACGGGGGAAGACGGCCGAACGACTGTCTCGGTCACGCTGCCCGACAGCCTCACTCGTTACCGGGTCTACGCTGTGGCCACTGATGGGGGAACTCGATTCGGAACGGGAGAATCTTCCATCACGGCGAGCCTCCCCCTGATGGTCCGTCCTTCACCCCCTCGTTTTCTGAGGACGGGCGACGAGAGCGCTCTTCCGGTGGTGATTCAGAACGGTACCGACGAAACCCTTGAGGTGAACGTGGCTCT
>JAZALG010000121.1:0-14511 GCA_036229545.1 Planctomycetota bacterium | reverse complement strand
GAAAAAACCTATTCCCAAAAAATCCGGTGGAGCTCGACCTCACGAACGACACGCCGGGACACATGCCCCCAAAGATCTTTTGCACTGAAATCCTCGATGTCGTTGTAGGAACGAAAGAAGGCACGGAGAGCCAAGGGTGGGATGGCCCCTTCTGGACGGGGAAACACGCCATGTTTCACCCATGAACGCCCGAGCCGCACCAACGCGGAAAGTCGTTCGGAGGAGGTCAGAGGTTGATCCTCCTCGAAGGTGCACTTGTCGAGATCGAGCACGGCAAAATCCGGGGCTTTCGCTCCCTTTCCCCCCTGCGCCGGAACGAGCAGATTCTTTACCTGGAGATCCGGATGTCGAAAACCAAGATCGTGGAGGTGGCGAAGAAACGCACCCGCGCCGGAGACAAGAGCGGGCACCTCCTCCTCCATTTGCAACGCCTCGAGCAAGTCTCTCCCTCCAGGGATCCGAGCGGTCGCCATCTCAAGTTGGAAAAAAGGCCCCCACTTCCGTGTCGCACGGGCGGCGACGACCGGAGGAGAAGGGCACCCCTTGGAGGAGAGTTGCTCGGCGACCTCTGCCGAGCGGAACAGTCGGTCGGAATCGAAATAAGATTCGCGGGCAACTCCTCCCACCATGCCCCCCCGTTGCAGCCGCTTAGCCACTATCTCTCCTTTTGACGTTTTCAAGACATGGACCGGGCCTCGGCCAAACAGGTTATGGGGCACCGACTCCCCCCACTGGTCGAGAGGGAGATCGCGAAGAATGTCCTCCACGGGAAGGGCTTTGCGCCAGTCGCGCCGGACGAGGAGTATCACCCCGTTCCGGTCCTCGAACTCATGGGTTTGTTGCAACGCGGGAAAGCGACGGGTGTGGTCCATGGCTCTTGGCACCTTACTGACCGAGGGAGTTCCTTGCGAGGAAAGGGCTGTGACAAGCCTCGGCGCAACCGAATTGCTATCTTTTGTCTCGTGCGCTCCCTCCTTGTGATTCGCTTCTCCTCCTTAGGAGATGTCCTCTTCGCCATTCCGGCCGTCAGGGCTCTTCTCGACAGCGGCCAAGAGCCTGTCTCCTGGCTGGTGGAAGACCGCGCCTCCGATCTCCCCATGCTCGTTCCCGGTCTCCATGAAGTCCTCGTCTTTCCACGCCGCCATCCCTCCGAGTGGTTTGACCACCTTTCAAGACTTCGGGAACGTAACGACCAAGTCATCGTGGACTTCCAGTGCAATCTCAAGAGCCGTGCCCACCGTCTTTTCTTGGATGCAGGCGAGGTCTACGGATTCGACCACACCGTTGCCAAGGAAGGAGGCGAGAAAGGCCTCACCTGCCAGGTGCAACCCTCGGCGACGCAGACCCATCGGATCGATCAAAACCTCGCTCTCGTCAAGGCCCTCGGCGCTCCGGTCCCCGATGTCGTTCCTCGACCTTCCCTCAACTTGAATCAGAAAACGCGGGACCAGGCGACATCTTGGAAAGAAAGTGACCCCCGCCCTCTCGTTCTGTTGCACCCAGGCACCTCCGCCTTCGGAAAACTCAAGCGATGGAGCCCCTCCCAGTTCGGCGGCTTGGGTGATCTCCTCGTGCAGCAACACCAGGCGCGGATCGTGATCACCGGGGGACCCGGAGAAGAGGACATTGTGAGATCTACGCGACACGCCATGGCCGAACCCCACCAAGCCATACAAGCCAACAGCGTGGAAGAACTCGGAGCCCTGCTGGAGGTGGCTGATCTTGTCATCGCCGCGGATTCGTTTCCCCTCCATCTGGCCAATCTTCTGGAGACCCCCGTCGTGGGTCTCTATGGGCCCAAGGATCCCGCTGTCACCGGGCCCTATTGGGATCGAGCTGAAGTGGTGCGATCGGAGGTGTCGTGCAGCCCCTGCGCTCTGCGCCAATGCGACGACCGCATCTGCATGGATCGTCTCGCAATCGAAAACGTCGCCGAGGCCGCAACCCGGCTGCTCTCCCCATGACCCAGATCGACGACAAGGATCAGGTTTTCTCAGCCCTGGTCCGCGACCGTGCCACGGGGAGTCTCGACAACCCTGGCCTCCAAGCCGCTCTGCACAAGGCCGGTTTCGGGCTGGAGACGGACACCACTGGCGCCTTTGACCAGATTCTCGCCTCGCACCGTGACGATATGGAACTGGCGAGTCTCATCGCCGGATGCGCTCACGCCGCAGATCCCTCCCGCGCCCTGTCCAATGCGGCACGCCTCCTCTCCGAACCCGACCGCCCTCCCTGCCCTGTCAACCCCCATCACCTGGGTCTGTTCCTCGGCGCGAGCCAGCATATGGCCGACCTTTTGATGGCCAGACCCACTCTCCTCTCCTTTCTCGGGCGACCCTTCGATTCTCTCACCGCCCCCCTTCGCTATCAGCAAATCGGATCCAGTGACGACGCTGACCGCCAACTCCGACTTGCCCAGCAAGAAGATCTCTTAGCCATTGCCTGGGCGGATCTCGTCGAGCGCCTCGACGTCGAGCAGGTCACCGGTCTTCTCTCTCGCCTTGCCGACGCTGTCGTCGCCGGCGCCTGTACCGGCCTCGAAACCGATCGCTACTTCGCGATTGTCGCCCTGGGAAAACTCGGGGGCGTTGAACTCAATTACTCCAGTGACATCGACTTGATGTTTGTCCGCCCCGATGGTGTCACCGATCAGGTTTCCGCAGACGACACGGCGCGCCGCCTCATCCGGCGGATCGGAAAACAAACGACCGAGGGGCACCTCTATCGAGTCGATATGCGCCTACGCCCAGAGGGGGGAACAGGGCCCTTGACCCGGAGCCTGGAGAGCTCCCTCCAGTATTACCGAACTCTGGGACGCCCCTGGGAGAGGCAGATGCTCACCAAGGCCCGAGTGATATTCGATGCAGAGGGAGCGGGGTCGACATTCCTGGCGGCCACGAGAGAGTGGATTCTCCAGTGTGGAATGGACGCAGGAGCCATCCAGCAGTTCAAGCGCCTGAAGGCCGCCACCGAGGCCCACTACGCGTCGCCGGAAGACCGCACCGACATCAAGCAGGCTCCGGGCGGCATTCGAGACATCGAGACCATCGTCCAATTCCTCGCTCTCCAGCACGCGGCAAAGCAGCCGTCTCTACTGACGACCTCCACTTTGAACGGACTGGAAAAACTGCGAATCGCAGGAGCCCTCAACTCCATCGAGGCGGCGCGACTTCGCTCCGCTTACAGATTTCACCGAAAAGTGGAAAATCTGCTCCAGGTCATGCACCGAATTCAAACGCACAGTCTTCCCGCAGACCGCACAACCCTGGCTTCACTCACCGCCCATGAAAACAGTGAGCAATTTGATCAGGCCCTCTCCCAACACAGGCAGCAGGTCCGTGAAATCTTCGATCGGCATTTCACCCACGCTTTCGCCGCTCTCGATAGCCCCTCAGCCCCAGCCGCCACCCTCTCTGAGTGGATCCTCAATGGCGCTCTCGAAAACGATCCGGCGGTCACCACGAAGGTTGAACACGCCCTGCAAAACCTTGGTTTCCTTCACCCGCAAACATCTCGTATCGCACTCCAGAGAGCTGCGTCGCCAGTCAGCCGATTCCTTCCAGCATCTCCTCGCCTTCTCTCCACCTGCGCCAGCATCGCGCCACCCCTGCTCGATCGGATCGTACTGGCCCCCGACCCCGACACGACACTCGACCGTTTCGAACGCATGACCCGAGGCGTGGGTGCCCGCGAAGTTCTCTATGCCCAATTCGTCGACGAACCTCGCCTTCTGGAAATTCTGACAGATCTCGCTTCGGGAAGTCCTTCTCTGGCGGACATCCTCGTAACCGAGCCTCATGTCTTTGACGACTTCATCGATGCCCTTCTCACGGGATTCCGAGGAACTGCCAGACGACGTCGAGATCTAGCAGACATGGCCGCCCCTGAAAACGGCGACCCCTGGCTCATCCTCTCCGACCATCAAAAACTCGAACTGTTGCGCATCGGCGTGTCGGACCTTCAAGACCGCACCACCACTCGCGAAACCCTCGCCCAGATCTCTCAGTTGTGTGTCGACATCCTTCGATGCGCCTATGACCTCGTTTTCACAAGCGCCGTCGAAACCATGGGGCAGCCGGAAACCGTCCGGGGTTTATCCCAGCGCCTCCCAGCGAACATGGCTGTCCTCGCCTTCGGCAAACTGGGGGGGATGGAGGTGAATTACGCCTCCGACGCGGACCTCATTTTCGTCTACAGCGCCGACGGGAACACCACCGAGGGCGTGACAAACGCCCAGTTCTTCACCAAGGTTGCCGAAGAGTTCATCGCCCAACTCACGGGAAGCCGAGGGGGCCCCCGTTTGTATCGCATCGACACACGCCTTCGACCGGAAGGCACGAAGGGCCCCCTCGTGACCAGTCTTAAGGCCTTCACTCGCTATTACGCGAGTTCTCGAGCGGCGGTCATCGAATCGCAAGCTCTCCTCAAGGGCCGGGCCGTTGCGGGAGACGCAACTCTCGGTCGAGAAGTGTTTTCTCTAATTCGTGACCACCTGCGCGGACTCGAACTCCCTGAAGATTACCTCGCCCAGGTGCGGGACATCCGAGACAAGATCGAAGCCAAGGCGACGGGATTTGACCTCAAGCGCGGGAGCGGCGGAATGATCGACATTGAGCACATCGTTCAGTGCCTCCAACTCCTTCACTGCCGCCAGCACCACTCTGTCCTAGTTCAAGAGACACCGCGAGCTCTTGAAGTCCTCGCCTCTGAAGGTCTTCTCAATGACGTCGATGCGACCTGGCTCCGCGAAACGTATCTGTGGCTTCGCCGAGTAGAAATGAGAATCCAAATCGCGATGGGCGTCGATAGCAAGACGCTCCCCGAAGACCCCTCCGCCCTGCGCAATCTTGCTCTTCGGCTGGGCTACCCAGACACAGGTGAGGGCGATGCGGGACACCTCCTTCGAAGCGAATTGGAGTCTGTCGCGATCCAAACACGCGCTCACTTCGACGAGATCCTCGCCCCCCACTAAACGGCCGACCTCACGGCCCCAGGCCGAGTCCTCCTCCAGACACACGGACGGAAACCGTCGATCCAGAATCGCGTGTCTCTTCCCGCGCACGGCCCGCCCGAGCGGTCTTCCGATCAAAGAGAACCCGTTGCAACTCCGAACCGTAGGGATCCCACGTCGGAGCGTGGGGAGATAACTGCCATGTGACCCGGCCTCGGCTGGAAATGAAGTACTCCATCCTCCAATCCACGCTCCCGAGGAACGCCCCATCGGCAAGAAACACACCGGACTGGATGTCCACGAGGACACGCCGAGAATGAAGAGAGTCGAAGTTGGGGTCCTCAGATCGCAGCATCGGCTCCACAGCAGTTGCCACCAGATAGGTCTCGTATGGCATCAACTCCGGCACCCCTGGCACCGTCTTGGAAGGGAGGGGAATCCAGCCAAAGTCCTTCATCACGTTGTGCCCATGCATCACGCGATACCGCATCACCTGGGCGATCTTCACCTGAGATAGGAGCCGTGGATCATCCGCTCGAAACGCCACCATGCACCGTGGCGATACACTCGATTCATCTCCCTCCACGAAAAGGAGAAGTCTTCCTCTCATCGCTTTTTCCCCCTCCTCGTTCCCGAAGGTGGAAAAAACCTGCACCAATTCCCGATGTCGCCCCAGATCCTCAGCACGTTGATCGTCAAGGCTGTCCAACCGTACGGCGGAAAGAAGCGTGTCATTGAATGCTTCTAACAATGGCTCAAGAGCAGGGTCTCCCGTCAATCCCTGATCGAGGGGCGATCGCTGAACAGAAAATTGTTTCGCCTGAGTCGCCACCGCATCCATCGCAGCATCCTTGATATTAAGAAGCCGTCCTTTCAGGTCGCTGTGCAAAGCTTCAATCTGCTCTCTGTAGCGCTCGCGGGCCTCCTTCCCCCAGGGCCGAAGTTCCGCTTCCATGGTGGACAGGATCTCTGGCAGAGGAATGGCCCCCAGGACTTCGCGCATTTCCGAAAACTCGCGTTCGACGACAGGTTTCGTCGTCGCCAGGATGGCATGGAGATCTTTTTCTAACTCCTGGACCCGTGCGCGGCTTGCAATCCCTCGTGCATGTGCCGAAGCGGCTTCTACGTCGTTTTGCCAGACGGGTGGTGGCGATGGTGAAGCCTCGATTTCAGAGGAAACTTCAGCCATGAAATCTTGGCCTCCTAAATCCGGTTTGGACAACTGGCAGGCGGGAAGCAGAAGACAGAAAGTCATAATCAAGCGCATCGCATTCCCTTGGACGGATCGCAGACCATGAGCATTCCCACTCATGACAGCAGACCCGAAGTTTTCATCCAAGAAACGGTCGACTCCATCCCTTCCTCCAGATTCCGAGCTGAATAGTCAAAATCGGCCTCTGCCATGGCAGAGGAATAGGCCCAGGAATGGCTATCCATCAAAAATCGAGATTTGGCCCGTCCCATAAACCGGCCCAAGAGGCCACCCCCTCCCAAAAAACGTGGTTCTGCAACCCCGGCATGCTTGCCGAAAACGGAAAACAATTGCCGAGCCGGCACGTTTTCCCCGCCCAAGATGTAGTGCCAGTGCTGCCAATCGGCAGGGGGCCAGTCCGCCCCATCCTCAGCCATCGCGTCCATCGCCGCTCGATGGCCCCGAGCCACATCCTCAACATAAACAAGATTCCACAGTTGCTCCCCCGTCCCAGGAAGCCCAGAGAACTGACCAGCACCATGATCAGCCAACATAGCGACGATCCGATTCCCGCTGGATAACGACTCTCGTTTCGTCACAGGTTTCATTTCCGGGCCGTACATCATGGTGGGAATCATCGCAATCACCGGCTGCCCCAGGCTCACGCACTGATTGACTTCATTTTCTGCGTCGTACTTACTCTGCTCGTGGGCATCGTGCATGTCGCTAGGATCATGGGTCCAGTATTCCTCCGCGATCTGGTCGGGTGGCATCCTTGGTTCTCCCGTTCGTCCCAGCGAAAAATAATGGCTGGTGTGGACAAATCGCGTCACTCCCATTTCAAAACTCAACCGAAGCAGCGATTCCACAGCCTCCACGTTGGTCGCCGTATACTCCGCGACGGAGCGATCGTCCCTTGTCTCAGCAGCGAGGTGATACACCCGACTACATCCCTCGAGTGCCCTGCGCATCGAGTCAGAGTCCGTGACATCTCCCTGCCGTTGCTCCACCCCTTCAAGCCCTGTGGTATCACTGGTCGGGCGCACCAGGAGACAAACTTCTTCACCTTGGTCGAGAAGCTGCTGGACCAGATGACGACCCAAAAATCCTGTGCCACCTGTGACAAGTGTTTTACTCATGAGCGTCTCGCTCCTACATCCCTTTGAGGGGAAGCACAACGCCGTCCATGTCAGGAGCCGGGTCCACTCCGTACCGCGCCAGCATCGTGGGCCCGATGTCGAGAAGGGAGGCCCGGCTCGGAGAAGAGAAAGACGTGCTACTGAAGAGAACGCCTGGCACATGGGACGGGTCCATGGATACATGGTCGCCCGACCAGTGGCTGTCGTTGTCCATCAGGCTGGATCGATCCAGCCCCCCGCTCGTATTTGACCAACTCACCCGATAGGTCGGGGCATAGCCGAGAAACAAATCGGCGAATCCATCGTGACGCACACTGCGCTTTTCCTGGGCCACCCACCGTTCGGCGGTCCCCTCTTTCCACCAGGGCCCTTCGAAGAGACTGTCCCGCCGTGTACAAGACGTCACCACCGCGGTTCCGTCTCCATCCCTCACCAATTTCAATTGGTCGATGATGTCATCCAAGAGGGCGTCATAGTCCTCTGGGTTCACAGTCCCATTTGGTTCCCGACCAGCCAGATTCACGAAAATCTTCCCCAGGCCCAGGGAATAGGCCCGTGTTCGTTCCCAGTCAATGAAACGGAGAAGGTCCGTCTCCCGATCCGCAAAAACATCCTCAACAGACCGATCGCTGCCATCCTCGTCTGGCTTGAAGGCGAGAAACCCGAAGTCGTGGAGCAGGTTATTCAGGTTGACCATGCGCCGGAAGGACTGAAATCCATGGTCAGAAACAATGAGAAGGAGCGGGTCGGAGCCAAAATCACCTCGATCCATGCGCTCCATCATCTTTCCGACGACCACATCCATCTGCTGGTACCAGACCTTGACCGCCTCACTCAGTGGAAACGTCGCTCCAAACGCCTCGGCCGGGGTTGAAGCATAGTCAGCGTCGTAGAGGGGGTGGTCCGGGTCCATTTCGCGATACATCAAATGGGCCATGCGATCGAGCGTCCCGAACACCTGGAAATACACGTCCCAGTCATCCGCGTCATCCATGGAGGTCCAAAGCAACTCTCGTCGCAGATTCAGCGTATTCGCCATCGAGGACACAAAGGACGGTCCATAAAAATGGCTGTCCTTATGATCCTTGAGCGGGTTCGTCATCGAGGGCCAGCCGATCGTCTCGTAGCCATGGCCGAGAGACTCTGCGAGTTCCGTGGCAAATGACGGCGGAGAACTCAGGGGCAGATGCTCGGGGGGCGCGAGGGGATCGATATTGAGCGGTGGCACAAAGACCCTCATTTCCTCCCCGCATTCCATGACGTGGAAACGAACCTGCCCGTGGGCGCTGTACAGGTCGTTCAGGACGAACTCGACCCGGACAAAATCGCTCCACTCTCCCTCCTCTACCCAAAACTCTTCCCCCGCCACTTCGAACCGGACTCGCCCGCCATCCCGATCCACTTCCATCACGAAGGGAACTGTTGTCTTGCCGCCATCCTTCCTCTTGAAGGCCCGCTGCTCGTTCTTCAGCGCCGCGATATCTTCTTCGATGGAGTCCACCTCGGCGGCACTGAAACTCGCGTCGGCTTTCATGGCTTCCATGTCCGCAAGACGCGTCACAAAGCGGTTGAGAACAAGCCAGTTTTTCGGTCCTACAAGATGGCCCTCAAAGTAATCCGGCTCATTGGGGAAAACCTTCACGATGCGACCCGATGTGGCCGTGGTGCGTTCATCCAGAATCCACGGATCATCAGTGTAGACGTACCAGGTGCCCGGTGACCCTCCGATGTCCGGCACACCCAGCCCTGAGAGAATCGTGGTGTTGGGACCCTCACGATCAGGGGGATAGCTGACGGGCACCGTCACTCCTCTCATGCGCACCCCGGCTGCATCGAGGTGGGACCAGAAATTCGTGCCTTGGCGAGGATTAATGACATAGGGCACCTTGCCATCTGCAGGAAGGGCGTCCGCGTAGTTGTTCGCTCGTCGTGCCCCATCGACTCCCGCGGCAAGCGCCAGCAGGATGACAAGCCACTGAGGACGGCGTAGAACGAACTTGCAAAGGGCACCGACGATCAACACAGACGAGAGAGCCACGAGCACGATCCACATGGAGCGATTTTCCAACGCCATGGGGAAGGAAACCGTCTCCGTGGCAGACACCGTCGTATCGAAAAGCAGCATCGGTTGGGGAAGAGGCGTTCCTGTTGGAGTTCCATCATCACGTGTCAGACGACGGCTGACGAACCCGGCAACACCGGTCTTGCCAGGGTTTTGCCCGGTGTTGAAGACCCCCCAACTCACAGGCGATTGCGCGGGGTTGGACGTCTCCAAGGGTTGAAAGAGGCCTTTTTCAGAAAGAGCCTTCAGATGAGGCAGAGTTCCGTCGTCCATCCACTGCTGGGCAAGACTGTAATCCACACCGTCAAAACCCAGGATGATGGTCTTTGGTGGGTCGCCACCGATCGGGTCGATACCAAGCGGCCCGGGAAGGACCATGGCTCCGAGACAGAAAAGACCGACAAGACACAATGGAATGCGATTGAACATGACATGGACCCACAAGAGACGTTTTCTGCTTGGCTGAATGGCGGGTGCCGCCCGGTAAGGTAAGGGGTAGCCTCATCCGCTTCCAGCAACGACGAAATCAGATGACTCAAGCCCACTCATGGATCACCCCTCTGTTGGCCGTAGCGACGGTCATCGTCGTGATCACGGTGGGGATTCTCTTTCTGACACCGAGCAGAGATCTGGGGCCTGAAGGGGCTGTAGCTGTCGTCGAGCCGACGAACACAATCCGCGGTGAGGCCCACCTCCCCTCGCCCCCCCTGAACGAAGGGACGGTTCCAGAGCCCTCTCCCGACACCATTCAGTCCCTCCCACAAAACACGACGGTCCTCAATCCCAATGACATCATCCTCCGCGTCGTGGACGACGCGACCGGAAATCCAATCCCGGACTTTCAACTGTTCGTCCTCCCTCCGGGAAATGAGCCACCCATGAAGAGGGCTGCGAAAGCCATTCCTGAGAGGGTCAAACAACGCACAGGACTTCACCGCATCCAACGAAACGAAGGGGTCTACGACATCGTGGTCCACGCGGTGGACTACATGCCTGCAATCCATGAGCAGGTCTCCATCCCCCCTCCGACTCGATCCCCCTTGGAAATTAGGTTGTCTCGTGGCGCCGGGATTCTCGGCCAGGTCACGATGGAGGGCTTTCCAGCAAAGGGCATCCAAGTTTTTCTGCACGTCACCTTTTTAAAACCGGGAGGCCATCAACCCCGGCGGTCCATCACCGTCACTGACAACGCCGGACAGTTCCGTTTCTCACCCCTCTCCGAAGGCGAGTATGCAGTCACTCTTCTGGAGCCCGGAAACATGGCCGAGCGGTACGGGGCGATCCAGATCAAGGAAGGGACCATTCAGATCCATATGGACCTCATCCGGCGACACCAACTCACCGTGGAGGTTCGGAACACCTCCGGCACTCCCCTTAATGGAGCCCTCGTCGAAATATCAGGACCCGGAACCACGGCTCAAGGACATACGAATACCGCGGGCCTCGTGATTCTCGATCACCTTCTCGATGCTTCCTACGAACTCAGAGTCGCCTCAAAGGGCTTTGGAGAAGTGAAGCAGTCGTTCAAACTCACGGGAGGGTCGGGCTTCACCGTGAAGTACATTCGGCTCTCTCGAGAATGACTTCGGCGTCCTGCGAAGACATCGAGGGACTGCAACTTTTTCGAACACAATCCCGGGCAGACGAGACGCCCGCTGATCAAGGTCGTATCCTGAGCCGACCCCCTAAAGGAACGCCCCTGTGTACCCCATTCTCTTTCGCCTCGAAAACGTCCCCCTCTTCGACACCCTGACCCTTCGGTCTTTTGGCGTCCTAGTGCTACTCGGCGTCATCGCGGGAGTCTTCTGGATGCAGCGGGCCTTCCCCCGCATCGGCCTGAAACACCCCGATGCGCCTTCCGATGTCACCATGTGGATGCTGCTGACCGGATTCTTCGGCGCCCGCCTCGTTTATCTGATCATCCACCCCAGTGCTTTTCATGGGCCACTGTCCCTCATCGCCCTATGGGAAGGGGGCATCGTCAGTTATGGAGGATTCATCGGCGGAGCTGTGGGAGTGGCGATCTATGCCCGCAAAAAGCGCGTTCCCTTCCTCAGAATTGCCGATGCCATCACTCCGGCGCTGTGCATCGGCCAAGCTGTCGGACGGTGGGGCTGTCTCTTGGCCGGAGATGACCATGGACGACCCTGGGACGGCCCGTGGGCAGTCACCTTTCCTTCGATTGAAGAGACCCTCATTCCCCCCGATCTCATCGGGATCCCCTTGCATCCCGCCCAGATCTACCTCTCCCTTATGAATCTGATCCTCTTTCTGATTCTCGCGAGAGCCTTCGCAAAACGCCGTTATGCGGGACAGGTCCTCTGTCTGGGCATGGTGCTCTACCCCATCGGAAGATTCCTCGTCGAGTACACCCGAGGAGATGACATCTCCCGAGGCTTCTGGGGGGCCTTCTCCACCGCACAGTGGGTCTCGATGATCATCCTCTGCCTGGCCCTCGCTCTGTGGCGCCGAGCCCGTCAGCAGGCCATGCCCATATCCTCCTTAACGGCGTAAGATGATGGACCCGGGCGACCGGGTACCGCCATGACAATCATTGCCGGCATCGACGAGGCGGGCTACGGCCCCACCCTGGGACCACTTATTGTGGCCGCCGCAGTCTTTCGTCTCGAAGAGGGCAGCAAGGAAGAAGACCTCAACCACCTCGTGCAACTCAAAGCCGACCATGGCGGTCTGCGCATCGGTGACAGCAAGCAGCTCTATCACTCCGGGACGTCCATCAATCGCATCGAAACGACAACGCTCGGCCACGCCGTCCTCGGTCGTGGAGTCCTTCCCGTCCGCTTCGACGCTCTCTTGGAGGGATCCATTAACACCAAGCCTGAAGAAATTCAGGACCTTCCCTGGTATCAGGACCGACTCCTCTCCCTCCCTCTCCCTCGCGCGAGCCACGCGGACGACATCCTCAATCGAGCGGCAATCCAGCAGTCCCTCATCGCGGAACAAGGAATCTCATTTTTGGACTTCACCCTCATTCCCATCATGGTCCCCCAGTTCAATCGACTGACAAAGAGTTCCAAGAGCAAGGCCTGGACGCTGTTCTACGCGGCCGCCCGGCTCATCGAAGAGTTGGTCCGTCGCTATCCCGACGATGAATTGATCATCCACCTTGATCGCCATGGCGGACGCATCCACTACGGACCAATGCTCCAATCTCTCTTTCCCCTCGCTCCATTCACCACGGTGCAGGAAAAAAGGGAAGAATCAATTTACGCGCTCCACTGGCCTGGGAGAAATCCCGTGCACATCGACTTTCGAGTGAAGGCTGATGCCGTTCGAACGCCCGTTGCCCTGGCCTCTGTCATCGCTAAAACAGTCCGCGAACTCTTCATGGAGTGCATCAACCAGTGCTTCATGGAAACCTGTGATGGCCTACAACCCACGGCGGGATACCCCGAAGATGCGCGCCGCTTCCTCGACGCGGTGGACCCCCAATTGGAAAAGATGGGCAAACGAGAACAATTGATTCGGTGCCGCTGACCTTGCCATGACGACCAATTCCGACCGCCACTCACGCCAGATCCGACTCCCCGAAGTCGGCGAAACCGGTCAAGCCGCCCTCGCCGCCGCTCGCGTCACCATTGTCGGGGTCGGCGCTACCGGAAGCCATCTGGCTGAACTTCTCACACGAGCCGGCGTCGGATTTCTCCGATTAGTCGATCGGGATGTCGTAGAGATTTCGAACCTGCAACGGCAGGCCCTCTATACCCATGCAGATGCCGAAGGGGTTCGCCCCAAGGCCGAGGCCGCCGCCGAAGCACTTCTCGCCATCGACCCTGGAATCACGATCGAATCAACTGTCGAGGATTTCCAAGCCGATCGCGCTGACGCCCTTCTCGGGGACGTCGATCTCGTCTTGGATGGCACAGACAACTTCTCCACCCGGTTTTTACTCAATGACCACTGCGTCAGAGATGAACGTCCCTTTGTCTACTGCGGCGTGGTCGGGAAAGAAGGCCAGGTCTTGTCCATCACGAAAAATTCCCCCTGCCTGCGCTGCTACATCCCGGAGCCTCCCCCCGCTGGATCACTTCCCACCTGCGACACCGCCGGAGTCATGGGAACAGCCGTCACCATGGTGGCCTCCCTGGCCGGAACCGAGGCCTTAAAAATTCTCCTCGGAAAAGAGCCTGCCACAACAGGATCCGTGATCCTCCTTGATGTGTGGCAAGGGGCGCTGCGCAAAATTGAACTCCGAAAGGATCCAGCCTGCCCCTGCTGCAGTTTGAGATCTTTTCCATTTCTTGAAGACGCCGGTGAAACAACGGCCATCGAACTGTGCGGGAAGGATGCGGTTCAATTGCCTCGCACCCATGGCGAAATAGATCTCCTAACAGTCGCTTCCCAGTTGGAACAGGTCGGGTCCGTCAAGGCCAGCCCCTCCATGGTTCGACTCGACATGGACGACAGGCGCATCCTGGTTTTTCGAGATGGACGAGCCATCGTTGGAGGAACCCGAGACCCCGCAGAGGCCAGGACGATCCGGGATCGTCTCCTCGGGAGTTAGGGAGACCGAGGCGACTCAAAGGCCATCCAGGTTCCCCAATAGGCTGGATGCTGTGTGCCAGGTTTGTCTCGAGACGCAATCAGGAAGTCCCGCTGTGCTTCGTTAACCGCATCCGCAAGATCCAGGCCAGACTGGAAACGATCCACGATTCTCTGAAAGAGAATTTCGGGGGGAAGAGGGGACGGCCAGCGCGACAAGAGGCTTCGGCGAACCGAGGTCATCAGGCAGGTCACGGCATAGGCGGCTCCAAACTCTGATTCATCGGGGGGAAAGCGAGACCTGTCCAAAAGAACAGTGCCGGGCAAAGGGAGGGAAGCCATCCGATGCCACGGGACAAATCCCTGTCTCTCATCTTCTCGATCAGATTCTAGGTCCGGAGCGAGGAGAAGGCCTCCCAATCGACCACCGCCCACTGCTGGTACAGAAAGCTCAAGGACTCCGGCTTGATCTGCCAGTTTCCAGAGATTTCCCGCACCCAACCGATCTCCTGTCAGATCCGGATCTCCGCCTGTCTTTCGGAGCCTTCCTCCATGGACAACGTCCTGACCATGGCGGGCAAGGAGTCGCTCGCCGAGCCACTCCAACGCATCAAGATGGACCGCCGGCTCGCCCCCGTGCATCCACTCCCCCTGCGACGAGGGC
>JAZALG010000120.1:0-10443 GCA_036229545.1 Planctomycetota bacterium | reverse complement strand
CGACGTTTTCTTCAAGATTGTTGTCGACGGAGCGACGCCGGTGGAAGAGGTTGGGCGTGCGGCAGATTTGCTGTCCCGTTATTTTCCTCGTGCGCCTGTGTTTCTTCAGCCGGTCACCCCCTTGGGTACGATATTGGCCGTTTCACCAGCGCTGCTGGAATCTTTCCTCGATCAGTTGGCTGTACGCAGCCTTGACGCTCGAGTTGTTCCCCAAGTGCATAAGGTCCTGAAGGTGCGTTAAAACCTTCCGCCACAGAAGGCGTGAGAGAAGGTTTGAACATGTTGAGAATCGTTGATGAACACTCCTCCTGAAAATTCCGATTCTTCCCATGAGAAAGAGGAGGCTCTCACTGGTGGAGAGGCATTCTCTGTTCGCGGTGCGCCACGAGTGGTCATCGTGGGACGTCCCAATGTAGGGAAGAGCACGCTGTTCAATGCTCTCGCCGGACGAAGAGTGGCCATCGAGGATCCCACAGCAGGTGTGACCCGTGATCGTGTGAGTTTTTTCTTGGATGTCGACGGGCATTCCGTGGAACTGATTGACACGGGCGGGATAGGGGCGGTGGATGAGGCTCGTTTGAAAACAGAGATCGACCAGCAAATTGCCACGGCACTAGATTTGGCCGATCAAGTCGTCTTTGTCATTGATGGGCGTGAAGGTGTGATGCCAGCGGATCGTGATGTCGCGGACCGTCTTCGCCGTCTCGATGTACCCATCATTCTTGTGGCGAGTAAGGTGGAATCTCAGCGTCACAAAATTTCAGCCGCCGAAGGACACAGCCTGGGTTTCGGAGATCCCGAGTGTGTTTCTGCTCGCGAGCGCTTGGGAATCGTCTCTCTAAGAGAGCGCTTGGTTTCAGATCTTGTTGCACGGTTGGGTGATCAAGTGGATGGGCCGATGGTCCCCTCAAACGTTATTCGCCTTGCGATTGTGGGCCGAATGAATGTTGGGAAATCAACTTTTGTGAACGCCCTGGTCGGAGAGGATCGGGTGATTGTGTCCGAGGTCGAGGGCACCACACGAGACGCCGTTGACGTCCCCTTCACCCTCTACGGCCGAAAGTATACGGCCATCGACACGGCGGGAATTCGTAAGCGTAAGACGATTGCTGATTCAGTTGAATTTTACAGCCAGTCACGGGCAGAAAGAGCCATTCGACGGGCGGATGTTGTCTTGTTGCTTGTCGACGCGACGCGAGAAATCGGCCGCATCGATCGTGAGATCGGAAGTCTCGCTGGCAAAAACGCCCGCCCTTGCATCATTGTTGTTACGAAGTGGGATTTAGCACAAGAAGAGGCAACAACGTCTGCCTATGAAAAATATCTACGAAACAGGCTTCGCGGTCTCGATCACGCACCGATCGCCTTTACTTCAGCGGTGGAGGCTCTCAATCTTGAGGCCACGCTTGAACTTGCTTCTGATCTTCACGCGCGAGCCGGAATTCGAATCTCGACGGGAGAACTGAACCGCGTCTTGCAGCGAATTTATGAGAAACGGCGTCCCCGCCCGGTGAGGGGCCGTGTCGGCAAGGTGTTCTATGCCTCGCAGGTGGAGGCCTACCCTCCAACGCTTGTCCTTTTTGTCAACGATCCCGCTCTCTTTGAGCAGGCATGGCGGCGATATGCGGCATCCCACTTGCAGGCGAAGCTAGGATTCGAAGAAGTCCCGGTTCGACTGCTGTTTAATCGGCGTGGTCGTGCGCAGCCGGACGGCCAGCGTTAGACTGTGGCCCCATGATGCTCTCCCACTCTCGCAATTTCCTGATTGCCTGCTGTCTCGTTGTGTGTGCCTGTAACGTCGCGACGAAGTTCGACGAAGCTCGAGCGGTGTGGGTGACCAGAGATTTTAAGGACATCGGATACTCCAGTTTGTTTGGGGTTGTTTCGACGACCATCAATTCAGAGGGATTCCGTGGTGGCGTGACGGATCCGGGGCGGGGACGGTTGGAGAGCGGCTGGAGATACGGAGACAGCCAGCGGAAGATCAGGGGGCCGTCTCGACGCAAGGTGATTGTGGAGATCGATCTGCTCACGTCGCGGAGCCACCGTGTCCGATTGCGGGTGAAGGAAGAGGTTCTGCGCAAGCAGGGTCTTCTCGCAACGCAAGTCCGCGAAAATGAAGAGTGGGAGATCTATGAGGACAATCTCGAAGAGGCGGAGTTTTTGATGGCAAAGTTGAAAGCTCTCATCCCCTCCTCCGCCGCCAGCGTGCAAGACGAAGGCGACGACGACGACTCGTGATCAATAACGAGCGTCGCGCTGCCTCCGCTTTTCTTCGCTTTACCCTTGTGATCGCGGCGCTGGCTTTCGGTTTTTCCTGGTGGCAGACAGAAAAAGAACCGGATCTTCGAACTGACCTGAGACTTCGCCTTCAACCTGACGGGGCACCCTCGGTGATCTCGACATTGGGCCTTGTCGGTGGTGTGCATCGCGCATGGGAAATCCCCGTCGCCCGGTCGCTGCGTTTCAGGGTTGACGTCCCCGGCGATGACCCCGTCTTGCGTTTTCATGAAGCGTTCATGAGGGGGCTCCCTGACCTTGAGGTTCGGGTTTCAGGAGAGAAGGGTGATGCGCAAACCGTCTATCAGGAGCAGGCTTCCGAAAATGCGTGGGCGCAGCGCAGGGTCCCGCTTCCGGCCGAGGAAGGCGACCGGATCATCATTGATTTTGTCGCTCGAGATGGAAAAGGGCGAAAGGGCTTGGGCCTGATTCTGTTAGCGGACGTTGTCTTGGAATCAGGAGGCCGGTTGGTGGACGAGACAGATCTTCCCCTTACGGTTCGGGTGGTCAGCGACGAGTTGCTGCGAGTTCCTGCCGCGACTCGTCGATCAGCTCCTCCGACGGAAGAGGGGGCGCTCTTCCAGATTTCAGGGCCGGCTTGCACTCCACTGGAGAGGGGGAAACCCTTGACCCTGGATGTGCAATCGGTGCCGGTCGCGGGAGAACTGACCCTGGTGTTGAATGCGGCGAGAGAGGTGGGTGTTCGGGTCGCGGGAGACGGCGTCATTGTGGTTCGCGAAGTGGGGGCTGGAGAATTGGCACGTGTCCCCTTCTCCTCGGGTTTTGGAGCAGGCGAGGTGCCGGAGGTGCAACTGATCTTGGATGTCGGCCACCGGGAGGGGGAGCGTTTGGAACTCGTCATCGAGAGAGATGGGGGCTCTAACGTATTCGTTGGATTGAGAGATGCATACATGACTCGAGAGCGCTCCCTGCCACGGCGTTTCGTCGAGGAGAACCGCGCCGTGAATGTTCTCATGGTTTTGGTCGACGGACTTCGTGCCGACAGGCTGGGGTGCTTCGGCTATTCCTACGGGGAGACGCATTCCATGGACGGGCTCGCTGAGCGGGGGTTGCGATATACCCGCGTGATTGCACCGACCGCGACAGCCGTGGGGAATGTCGCTTCATTCATGACGGGAACATCACCCTTTGTCCATGGCTTGGGGTGGGTCTCAGACCGCGTGTTGTCTCAAAGGGTCAGTACGTTGCCCCAATCGGCGGCTTGGTCCGGATTAAGTACGGCTTGCTTTTCGAACAGCGCGATCATGATGCCCGTGACAGGTATGGATCGTGGATTCGAGACGTTGAGGTATGGCGCATTCCCTGCATCAACTCTGGCGGAAGAGGCTGTTGATTGGATCCACAATCAGCAGCAGAACCCATGGCTTTGTGTGTTGCACTTCAATGACCCTGAACCTCCTCATCAGATCGAAATGGGGGTTCAACTACCTCAATCGTTCGATCCAAACCTTCAGGATCGATTGACGGAAAGTGTCCAAGATGAGGCGCTGGTTCAGAATCTTACTGCCGAGTGGGGCGTGCTCTACGATGCAGAAGTGTCCCGAGTCGATCGTGCCTTGGGCCGCATTCTCGACCATCTTGAAACGATTGGAGTCGCTGACCACACCCTCGTCATGGTCATGGGAACGGTGGGCCTGGAATTTCTTGAGCATGGTGGCCACGGGAACGGGCATGCCCTCGTGGATGAGGTCGTGCGGGTTCCCCTTCTTGTCGCAGGCCCCGGTGTTGAGGCAGCCGGAGTCGAGGTGGATAGCACGGTGGAGTTCATGGATGTCACGCGATTGATCGGGAAACTGAGCGGGATCGTTGTGGGGAGGGTTTCAGAGGGGCGTCTGCCGGAACCCTATGGTCCCCTTTCAGGCGGCGAGGACTTTGCCGCCAGTTATCTTTTTGACCCGTCAGAGAATGGAGCACTTCTGCAAGAAAGTTGTCGAGCGGGCCGCTGGCTTCTCCTTCGAGATTCGAGGACAGGCGAGTTAAGTTTATTTGACATGGAGAAGGATCCATCGTTGACTGTCGACTTGTCTGAACAGAATGCTGACAACGAGATTTTGTTGCGCATGAACACCATGGAAACTGCGATGACCGACCGCTCTTTCGCTGGTTTGAGTTCGTCCGCTGCATGGGCTGTCCCCGTGGAGCGCCTTCGGTGACGGCGATTCTCTCATTCGATGTCGGGGCAACACACCTGCGCTCTGCGTGGGTTGCGCAGGATGGCGGTCTCTCCGGAATGCGGGACACATCGACTCCTCGTGGCGATGCGCAGACTCTCATCGATTGTCTGATCTCGGAAAGTCAGGCACAGATTGATGCTGTCGGCATGCCGGATTCCGTTGGGTTGGCGATTGCAGGATTTACTGATATTCCCGCCGGGATGCTTCATCACAGCCCTTGCATGTCTGTGGCACAGGCCGAACTTGTCCCGCCATTACGGGACTTGTTTGAGGCTCCCGTTCGCTTCGTCAATGACGTCAACGCAGCCGCGCTGGGTGAGTCCCGAGCTGCACCGTGTGACCACCTCATCGCGATTTTTGTTGGAACCGGGATTGGAACGGGTTTTGTGGATCATGGAAGACTGATGGAAGGTGCACATGGCATGGCCGGGGAAGGTGGACACCTGGTCTACATCCCGGGTGGACTGACCTGCTCTGCAGGTCATGTCGGTTGCTACAGCGGGTATTTGGGCGGGGAGGCTTTGGCTCGTCGTGCTCAAGAGGCCGGGCTGAACGTGGATACCGCTGGCTTGGTGGCGGCAGGGAGAAGTGGAGATCCCAGGGCGACGGCCATCCTCGACGAGGCTTGTGAAGCCATGGCGGCCCTTTCTCGCCACCTCATCACGCTCTTTGACCCAGAGTTGATTGTGATCGGGGGCGGAGTGTGCGAGGGGTGGGATGGACTTTTCGAGGCGACGCAGAAAGCTTCGGAGCGTCACCCCCTTGCGCCGGATATGGGAGGAGTGGCTGTGGCACGATCGAAACTGGGCCAGGGAGCAGGGCTTGTGGGTGCCGGGATTCTCGCGCGAGAAGCCTTGGAGGACAAAGGTGGGGAGTCTTCTTAGGGCGTAGTGTGGATCCGTTCGTCAATTTCTTGCAAAAGATTAGGGATGTCGGGCATCTGTACTCCCAGGATGCGAGCTAACGTCAACTCTCTCGCTGCAGCTGACCAAGACTGTTGTTCATAGAGTGCTCTGCCAAGCAGGTATCGGGCTAGACTCAGCGAGGGTCGTCGGCTGAGGGCTTGCCGAAGCGAAGATTCGGCGTTGGTCCAATCTCCTTTTTCAAAAGAAAGAAGCCCTCGAGCTGTCGATCCAAAGGGACCTTCTAAGTCCTCCTGTGCCAGAGTTTCAAAATCCTTGTGGGAACGTTGGCCCTGGCGGGCACGGCGGAGGACCCAGGCTCGTTCATAGCGGGCCTGATGGTTCATGGGATCGAGGTCGAGGACGAGGTCAAGGAGGTGCAAAGCTCCCGGATAGCGCCCTTCTTCCTTTGCTAGCAGAGCACGTCCGAGACGAAGGTCGACTCTTGCATGAGGCAGTCCGATCGACGCTTCCCACGCGATGAGTGCTCGCCCGAACATATGTTTTTCAATGTCCATGGGTGTGAAGGCGAGGCTCTGGACACCTCCCATTGCTTTGAGCCATTGGTCCTCGGGGCGTACATGCGTGGTTAACTCTTCGAGGCGATGGGGGAACTCGCGGACGCCGCGAATGTCGTTCAGGGCCCATCGTCCTTCGGATAGGTTTTTCATCGCGGCTCCGTGAAGGGGGTCAAACTGCTGGAAGGCAGGGAGGCGTGGGAGGGTGGTGTACGTGAGTGTCCACGCGTTGTCCCACAGTTCTCGGAGGGCGGGGGGAGTGTCGAGATCAAGAAGGCTCTTCCATGATTCAGTGAGCGGTTGCTGTCGTGCCGAGACCCACTTGCGCAGGAATGCGAGACGGCTTTGGGCGCCCTCCGGGACGGACATCACCAGCGACATTTCCTGAAGGACTTCTTCAGCGATGAGTTGGTGCCCCAGGGGCGTGGGGTGGATGCCGTCCACAAAAAGCGGGTAGGGGGAAAGTGCCGCGACTCGGGGGCGAACGTCTGCAAAGCCCACGCCCCGTTCTGCAGATACCGTTTGTGTGATGGCGCCGACCTGAAGAATGTCCGGGGTTTCTTTTTTCTGCTCCGCCGATGCTGCGGTCGCAATGAAAATCGTGGGAATCCCGGCGTTCTTTGTCAGGGTTGTGATGTCTCGCAGATTTTCAGCCACTCTCAGAAGGGAGACACGAGAGACACTGCCGACTTCTCCGCCAGGAGTGAGGACGGTTTCCACAGGGACAATCTCTATTTTTTTGCCCCGCAGCAACTGGGCGAGGTGAAGCCGTTCCAACCTGGTTTTGAGGCTTCGGTGGGACGCGATGATCTCTGGGTCGGTCCGTCCCGCTGCGACGAGGCGGGTGTCATTGTGTCCCGTGACGCAGACGACAAGAACATGGGGGTTGAGATCCAAAAGATCTCGCTCGATCTGGTTTTTTGTCAGGTAGGTGGAATATCCGCAGACACCCGCAGAGATGACCTCAACATCTAAGATGTCCCCGAAGATGCCGTCTAGGATCGATTGGAGTCGTGCTGGCCATGGGTGGTTTTCCCCGACGCCGAGTCCAAACGTGGTGGAATCGCCACAACAGACAATGCGGAGAGTCTTTTTTGGGCGTTGACGTTCGAACTCTGGAGTCCGAAACCCCCAACTGTTGATGTCGTAATCGGGATAGGTGGTGCTATGGGGAACCACGGTGTACATGAGATCACGATCCCACTTGGTAAAAGCCTCCCCTGGTTCTCGAATGCCTGGTAGCCCGAAGGGGGAGGCGTTAACCGGGGCGCCGACCCCTGTGACTTCGAGAGCGACCTCTAAAATGATGAGAAGAACAAGCGTCGTACCTAGCAGAAGGCAGATTCGGCCCATTCGAAACCGCCGAGAGGGTGAACCATCTCCCGTGGGGCGGTATCCTGCCTCCTCCTGATCGGTCGAGGTCACGAAAGCGATTCCATTCGAGTTCCGCTCATGAAGCACGTTGCGGCAGCACTTCGATTTCCAGTTGTCCTAGTTAGGCACCACGAATTGCTGGGAGCCTTTGTTCGGCGTGAGTTGCGGGCGCGCATCGAGGGATCCATTCTTGGTCGCGTGTGGCCTATCGTCCAGCCTGCGATCCTCTTTCTGATCTACTATTTTGTTTTCAGCAAAATTCTGAAGATCGGGTTTACAGACAAACTCGCCCCCCATGGCGACGCCCTGCAGGGTTGGCGGACGACGTTCTATCTTGTCACGGGCATTCTCCCCTGGACGGCGTTGTCAGAAACACTTTCCCGTGGAACGGGTGTTGTCCTCGAGAATGCAAATCTGATTAAGAAGATTGCCTTTCCCAGCGAGCTTCTCGTGGTGAGTCAGGTGATTACCTACCACGTGTATTTTCTTTTTGGTTTTTTCATCCTCCTCGCCATGGAGTTAGGTGTGAATGGCGCCCTGCCCATTGCGCTGGTTTGGGCTCTTCCCATTCTTCTCGTGCAGATGCTCTTCGTGACGGGCCTGGCACTTTTCTTGTCAGCGGCCAACGTTTTCGTTCGGGATGTCATGCAGGCGGTTCCAATCCTTTTGACCTTCTGGATGTTTACTACGCCGGTTTTCTATGACCTCGATGCGGTGGACCATGCCTTGACGGTTCAGGTGGATCAGGCCACGCATCAGGTGGTGGCTCTTGAGTCTTCAGGGACTGATCAGGAAGCGCTGCAATCCGCTCGGGAGGTCCTCTTGAGCAAAGAAGCGAGCCTGTCCGATGTTCGATTCGGTAAGCAGGTGATGAACTACAACCCCATGGCCGGCATGCTGGGGATGTGGCGGTCAATCTTCAGTTATGGGGTGGTGGCTTTTCCTCTCACAACCTTCTTTAACCTTCTTGCATTGAGCCTGGCGGTACTGCTGCTGGGCTACGCGTACTATCTGCGATGCAAGGGACACTTTGCAGACGAGGTGTAGATGGAATCACCACATTCAGACTCCGGTGTTGTCGTCAGCAATTTGTCCAAAACGTACAAGCTCTATCCAGGGTCGATGGCGCGCCTCAAGGAGTTGGTGAGTCCCACGAAGAAGCGATACCACGAGCCCTTTGAGGCTCTCACGGATATCAGTTTCGAGGTGGCTCCAGGGCGTGCGCTTGGTGTGATCGGAGAGAATGGTGCGGGCAAGTCGACCTTGCTCAAGATCTTGGCTGGAACGACCTTGCCAACGTCCGGGAGTTTCGGTCTATCCGGGGCCGTCTCGAGTTTGCTGGAGTTGGGGACCGGATTTCACAGCGAGTTTACGGGACGCGCCAATATCTACCTTGCGGCGCAGGTCCAGGGTTTTAGTCGAGCTGCGATCGAAGAGAAGATTGACAGCATTGTGGAGTTTGCTGAGCTCGGAGACTTCATCGACCAGCCCATTCGAACCTACAGTTCCGGCATGATCATGCGTTTGGGATTCAGCGTGGCCACGGCGATTGACCCTGAGGTTCTGATCATCGATGAGATCTTGGCCGTGGGCGATCTGTACTTTCAGAAGAAGTGCATCGATCGCATTTTCGAATTTCGTAAGGCCGGAAAAACGATCTTGTTCTGCAGTCACAGCCTCTACGACGTGCGACAGATTTGTGATGAGGTGATCTGGTTGAAGGACGGTCGCATTGAGATGCGGGGGCTGCCGCAGGATGTCACGCTTCAGTATGCGAATTACGAAAGAAGTCTCGATCACGACCCACACCAGCACGTAGCGGGGCACGAACAGGCCGTCGGGGACAATCTCCCCGCAATTGACGAGGTAGGGCTGTATCTTGGGACGGAGGGAGTGGATGAAGTGTCACCTTTGCCTGACACAGTGGAGACGGGTGTAGACATCGTGTTCCAGGTGAATTTTCACGTTGATCAGCCGGACCAGGGTGTGAACGTCGGGGTGGCAATTTTTCGCACGGATAACGTTCTCGCTGCGACGTTTAACAGTCACCTCGAAGGAGTACCAACCCTGTGGGGCACAGGGACGCATTGTGCTCGCCTCTATTTGCCGGATTTTCGTCTTTCCGAAGGTGAGTACACGGTTGTGGGCTACCTCTTCGATGAGCATGGAATTCATATGTACGATCACCGGCAAGCCACAGAGAATCTCATGGTGGTTCAGCAAGAGAATCACCCCGGCTTAGTTCGATTACACCACCGCTTTGAGATTGGTCCCGTCGAGGAAGGACCCAAATCATGACCGGAGTCCCAGACCTTTCCGTTCTGATCGTCAATTGGAGGAGTGGTGCGATGACACGGGCCCTGCTTCCCAACCTCAGGGGCCAGCAGTTTGAAGGAGAGGAGGGGGGCCAGGGATCGATCGAGTTCATCATTGTTGATAACGCTTCAGGCCCGAACGAGGAGGAGCATCTGGCTGCACTTGAAAACCAAGACGACGTGACCCTGATTCGATCTGCACAGAACAGTGGCTATGCCGTTGGGATGAATATGGCCTGTGAACGGGCTCGGGGCCGTTATGTATTGGTCATCAACCCCGACGTGATGGCATTTCGCGGATGCCTTGCGGCGCTTTTCAATCATCTTCGCCAAGAGGAACAGTGCGGGATGGTCGGCCCAAGGGGCTTTCTTGACCCCAGCCGGTTCTTCCAACTGCCACCGGTTGAGTTGCCCTCCCTGTGGTCTCTCAAATCAGAAGGCGCTGCCCGGGTGATTCCCGCGTGGGGAAGATGGCACGCTCGGCAGAGAACGCGCCGTGCTCTTGATGCGTGGACGGCCACAGGGCCACGAGAAGTCTCCATGCTTTCAGGCTTTTGTTTTCTCATGGATCGGGATCTGGCTCAGCTGCTGGGCCCTTTTGATCCGGGCTATCCCTTCTACTTTGAGGATGCCGATCTCTCCATGCGGTTGAGAAGGAGGGGGTTTACCTGTGTTCAGGTGCCTCGGGCTGAGATGGTCCATTTTTACAACCGGAGTGCCGGGCAGGATGAACAGGCGGCTTTAGCCCGTTACGCAGTTTCCCGGCGCCGATTTTACCGTCAGCGCTACGGTGCATTAGGGGCAATCGCTTACAACTTGACTCGCTTTGTGGTGGGCCGTCTTAAAAAAGAACGTGTCA